>CAZIUA010000037.1:0-24673 GCA_964542315.1 uncultured Faecalibacterium sp. | reverse complement strand
TTCCTCCGTGTAATGAAGCGATTTTTGCAAGCAAAATCGCGCGAAAATCGCCGCGCATGTCGCCGATTTTCGATGGGCAGTCTGCCGACGGCGAGCAACTGACGCAAACGGCCTGCTTTGGCGGATATTCGATCTCATAGCGGGGGAACCGGCCTGTACGGCGCGCAGTTCGCCGCAGGATCAGCCTTCCTTGCACCAGGCTTCCCAGATGTCCGGCTGGTAGCCGATGGTGCATTTGCTGCCGTTGCGCACGATGGGGCTCTTGAGCAGCCACGGGCATTCGAGGATGTACTCCGTCAGGGCGCTGTCCAGGCTGCAGTGTGCCGCCGGATGCTCGATGACCTTCTTGTCCTCGCGGTCGATCAGTCCGCCCAGGCCGACGCCGCGCGCCATCACCTGCAGTTCGCGCTCGCCCAGCTTATGCTTCTTCAGATCCATGACCTGCACCTTGATGCGGCGCTCCTTGAAGAAGCGCTCGGTCTTCTGCACGTCGAAATTCTTCTTGCTGATGTAAAGCTGAATGTTCATCCCTGTACCCTCCTGCGAACATCGTCGCCGCGGAATTGCAGGATCAGGCAGTCGTTCGTGCTCAGCAGGCGCGATGCGATACGCTCGGTATAGCGCGTGCGCAGTTCGCTGTCGGTGAGGTTGGTGCTGATCACGGTCGCCCGGCCCTGCAGCTGGCGTTCGTTGATGAGGTTGAACCACTGGGTGATGGTGATGTTCTCCATTAGCGGTTCAGCGCCCATGTCGTCGATCATGAGGATGTCGGCCTCGGTGAGCATATCCAGATCCCGGGTGTCGCCGGAGAAATACGCCTTGCGCGCCGTATCCAGAAAGCGGTATGCGCTGACCATCAGCACATTATGCCCGCGCTCCAGCAGCACCTTGGCCATGGCGTGCATCAGATAGGTCTTGCCCAGACCGCTCTGACCCATCATCATCACCGTGTGCGTGCGAACCTGTGGATACTGTTCCGCCCAGCTCTGGCATTGCTGGCGGAAGACCTGCATGACATCGCGCTGGCTGAAGGGCTTGTCGGGCAGCTTCTCGTCGGAGAAGATGCTCAGGTCGAAATTCTCAAAGCTCTGCGAGGCGTTTTCGCCCAGGCCGATGCGCTGATACAGCCGCGAAAAGAACGCCGTGCGGAAGCATTCGCATTGCTCCTTGACGGGGCTGCCCACATAGCCGGTATCCTGGCAGACAGGGCAGCGGTAATACGGCTCCAGATAATCGGCGGGGAAACCGTTTTGCGTCAGCAGCTGGGACAGGCGGCGGTTGAGCAGCTCCATCTGCTGCGGAAGATCCCCGGCGGCGCTGTGGCCATCGAGGATGCCGCGCAGGGCGTTGAAGATCATACTCTGGCGTGCGTCCAGCACTTCGCCGATCTCCGGACAGACGGATTCCGCCTGCTCCCGGCGGCGCGCATTGATGCGCTGATCCTCCTCCCGCCGCTGTTCGTATTCGGATTGTAGCTCCTGCAAGATGGCTTTACGCATGGCTGCCCTCCTCCTGCCACTTCTTCATCATGGCGTCCAGCACATTGTCGCTGTTGGTGTAGCTGCGCTGGGTATACTGCTGCTGCTCGACGGACTTTGTGGTGCGGGCGGGTGCGGATGCTGCGGGCGCTGCGGCCGCGGCGCGCTGGTAGTTCTCCCGCTCCTTCATCGCGGCCTCCATGGTGCGGATGCCGCGCTCATAGAAGCGGGACAGCACCGCATCCAGGTAGACGATGGGCTTATCCTTGCCCACCGCCCATGCGGCACACTGGGTGATGAAGCCCATGTCGAAACCGTACTGCTCCAGCCAGGTGGCGACGAGGCGGCGATCGGCCGCGTTGGGCTTGGCGGAAACGCCCATGACCTCATAGAGCATGCGCAGGAAGTCATTCTGGTCATCCACCTGGCGCATGTAGGCGGACACCTCCGCCGCGGTCTCCAGGCCATTGCGCTTCCAGTTTTTCAGCGTGGACATCACGCCGTCGAAGTCCGAGCCGCGCTTGGCGCATTCCTTGCCGGCCAGGAGGATGATGTTGTCCGGATACAGGGCGCGCATATCGGCGTAGACCGCTTTCGTGCCCTCGTTGACGGTCACATGGGGGAGCTTCATGACCTGGAGCAGTGCCTTGAGGGGCGCATCGGAGTCCTGCTCCTGGCGGAGGACGGCCTCCACGCCGACGGTCTTCTGCTGGGCGCGCAGGCGGCTGAGGATGCCGCCCAGATACGCGAAGGTCGGCTCGCCCTTGGTGGTCTCAGCGCAGGCGGCGAGGATGTCGTCCTGCGAGAAGCCCCAATCCACATGCCAGGTGCGGTACATGGCCTGTTCGTCCTCGGAGGGGGCGCGGCGTTTGCCCAGGCGGCGCAGCACGGCGCGGCTACCGTCCCAGACGGCCTTGTCGCGGCTGAGGATCGCGGCGGCGTCCTCTGCGGAGGTGACGTTCTCTTCCGCCAGGAGGGCAGCGCGCTTCTCGATGGTCTTGATGGACACGTTCTTGCCGTGCTGCGCGATCATTTCGCGGATGAGGTAGAGCACGGCGTCCGCCGGGAGCCCCATTTCCTCCACCCATTCATAGCAGCGGCTGATCTCACCGCCATGGAGGCGGCGGTCATTGCCGAACAGCCCGTGCACGGCGGAGGCGAAGGCTTCGTAGGCCTCATCCACCGGGACGGCGCCGCCTGTCATGGTCAGCTGCTTGATGCTGACATAGCGGAAGGCCGGCGGATTGTCAGCGATGCGGCGGACGAGCCCTTTGCGCTCCCAGTGGCGGTAGGCCGCCAGCACCGCATCATCCGTCAGGGAGAGCTCGCGCGCCATCTGCTCGAGGGTCATCGCCTGCTGGGGGTGGTAGCACTGCATCAGCCCGTAGAGATAGACCCGCACAGCGTCGCCGGTGGCATTGGGCAGATATTCGAGGATGAACTGGTTGTCCACCGGGGTCACGTCATAATATGCATACTGCTCGTCAAAGCCGAACATGGGCATGTGCGGGAGCCTCCTTGCTGAAAAGTCGGATATCATGCGGAAAAAGCCCCGTCGGGCTTTCATGATCCCACCTATTATATCATAGCTGCCGATATTCGACAAGCGCAAAAGCGTCCTTCATCGCTTGCAAGCGCGCGCACGGTATGGTACAATCAAAATGGAAGCATATGCCTCCGCATCACAAGGGGGATCCCCCTTTTTCGCAAAAGGAAGTACCGCTATGCTGAAGAAGCTGCTGATTCTTGCTGTCTGCATCGCCTGCGCCCTGACTGTCGCCTGCGCAGAGGACGGCGACATCGTCATCAACGAGATCATGGCCTCCAACGGCCTGTATGAAAGCGGCCATTCCTATGACTGGATCGAGCTGCACAACCGCGGCACGAAGGCTGTTGACCTGAGCGGCTGGCGGCTGTCCGACGGGAAGAAAAATCTGGCGAAATTCGTCTTCCCCGAGGGGACGAAGCTCAAGGCCGGCGGCTATCTGACCGTGTGGTGCACCGGCATTGACGATGTGGAACCGGGCACGAAGTCGCCCTATTCGGCATCCTTCAGCCTGTCCGCCGGGGGCGAAACACTCTACCTGTCCAATGCGGACGGCGATCGGGTGCAGACGCTGGAATTCCCTGCGCAGTACGGCAATGTCAGCTGGGGATTGCCTGCTGGATTCACCGGCACCCCGACCGAGGCGGATTACGGCTACCTGACCAACGCCACCCGCGCCAAGCAGAATGACGCGGCGGTGTATGCCGCACGCACGGCGGATCCGTCCCTGCTGACGGCCGGCGGCTACTATGCCGATGGCGTAACCGTCCAGGCTGAATGCGCTGCCGGTGCCATCCTGCGCTACACCACGGACGGCGAGACCCCGGACGAAAAGTCCGCCGAATTCCCTGCGGAGGGCCTCAAGCTTACCAAGACCACCGCACTGCGCATCCGTGCCTTCCGCGAGGACGAGGTGCCTTCCGCCACCGTCAGCGCGACCTATCTGGTAGAGAGCGAGCAGCTCACCCCCATCGTCTGCCTCACCACGGACGATGAGTACCTGTTCAACAAAAAGACCGGCGCGCTTGTCAAGGGGACGGGCGAGATCCCCAACTACGACAAGGAGCTTGAATACCCCATCAACATCGAGTATTACAACGCCCAGGGCGAATGCGAGATCAACCAGATGGGCACGTTCACCTGTTCCGGCCACAGCGCCCGGCAGAACGCGCAGAAGTCCATCGCCCTGTATGCCCGCAAGGCCTACGGCAACGACTCCTTTGCCTTCAACCCCTTCCCCACGCGGGATTACACCGAATACAAGTCCCTGCTGCTGCGTGCGGCGAATTCCGACTTTTCCGCCACGCGCCTGCGCGATATTGTCGCGTCCTCCCTCGCGGAGGGACAGGGCATCCTCTATCAGGACCATGTGGTCATCCAGGTGTACATCAACGGCGAATACTGGGGCCATTACAACCTGCGTGAGAAGATCAACAAGTATTTTATCGCGGCCTATGAGGGCGTGACGGACGAGGAAGACATCGACAATATCGACATCCTCGCGCGCACCGGCACCGACCGCTTCACCCAGAACGGCAACAACGAGGAGTGGCTGGAGCTGGCCGAATTCTGCAAGAAGAACGACCTGAACGACCCGGAAAACCTCGCCTATGTGGAGGAACGTCTGGATATCGACAGCATGTTCACCCATGCGGCGTATGAGATCATTCTGGGCAATGTGGACTTCACCAACGTGCGCGTCTACCGCGTGCCGGGCGGCAAGTGGAAATACCTGCTCTTTGACGTGGAGGCCTGCTGGCGCAACCTGGACAAAACACCGCTGGAATACTACATCAAGCCTGTTTCCGGGCGGATCCAGGGCTTTCGCCATGAGCCGCTCAACGCGCTGCTGGCCGTGCCGGAATACAAGGCGAAATTCCTCAACCGCATCGCTGAATTGCTGGACACGGTGTTCGTCTGGCAGAATGTCGAGGCGGCCTTCGATGACGTCATCGCCCAGCTGGAGCCCATCCTGCCCCGGCACATCGACCGCTGGAAAAACATGAAGCTCTCCAACTGGAACAAGAACATCAGCGCGACGAAGTATTACGCCCGCGTGCGCCCCAAGAAGATCCCCGAATTGCTGCAAAAGTCCATGAAGCTCACCAATGCGGAGGTGGAGGAGTACTTCGGCGCGGTGCTGGAAAAGCTGGAAGTCACCAATGCTAAGCCGGAATGAACCTGCACGGTGCGCCCAATGCACCTGCGAAAAGAAAATCAGCATGTAGGAACAGGGGGAATTCTGGCTGATCGATATTCCGTAATGAGCTGGATCACAAATGAAAACCGGTGCGGACTCCTTTTCATGGGGAGCTCGCACCGGTTCTTTGTATCAGGGGATCAATCCGCCAGAGCGGGGGCCTCGATCACCTTGATGGAGGTGATCACAGGCTGATTCGCCTTGGTGACAGTGCCGTTGCCGTCGGTCACGGGGGTGTTGGCGCAGATGGCATCCACCACGTCCATGCCCGTCAGCACATGGCCGAAGGCGGCGTAGGAGCCGTCCAGGTGGTGGGACGCCGCATGCACGATGAAGAACTGGCTGCTGGCGCTGTCATAGGCGCTGGAACGCGCCATGGAGAGCACGCCGCGCTCGTGGGTGATGGGATTCTCCCAGCCGTTCAGGGCGAATTCACCCTTGATCTTCTCCGCGGAGCCGCCCGTGCCATTGCCCAGCGGATCGCCGCCCTGGATCATGAAATTCTTGATGATGCGGTGGAAGGTCAGCCCGTCATAGAAGCCCTCGTTGGCCAGCTTGATGAAGTTGGTCACGGTGATGGGCGCGGCGTCCGCATCCAGCTCCGCGGTGATGGTGCCGTAATCCTGCACGTCGATCTGCACATAATGCTTGCCGGAGAGGTAGTCCCCCTGGGGCAGCACATTGCCGGTGTCTTCGTTCACGCTGGCGTCCTCGCCGCCCAGCACCGCAAAGAGCGCCACGCCGGCCACCAGCAGCACCGCGATGATCACGATGATCCGGTTGAGCTTTTCGCGCTTGTCCTCAGCCGCCTTCTGCTGAGCCGCAGCAGCCGCCCTGGCCGCCTGCTTCTGATTTGCCATGTTGTTCGTCCTCCTGATGAAAAATGGATCGCCGCATGCAGGATAGTATCCGCCTGTGATGCCTGCGTGACGGCGAAAACTGTCCCTATTGTATCCTGTCGGCAGGGGATTGTCAAGGCGGCGCCTTCGCGGTATAATGGGGACATCGGATTAACGTACAATATACCAAGGAGGTTTTCCAGATGGACAAGTCCTTCCACATGGGCAATCGCGAACGCCTTTATGCCGCGATGGAGCCTGCATCCCTGCTGGTGATGTTCTCCGGCGAAAACATCCGCAAGACCAACGATGAATACTGGCCCTTCTTCACCGACCGCGATTTTTATTATCTGACGGGCCTGGACAGCGCAGATTTCGCCCTCCTGGCGGTGAAGGATGCATCCGGTGCGGTCAGCGAAAGGGTGTACATCCTGCCGCCCGATCCCATGGCGGAACGCTGGACGGGGCGGCGCATCAAGCCCGCAGAGGCAGAAATGCTCTCCGGCATCTGCGATGTGCGCTTCGTGGCGCAGTTCGAAGATGACCTCCACGCCCTGTGCGCTGGCGGACACTATTCCGCCGGCAGCAGCGATCTGGCTCATGTGTATCTCGACCTGTTCCGCGTCAGCCCGCAGGACATCGACCGTCCGGCCCATAAGCTGCTGCGCCGCATCCAGGCGGAATACCCCTACCTCAAGGTGGAGAACGCCAATGCCATCCTGCGCCGCCTGCGCCTGATCAAGCAGCCCTGCGAGATCGAGGCGCTCCGTCAGGCGGAGAAGGTCACGGGCGAGGGCATTCTGGCGATGATGAAGGCCAGCCGTCCGGGGATGTACGAATACCAGTACAAGGCGGAATTCGATCACGCGCTGAGCCAGCACGGCCCCCAGGGACCCGGCTTCCCGTCCATCATCAGCGCCGGCCGGAACAATTTCTGCATCCACTATTACGCCTATACCGGGCAGGCGCAGGACGGCGATATGATCCTCAACGACGTCGGCGCACAGCATGATTCCCTCATCACCGATGTCAGCCGTGGCTTCCCCTGCAACGGCCGTTTCAGCGACCGGCAGAAGCTGCTCTTTAACTGCGCGCTGGAAACGTCTGACCACATGTTCTCCATCATCAAGCCCGGCTTTGACATGGCGGAGGTGGATGCGACCATCCGCCGCTACAACGCGCAGCTGCTGGTGGATGCAGGCGTCCTGGACAAGGCCGAGAACGTCGGCCGGTACATGTGGCACGGCGGCGCGCATCACATCGGCTATGACGTGCATGACGTGGTGGCGCGTCCGGAAAAGGTCGCGCCGGGGATGGTCTTCTGCATCGACGTGGGCATCTACCACGAGGAATGGGGCATCGGCTTCCGCCTGGAGGACAACTGCCTGGTGACGGAGAACGGCTGTGAGAACCTGTCCGCCGCCATCCCACGCACGGTGGAGGATATCGAAAACGTCATGCGGCATTGACGGCTTTCATCGCGAATATGGTACCCTGCAGCCCTGATCTCACAAATGGAAAGCCAAATCGCTCAAAATTTGCGCAGTATGCGACACAATTTGCATTGACGAACCCTGGTAAAGGATGTATACTTGTTGTAGAAAATGACCCCATTGCGGGCTTTTTTGAGGAGGATGAAGATCATGCAGAACATTCCTGTTGTGAAGCTCGGCCTTGTGGCCGTCTCCCGTGACTGCTTCCCGATCACCCTGAGCGAGAAGCGCCGTGCCGCCATCGCTGAGAAGTGCGGCCAGAAGGATCTTGAGATCGTCGAGATCAAGACCACCGTGGAAAACGAGAAGGATATGCTCAAGGCTGTTGAGGAACTCAAGGCCAATGAGTGCAACGCCGCCTGCGTGTTCCTGGGCAACTTCGGCCCCGAGACCCCCGAGACCCTCATCGCCAAGTATTTCGACGGCCCCTGCATGTTCGTGGCTGCCGCTGAGGGCGATGGCGACATGATCAACGGCCGCGGCGACGCCTACTGCGGCATGCTGAACTGCTCCTACAACCTGGGCATGCGCCACCTGAAGGGCTACATCCCCGAGTATCCCGTTGGCACTGCGGATGAGCTGGCGGACAAGATCGCTGAGTTCATCCCGATCGCCCGTGCCATCATCGGCGTGAAGAACCTCAAGATCATCACCTTCGGCCCCCGTCCTCAGGACTTCTTCGCCTGCAACGCCCCCATCAAGGGCCTGTATGAGCTGGGCGTGGAGATCGAGGAGAACTCCGAGCTGGATCTGCTGGTCTCCTACAAGGAGCATGCCGGCGACCCCCGCATCCCCGCTGTGTGCGCCGATATGGCCGCCGAGATGGGCGAGGGCAAGTACTATCCCGAACTGTGCGAGCGTATGGCGCAGTTTGAGCTGACCCTGCTGGACTGGGCTGAGAACCACAAGGGCGCCCGTCAGTATGTGGCCTTCGCCGACAAGTGCTGGCCCGCCTTCCCCTCCCAGTTCGGCTTCGAGCCCTGCTATGTCAACAGCCGTCTGGCTTCCCGCGGCATCCCGGTCTCCTGCGAGGTCGATATCTACGGCGCGCTGAGCGAGTACATCGGCATCTGCGTCACCGGCGATACCGTCACCCTGCTGGACATCAACAACTCCGTGCCGAAGTACATCTATGATGAGGACATCGCGGGCAAGTTCGACTATCGCCTGAACGAGACCTTCATGGGCTTCCACTGCGGCAACACCCCCTCCTGCAAGATGTGCTCCGACCGTGCGGTGAAGTATCAGCTGATCCAGCACCGTCTGCTGGAGCCCGAAGGATCCGAGCCTGACTTCACCCGCGGCACCCTCGAGGGTGACATCGCGCCCAGCGACATCACCTTCTACCGCCTGCAGTGCGATTCCGACGGCATCGTCCGCTCCTACATCGCCCAGGGCGAAGTGCTGCCCGTGGCCACCCGCTCCTTCGGCGGCATCGGCATCTTTGCCATCAAGGAGATGGATCGTTTCTACCGCCATGTGCTGGTGCAGAAGCGCTATCCCCACCACGGTGCTGTGGCCTTCGCGCACTGCGCAAAGCAGCTGTTCGAGGTCTTCAAGTACCTGGGCGTGGCGGACATCGCCTACAACCAGCCCAAGAGCCTGCCCTATCCCACCGAGAATCCCTGGGCGTAACTTCGCCTGACAGCGCCGGGAAGTGGTTCGCCCATTTCCCGGCCTTTTTGTATGGTCTTGACGAATGATGAAAGCGGAGGGATCCCTATGAACAGCGTCCCACGGAGTACACCGGCGTATCGTGCCTGGCTGCTTCCGGCCGGGACGCTGCTTTTCATTTGCGGCATCGTGCTGGGGCGTTCCCTGCCGGGTTGCCTGCCGGCCGTGCTGGCGGCGGTGCTGTGCGGATGCGCGGCGGTGATGTCGCGGCAGTGGCGGCGCCTGATCGCCCTGCTGATGCTCGCCCTGAGCCTGGGAACGTGCCTGTCCTGGCGGACATTCCACCCCGCGCTGCTGCCGGAAGGGGAATACACCGTGTGCGGCACGGTGACGCAGGAACTCGTGCGGGACGAAAGAGGCCGCGTGCAGACTGTATTGACGGATGTGACGCTGGACGGCGCATCCGCCGGGGCGGCCTACTGGACCTTCTATCCGGAAAAGGGCGCCATGCCGGACTGGCTCGCGCCGGGCGTGCGGGTGCAGGTGTCGGCCAGGATGTATCATCCCGGCGGCACGCAGAACCCGGAGGGTTTCAACTTCCGGGATTACCTGCTGCAGCGCGGCATCCGCATCGGCATTTTCGGCGCGGAGGACATGCAGCAGGCGGAAGGCCGCTTTTCTGTCCGGGGAGGACTGGCTGCGCTCCGCCATCGGCTGACGCAGCGCCTGATGGACGCGATGGGGGAGGAGAGCGGCGCCTATGCGGCGGCGATGCTGCTTGGCACACGGGATTTCATTGCCGAGGAGGACATGACGGCCTTCCGCGACCTGGGCATCGTGCATATCCTCTCCGTGTCGGGCTACCATGTGGGCGTGCTGGCGGCGCTGCTGGCGTTCTGCCTGCGTCCGCTGCCCATCGGGCGGAAAATGAGCTGGGTGCTGGAGGTGCTGCTGCTGGCGCTCTATGCCCTGCTGACGGGCGGCAATGCGCCGGTCGTGCGCGCGGTGCTGCTGTGGCTCTGGCGCGAATACACCCACCTGCGCAACCGGCAGGTCCTGCCGCTGCACTTGCTGTGCGTCAGCGCGCTGATCCAGCTGGCGGCGGCACCGTCGCTGCTCGTCAGTGCCTCGTTCCAGCTGACCTACGGGGCGATGGCCGGGCTGCTCCTGGTGTATCCGTGGCTGCGCAAGCGGCGCATCTGCCGCACCAAATGGGGCACCCGCGTGTGGGAGGCCTTCACGGCTGCGCTGGCGGCTCAGCTGGGCATCCTGCTGCCGCAGCTGTACTGGTTCGGCGAGCTGCCGCTACTGTCCATCGTGCTGAATATGGCGGTCATTCCGCTGGCGGGCGTGCTGATGACGCTGTACTGGCTGACGCTTGCGGCGCTGCCGGTCCCGGGGCTCGCGGCCTTCCTGGGGACGCTCTCCGCCTGGGGGACGAAGGCACTGCTGACGGCGGTGCGTGCGCTGGCCTCGCTGGACATCGTGTCCTTGTGGACGCGCCGGGCGGATGCGCTCGTCCTGATCGGCTGGGTGCTGCTGCTCCTGAGCTTGTCCACGCTGGTGCCGCGGAAGTTCGCGCGCGCCCGCCGGTGGGGCAGCGTGCTGGGCGCATTGCTGGTGGCGAGCATCCTCCTGCCCATCCCGGAATGGCAGACGGCCTACACCCAGTTCAGCGTGGGCGATGCGGATGCCGCCGTCCTGCAGGATCGCGGCGTCACGGTGGTCATCGATACGGGCGAGGACGGCCGTGCGCTGGCGGAGTACCTTCAGCGGCGCAGGCAGAAGGTCGAATTGCTCGTGCTGACGCATCTGCATACGGATCATGCAGGCGGCGTGCAGGCGCTGCTGGATGCAGGCATCACGGTGGAGAGGTGCTGTCTGCCGGCGGATGCCATGCTGCCCCAGCCGGATTCGCTGGTGATGCGCCTGCTGACCGAACTGTCTCAGACCGGCACGGAATTCTGCCTGGTCAGCCGCGGTGATGTCATCGACCTGCCCAGCGGCCGCATGACCGTGCTCTGGCCGGCGGACGGTTGCGTTTTCTCCCAGCAGGATGCCAACGATGCCAGCATGGCGATGTATGTGGAGCTGCGCGGGGTGACCATGCTCCTCACCGGCGACCTGAGCGGCCTGTATGAGCACTACGCCGCCATTCCGGCGGATGTGCTGAAGGTCGCGCACCATGGCAGCACCGCATCCACCTCGGAGGAATTCCTCGCGGCGGTGGATCCGCAGATCCTCCTGCTGAGCAACGAGATGCCCTCCCGGCAGGCCCGGGTGGAGGCGCTCGCAGGTGACATCCCCCTCTATGATACCGACCGCCACGGCGCGGTGACGCTGATCTTCACCGGACAGGGTCGTTGCCGGGTGAAGACCTGGGGTGAATGATCCGGACGAAAAAACACGAAATGTACAGCAAATGGGCTTGATTGCAGCCTTTTGGGCGCGTATAATGGGGACATCCTTTTCGCCGGGCATATGCAAGGCGAACACAGACAAGGAGGAATCCCCATGAAGATCCGGAAGCTGTTTGCTGTTGTGATGGCGCTGTGCTGCGCGATGAGCCTGTGTGTGACCGCCCATGCGGAGGACGGGATCAAGATCGCCGTGATCGGCCCCATGACCGGCGGCGCTGCTGTATACGGCAATGCCGTGGCCAATGGCGCGCGGATCGCCGTGGATGAGATCAATGCCATGGGCGGCGTGCAGATCATCCTCCAGGTGCAGGATGACGAGAACGACCCTGAAAAGGGCATCAACGCGTATAACGCCGTGCTGGATGCCGAGGCGCAGATGATCCTCGGCACCGTGACCACCGCGCCCTGCCTTGCCGTGTCCGCGCAGGCGTATGAGGATCGTGTGTTCATGCTGACGCCCTCTGCCTCCGCCACCGACGTGACGGCAAACAAGGACAATGCCTTCCAGGTCTGCTTCACCGATCCCGGCCAGGGCATCGCTGCGGCGGACATGATCGTGGCCAAGAGCATGGGCACCAAGATCGGCATCATCTATAACAACGCCGATGTGTACTCCACGGGCATCTATCAGGCCTTCGCGGCACATGCCAAGGAGCTGGGGCTGGAGATCGTCGCCACGACCACCTTCGCCTCCGATGACAACGCGGACTTCTCCGTGCAGATCGCGGCCTGCAAGGATGCCGGTGCGGATCTGGTCTTCCTGCCCATCTATTACACCCCCGCTTCCCTGATCCTGGCGCAGGCCAAGGCCGTTGACTACGCGCCCGTGTTCTTCGGCGGCGACGGCATGGACGGCATCCTCGCGCTGGAAGGCTTCGACACCGCCCTGGCGGAAGGCCTGATGCTGCTGACCCCCTTTGCGGCTTCCGCTCAGGATGAAAAGACGCAGAATTTCGTGCAGGCGTACACCGCCCTGTGCGGCGAGGAACCCAACCAGTTCGCTGCGGACGCCTACGACGGCATCTACGCCCTGTACACCGCCGCGCAGAACGCCGGCATCACGCCGGACACCTCCTTCGAGGATGCGTGCGAGATGCTGATCGCCGAATTCCCGAACCTGCATGTTTCCGGCCTTACGGGCGAACTGTCCTGGGCCGCCAGCGGCGAAGTGACCAAGACCCCTGCGGTGTATGTCGTCAAGGACGGCGTCTACGCCAAGGTGGAATAAGCAGCTGAACGAGGTACCATCGCGCCCGACTCCTGCAGTGCGGGAGTCGGGCATTTGCTATCCTGCATATAATGCGGATCATCCTGAAGAAAACGAGGTCGCTGACGAATGATTTCGTTCCTTTCTCACCTGATGAACGGCCTGAGCCTGGGCAGCGTGTATGCCATCATCGCGCTGGGATATACCATGGTTTACGGCATCGCCAAAATGCTGAATTTCGCCCATGGCGACGTGATCATGATCGGCGCCTATGTGTCCTTCTGCGCGGTGCATTACTGGAATTTGCCGCCCGTCGTGGCGCTGGTGGTGGCCATGCTGGTCTGCACCGTGCTGGGCGTGCTGATCGAGCGCCTGGCCTACAAGCCCCTGCGTCAGGCGGCATCGCTGGCCGTGCTGATTACCGCCATCGGCATGAGCTATCTGCTGCAAAACGCGGCGCTGCTCATCTGGGGATCGAACACCAAGTCCTTCCCGAACATGATCGGCGTCCCGTCCATTGCCCTGCTGGATGGACGGCTGATCATCAAGGGCGAATCCCTTGTGACCATCGTGGCCTGCATCGTCATCATGATCGCCCTGACGCTCTTCACCGGCAAGACGAAGATCGGCAAGGCCATGCGCGTCGTGTCCGAGGATAAGGGCGCGGCGGAATTGATGGGCATCAATGTCAACCAGACCATTTCCATCACCTTCGCCATCGGTTCTGCGCTGGCGGCGGTGGCGGGCGTGCTGCTTTGCACCGCCTATCCCGCGCTGACGCCCACCACGGGCTCCATGCCGGGCATCAAGGCCTTCACGGCGGCTGTGTTCGGCGGCATCGGTTCCATCCCCGGCGCCATGGTGGGCGGCATTCTCCTGGGTGTGATCGAGATCCTCGGTAAAGCCTATATCTCCATGGAGCTGGGCGATGCCTTCGTCTTCGCGGTGCTGATCATCGTCCTGCTGGTGAAGCCCACCGGCCTCCTTGGCAAAAAGACCCATGAGAAAGTGTGAGGTGAATCAGGT
This sequence comes from uncultured Faecalibacterium sp., assembly GCA_964542315.1. Lineage (GTDB taxonomy): Bacteria > Bacillota > Clostridia > Christensenellales > Aristaeellaceae > UBA11524. The sequence continues at coordinate 10,850 of CAZIUA010000037.1, read as the reverse complement.
GAAACTCTCCAAGAAATTCCGATCCAACCTGATCACCTATGCGATGGTGATCATCGCCTTCATCATCTGCCAGATCGCCATCGACGGCAAGATCATCGATGGCTTCAAGATGAGCCGCTCCCTCAAGGGACAGCTGGTGCCCATCTGCGTGTACATCGTGATGGCGGTCTCCCTGAATCTGACCGTGGGCATCTCGGGCGAATTGTCCCTGGGCCATGCCGGATTCATGAGTGTGGGCGCGTTCTCGGGCATCATCATGTCCTCCTGGCTGCTCAGTGCCTTTGGCGGCAGTGCGTCCGCGCTGTCCTTCCTGGCGGATAACAAGACCATCCGCCTGCTGCTGGCGATCGTGTCCGGCGGCATGTTTGCAGGCATCGCAGGCGTGCTGATCGGCATCCCCGTGCTGCGCCTGCGCGGCGACTACCTTGCCATCGTGACGCTGGCCTTCGGCGAGATCATCCGCAATGTGCTCAACACCCTGTATTTCTCCGTGGATGGCACGGCGCTGCATATCGGCTTCAATGACCCCGATCTGGCGGGAAAGATGATCTACAACGGCCCGGCCGGTGCGGTGGGCGTGAATAAGATCGCCACGTTCGAGATGGGCTTCGTGCTCGTTCTGGTGACGCTCTTTGTCGTGCTCAACCTCATCAATTCCCGCTCCGGACGCGCCATCATGGCCATCCGCGACAGCCGCATCGCCGCGGAATCCGTCGGCCTGAACGTCACCAAGTACAAGATGATGGCCTTCGTGACTTCCGCCGTGCTGGCCGGTATGGCCGGTGCGCTCTACGGGCTGAATTATTCCACCGTGACCGCCGCCAAGTTTAAGTTCGACACGTCCATCCTGGTGCTGGTCTTTGTGGTGCTGGGCGGCATCGGCAACATCCGCGGCAGCGTCATCGCCGCCGCTGCGCTGACGCTCCTGCCCGAATTGCTGCGCTCCTTCTCCAACTACCGCATGCTGGTGTATGCCATCGTGCTCATCCTGGTGATGCTGGCCACCAACAGCCCCATTCTCAAGAACCTGTGGGCGGCCATCATGCGCATCAAGGGCATGCAAGCCCTGGCAGAAAAATCTGCCGCATGGAAGGCCAAGTTCCTCCGCACGCGAAAGGAAGGTGACGCCGCATGACGCTGAATCAGCCGCGTAAGCGCCTGCTGGATACCAAGATGGTGCCGGTGCCGTCCACCTCCATCGTGCCGGAGCGCGATGTGGACAAGCGTCCCGTGCTGGAGACGCGCCACCTGGGCATCGAATTCGGCGGCCTCAAGGCCTTGGAGGACTTCAACATCGCCGTCGGCCCGACCGAGATCTGCGGCCTGATCGGCCCCAACGGCGCTGGCAAGACAACCGTGTTCAACCTGCTGACGAAGGTGTATCAGCCCACGACCGGCACCGTGCTCATCAACGGCAAGGACACCTCCGGCATGAACACCGAGCAGGCCAACCGCATGGGCATCGCCCGCACGTTCCAGAATATCCGCCTGTTCTCCAACATGACCGTGGAGGACAATGTGCGCATCGGCCTGCACAATCAGATCAAATACGGCATGGGCAGCGGCATCCTGCGCCTGCCGTCCTTCTGGAAGGGCGAGCGCAAGCAGCACGAAAAGGCGCTGGAGCTGCTCTCCATCTTCGACATGCAGGACATGGCGGACGTGAAGGCCGGCAGCCTGCCTTATGGCGCACAGCGCCGCCTGGAGATCGTCCGCGCACTGGCGACGAATCCCTCCCTGCTGCTGCTGGACGAGCCTGCCGCTGGTATGAATCCGCATGAAACGGACGAGCTGATGCACACCATCATCAACATCCGCGACCAGTTCCAGATCGCTGTGATGCTCATTGAGCACGACATGAACCTGGTCATGGGCATCTGCGAGGGCATCTGCGTGCTGAATTACGGGCGGATCATCGCCAAGGGCACGCCGGATGAGATCCAGCAGAACCCGGTGGTCATCGAGGCGTACCTCGGCTCCAAGGGGCATGAGGATGAACCGGCGCACAAGAGGGGAGGCGACGCTTGATGAGCCTGCTGCAGGTCAATGACATCCATGTGTACTACGGCGCGATCCATGCCATCAAGGGGATCTCCTTTGAGGTCAACGAGGGCGAGATCGTCACGCTCATCGGCGCCAACGGCGCTGGCAAGTCCACCACGCTGAACACGGTGGCCGGGCTTTTGCGCCCCCGAAGCGGCTCCGTTGTCTTTGACGGCAAGAACCTGTCCGCCATTCCTGCGCACAAGACCGTCTCCCAGGGGATGGCGCTCTGCCCGGAAGGGCGGCGCATCTTCCAGCAGATGACCGTGCGCGAGAACCTCGAAATGGGCGGCTTCACCCGGCCCAAGGCGGAATTGCCTGCCTCCATGGAGGAAATGTTCGAGCGCTTCCCCCGATTGAAGGAGCGCGAAAAGCAGATCGCAGGCACGCTCTCCGGCGGCGAGCAGCAGATGCTGGCCATCGCCCGGGCGATGATGTCCCGGCCGCGGCTGCTCATGCTGGATGAGCCGTCCATGGGTCTGGCGCCCATCCTGGTGGAGCAGATCTTCTCCATCATTCAGGAGCTGCACGCAGCGGGCGTGACCATCCTCCTGGTGGAACAGAATGCGCAGATGGCACTGTCCATCGCTGACCGCGCGTATGTGCTGGAAACAGGCGCCATCTCCAAATCCGGCCAGGCCGATGCGCTCCTGCATGATGACGATGTGCGCAAGGCCTATCTCGGCAGCTGATCTGCAAGCTGGTCTGTGCTGAAAAATGCACAGGCCAACTTTTTGTCGATTTTTTTCATTTCAGGGGTTGACATTATGCTGGAATTGTGTTATTATATTTCATGTCGTCAAGCGACGGCGAAAACAATATGGTCGCATGGCTCAGTTGGTAGAGCACATCGTTCACATCGATGGGGTCACAGGTTCGAGTCCTGTTGCGACCACTTGAAACCCTTGATCTTCGGATCGAGGGTTTTCTTTTTACGTTTTCCTGCATGTTCAAAGGGGCGAGGTCGGTCCATGAAGCCGGTTCCGCTCCTTTTTTTGCAATGTGTCCGGCGTGTGAAGCAAAAATGTCCGGCGCTCTATTGCTTAACGACCATTTTTGATGTATACTATGGGCAGAAGAACTGTCCAAAGGCTGGATGTGCTGGAAATTCGTGTCGCTTCATTGGATAAGATCAGCGGGGGATGAGCCCGCATCAGCAAAAGGGAGGCCAAGAGAATGAAGAAAATGCAGAAAATGCTCGTGATCCTGCTCGCGCTCTGCATGCTGCTGACAAGCAGTTTCGCGCTGGCGGAAACGTCAGAGGGAACCTGGCGCTTTGACGATTGGAATTTCACCGCCTCTGTGGAAGGCGAACTGTCCGGTGATGTGCGCGTCCCGAAGATGATCGGCGGCTACATCCCTACCGCGCTGCAGTCCGGCGCGCTGAGCGGACAGAACGCCATCACGTCCCTTACTCTGACAGGGGACATCTATGCCGTTCAGTCCGGCGCGCTGTCGCAGATGGAGAACCTGCAAACCCTGACGCTCAACGACGAGCTGCAGGTCATCTGCAGGGGCAATATCAGCCAGCTGCCCGCGCTGACCAGCCTGACCATCCCGGCGAATGTCCGCCTGATCGAGAGCGGCATCAGCCGGTGCGACAACCTGACCGAGATCCGCTTTCTCGGCGAATGCCCGGTATTCATGGACACGGACTTCTGCTTCTGGTGGATGCCGGATGAGTACACCATCTATGTGCCGGATGACCAGTTCGACGCCTACGCCGAGGCCCTCAAGGACGTCAACGGCGCGGCGGATCACCTCAAGTCCAGCGGCCAAAATGCCCTTCCTCACACGCAGACGAAGGACAGCTGGTTCGCCTTTGACGCGGCGACCGGCACCATCACCGAGTATAATGAGTACTATGCCTTTGTGGAGTTCCCCCAGAGCATCGGCGGCGTGCCGGTGAAGGCCATCGCGGATGAGGCCATGCAGTATGACACCAGCATCTACGCCATCACCCTGCCCGAAGGCGTCGAAATGGTCGGCAACGCGGCCTTTGACGAAGTCACCAATCTGATGTATGTCGAGCTGCCCTCCACCCTCAAGACCATCGGTGACCGTGCGTTCAGCAAGATCGACGGTACGGAGATCCTGTGGAGCGAGGGCCTCGAGACCATCGGCGCCCGTGCCTTTGAGGACATCCGCACCAAGACCCTGACCCTGCCCGACACGGTCAGGACCATCGGCGAACGTGCCTTTGAAAGCAGCTGGATCGAGGAGCTGCATCTGGGCAGCGCGGTGGAGCACATCGGCGCCCGTGCCTTTGCGGATTCGAAGATCACCTACATGGCCTTTGACCTTCATGCGCCCATCGACATCGCGGCGGATGCCTTCACGGGCAATCCCCTTGCTGACCTTGACCTGCCCTGGGACAGCACTTTCGAGAACCAGGCGGCCTATGCGGACATCCTGTGCGGGCAGTGCCCTGACCTGACGGTATGGATCAACAATCCTGTAGCTGGCGGCGTGGCGGCGAACCCCGTGTACGACGAAACGATCTGCATGTTCGAAAACGGCGTGTGGACGATGTACAAGGGCGATCAGCCTGACCTGACCCCCTGGACCTGGTATGACGACATTCAGGTGACCGCGCTGGGCGACGGCGTGTTCAAGGGCAACCAGACTATCCGCTCCTTCTATCCCCATCACTGCGGCTGGTTCACCACTATTGGCAACGAGGCCTTCGCGGACAGCACCATCGAATATGTGGAGCTGTTCGGTTCCATCACCACCATCGGCAATGGCGCCTTCCGCAACTGCCTGAACATCAGGGAGCTGACCCTGCCGGCCTCCCTGACCAGCATCGGTGCGGATGCCCTGTCCGGTTGCGACAACCTGCAGAAGCTGATCGTGCTGTGCGACCCGGCCATCCTGCCCGACGGCCTGCTGGACGAGTGCTTCGCGCACACGGAGATCCTCGCTGCGCCCGATGCCACCGATGAACAGCTGCGCATCCTCAGCGAGAAGGCGCATCGCCCGTGGTATGCGCCCGTGTCCCGCGTGGGCGAAGAGGCCAATGACCTGATCCAGATGCCCTATGCGATGTTCCTGATCGACGATTTCTGGTATGACACCGAATACGCCCGTCTGGACCGCTATCATGGCTATGAGCTGAACCTCTATCTGCCCCGTGAGGCGGAGGGTATCACCCTGACCGCCATCGGCGGCGACATGATGGGCCGCGCCCGTGCCGGTGACAACTACGACATGGAGCTGCCCGTGCGCTCCCTGGTCATCCCGGAGAACTACACCGAGATCCCCACGCTGGCCTTCTATGACTGCACGACGCTGGAGACCGTCATCTGTTATGCGCCCCTGGAGAAGCTGCCCGACAGCCTCTTTGATGGCTGCACCAACCTGCGCGAGGTCGTGTTCGTCAACGGCGTGCGCAATGTGAGTACCTATGTGTTCAATGGCTGCGAAAAGCTGGAGACCGTCTACCTGGGCAACCATGTGGAGAGTGTCAGCGACTATGCCTTCACCGGCAGCAACTTCGACCTGAGCCGCTGCATCACCGATCCGGCCCTTATGCCCGATGTGGAAGCCCTGCTGGCGGCGGTCAAGAGCGACCCCATTCCCGAGCCCGAACCCGTCGTCGAGCCTGTGGCTGCCCCCGTGGACGAGGCTGGTGCGGCCTATGTCGGCCAGTGGCAGGCGGACGTCCTCGAAATGGAGGGCGAATCCTATCCCGTGGCGCAGATGGGCATGGAAATGATCCTGACGTTGCGCGAGGACGGTGTCGCGACCAATTACGACGGCGAAACTACCGAAGAAAGTGTATGGTTTGTGGATAACGGCGTGGCGATGCTGGATGGCATGGCGCTGGTGCTGACCGAGGACGGTAAGCTGGTCATGGCGGACGACGAGATGAAGCTGATCTTCGTGCGTCCGGGCAGCGGGGTGGAAATGCCTTCTGCGGAGACCGGCGCGGAGGTGTCCGGCACGCAGGCGGATTTCGTCGGCCAGTGGCAGGCGGACGTCCTCGAAATGGAGGGCGAGAGCTATCCCGTGGCGTTGATGGGCATGGAAATGATCCTGACGCTGCGCGAGGACGGCGTCGCGACCAACTACGACGGCGAAACCACCGAAGAAAGTGTATGGTTTGTGGAAAACGGCGTGGCCATGCTGGATGGCATGGCGCTGGTGCTGACCGAGGACGGCAAGCTGGTCATGGCGGACGACGAGATGAAGCTGATCTTCGTGCGTCCGGGCAGCGGGGTGGAAATGCCTTCTGCGGAGACGTTCCCCGAGACCGGCGCGGACGCTCCTGTGGCTGATGCGTCCGCCGAAAGCGGCATGCCTGCGCTCCTCATGGATGTCCGCTATGTCGCTGAGAGCGCCGAGACCGGCGGCATCACCATGGATGCATCCCTCATCGGCGAATACACGCTGACCTTCCATGCGGACGGCACGGCGGATTTCGTCATGGTCGGTACGCCTGTTCCGGGGCTTTCCTGGACGCAGGCGGACGGTGTCATCACCATCGACTACTACACCATCCCCATGGCCGTCACCCTGACGGACACCGGTTTCGACCTGGACTACTTCGGCACCATGCTCATGCACTTCGCTCCTGCGGAGTGATGCTGAACGGGAGGGACTTTCATGCAGACAAAGACGTACAAATGCCCGTGCTGTGGTTCGCCGCTGTCCTTTGACGGCGTGAATACCAAGCTGAAGTGTGCCGCGTGCGATAATGTGTTTGAGAGCGAGGCGCTGGAGGAGATGTCCGCCGCATCGATGCAGGGCGGCATCGACTTCACCCTGCCCCAGGAGGGCTTCCGGGCGGACGAGATGACGCAGATGAAGGGCTATCGCTGCAAGAGCTGCGGCGCGGAGCTGATCACCGAGGAGACCACCACCGCCACCGAATGCCCCTACTGCGGCAGTCCCGCCATCCTGCCCGACCGCGTGGACAGCGGCGTCAAGCCGGAAAAGGTCATTCCCTTTGTGGTGGGGAAGGAGCAGGCACAGCAGCAGTTCCATGATTACTTCAAGGGCAAGCGGCTGCTGCCGAATGTCTTCCTCAAGGGGGACAACAGCATCACCGAGATGCGCAAGGTCTACGTGCCGTACTGGCTGTTCGACTGCGACGCACACGCCAACATCATCTATGATGCGGAAAAGCGTCATGTGGAGCGCGAGGGCGACTGGGAAGTCACCCGCACGGAGCATTACATCGTGCGGCGCAGCGGCTCCATGGGGTTTGAGAACATCCCGGTGGATGCCAGCGCAAAGCTCGATGACAAGATCACCGAATCGCTGGAGCCGTATGACCTGAGTGCGGCGATCCCCTTCCAGCCTGCGGTGCTGGCCGGATCCATGGCGGATCAGGCGGATGTGGACAGCGACGCCTGCGAGCGTCGCGCGTCTGAGCGCGTGGAGAACAGCATCGCTGACACCCTGCGCAACACCGTCAGCGGATACACCATCGTCACCGAGCGCAGCCGCAGCGTGTCCTCCGAGGGCGGAAAGGTCACGCCGGTGCTCATGCCTGTGTGGCTCATCACCACCCGGAAGGATGAAAAGACCTACACCTTCGCCATCAACGGCCAGACCGGCAAGCTGACCTGCAATGTGCCTGCGGATAAGGGGAAATCCTTCGCATGGGGTGGCGGCGTGTTCGCCGGTGTGCTGGGTATCGCGGCGATCGTCATGGCCCTGGCGGATTGCCTGGCCAGCGGAACGCTCCTGCTGGCGGCCTTTGCGGCATTGATCGCGGCACTGATCGTCGTGGGCATCCTTCGCGGACAGCTCAAGCAGGCGCACAGCCAGAGCGCCGCAGGGAACTATGTGCGCAAGGATTCCTTCAAGCTGGACGTGCGGTATGAGCGCTTCCTCTATCAGAATGTGCAGCGCCGGAAGATCGAGACCGACAAGCCGGCGGAAGAAAAAACGGCATAAGAAAGCGGAGCCGTCCCTGCAGATCACGCAGGGACGGCTCCAACGTTTCAGGCATGGCATCCGTTGACACGGCCTTGCCGCTGTGGTACAATGTCCGTCGGCAAAAGCTGCATACAGGCGCATCAGGAAAGGACGTGATGTCATGCGTAAATTCATCCCCGAAGAGAAGATGAGCAAGAAGGCTCGCAAGGCCCTGAACGACCAGCGTCGGACGCTGTGGGACGTTCCGCCGGTGACCAAAACCGTCGAAAGCAAAAAACGATATGACCGCAAGAGGAAGCAGCACATGGATCGGCGTGATCTCGGTGCTGCTTTTTGTGTGCGGTGAATCAGGCGCGGCGTCCGCCAAAAAACAGCGATCCCCCGGAACGCTTGCCACAGGGCCGTCCGGGGGAACACTTTATGAAGGCTGCAGGGCAGCCGGATCATGCCAGAATAACGCATGCGAATGGATCAGGTAGAGCCAATCGCACAGTGGGGGATCAGGCGATGAAGGGCTTGATCTCGTTGAGCAGATCTTCGCAATCCTCGCTGTAGATCTCCATGGTCACGGGCTTGGACCAATCCAGGGAGAAAATGCCCAGGATGGACTTCGCATCAACCACGTGGCGGCCGGAGCGCAGATCCATGTCGTAGGGGTAAGTGCCAACGATCTGCACGAACTTCGCGCCGTCGGTCATCAGGTTCAGCTTAATGTTTACAGACCTCATTTTTCTGTAGCACCTCCGTGTCGTCTTGGTACCTTAGTGGTACAGTGTATAGTATACGATAATTCGCGTCAAAATGCAAGTGGTGCAGCACAAATATTTCGTGCTGCAGCGCGGAAAACGGGCGCGCATCAGGCACAGAAAAAGCCGCCGGGGAAGGGCGTTCCCTGACGGCTTGCGGGGGATGGCTTACTTCAGCGCATCCTGGATGGCATCCACATAGTAGGACAGGTTGATGGTCGCGCCGGAGATGACGTCAGCGTTGACGGCATGGCCGGTCTCGTCCAGCTGGAGGGCGTCCAGACCGTTCTGCTCGACCCAGGTCTGGAAGAAGACGACTTCCTCCCACCACTCCTTGTCCAGGGAGCTCAGGGGCTTGATGCCGTATTCGTCGAAGTGCTCCTTGCTGCTCAAGCCGCCGGCGGGACGCACGGTGTCCAGCAGCACCTTGAAGATCTCATCACCCTTGTAGATCACGTTGGCGATGGTGGGGCCCCAGGGCTCGCTGTAGGAGAAGCCGGTCTTCACAGTGTATTCGCCGATGGTGGTGATGCCGGCATCAGCGTTGTTCAGCGCGTCCACATAATAGGTCAGGTTGATGGTTGCGCCGGAGATGACGTCAGCGTTGACGGCGTGGCCGGTCTCGTCCAGCTGCAGGGTGGACAGATCGTTCTGCTCAGCCCAGTTCTGGAAGAAGACGACTTCCTCCCACCACTCCTTGTCGATGGAGCTCATGGCCTTGATGCCGTAGTCGTTGTAGTGCTCCTTGCTGCTCAGGCCGCCGTTGGGACGCACGGTGTCGATGAGGATCTTGAAGACCTCATCGCCCTTGTAGATCACGTTGGCGACGGTGATGCCCCACGGATCGTCGTAGGACACACCGGTCTTCACGGTGTATTCCTCATTGCCGACGGTCTCGGCGAGGACGGGGATGCTGGCCAGGATCATGGTCAGCGCCAGGAGAAATGCGGAAAACTTCTTCATGGTGGTCGCTTCCTTTCTTTGGATCAGAGGATCCTTTGACGGCAGCTTGTGCCGCGCAAAGCCGAGGATAATAGTATCATAGGAAGCTATGTATGTCAACGTGAAAGTAGTTTCATACCGGCGAAAAAGTGCGCATTCGCCGGGACAGCAAAAGCATGAAATTCCCCCCTTGATTTTTTGCAGGAAATGCGCTATACTATATGAGCCGTATGCAATGACGACTGGGTCCCGTGCGATCCTTCTGTGTGAACCATGTCAGGACCGGAAGGTAGCAGCATTAAGCATTTGATGGATGTGCTGCGGGGTTGCCCATTCTGAGCGTGCGGTATTTTTGTATCATGAAGCGGAGGAGCGTCGCGCAGGCGGTGCTCCTTTTTTGCAGCCGGCAGCAGAAATCCGCCGCCGATTGTACGAAATGTGTTTTTCGCTTTTCAACCGGATGAAAATCATGTATAATGCCAAGAAAACCCGCAAGGAGGCATGCAACATGGAATTGGACGTCATCCGAAACAGCGACCCGGCCGTGGCGGACGCCATCGGGGCCGAACTGGAACGCCAGCGCACGCATATCGAATTGATCGCGTCGGAGAATTTCGTTTCGCCGGCGGTGATGGCGGCGATGGGTTCGTGCCTGACCAACAAGTACGCCGAGGGATATCCGGGCAAGCGGTATTACGGCGGATGCGAATGCGTCGATGTGGTGGAGGAACTGGCGCGCGAGCGGGCGAAGGCGCTCTTTGGCTGCGAGCATGTCAACGTGCAGCCGCATTCGGGCGCGCAGGCGAACATGGCGGTGTATTTCGCGGCGCTCACGCTCGGTGACACCGTGATGGGCATGTCCCTGGATAATGGCGGACACCTCACCCATGGCAGCCCGGTCAATATGTCCGGCAAGTATTTCAATTTCGTGCCCTACGGGGTCAATGCGGATGGCTACATCGACTATGATGCGATGCTGGAAAAGGCCAGAGCCTGCAAGCCGAAGATGATCGTATCCGGCGCGTCGGCGTATCCGCGCACGATCGATTTCGCCCGCATCCGCGCCATTTGCGATGAGGTCGGCGCGCTGATGATGGTGGATATCGCGCATATCGCAGGCCTGGTGGCGGCCGGGGAGCATCCGTCGCCCGTGCCTTATGCGGATTTCGTGACCACGACGACCCACAAGACCCTGCGCGGCCCGCGCGGCGGCATGATCATGTGCAAGGC
>CAZIUA010000036.1:0-24767 GCA_964542315.1 uncultured Faecalibacterium sp. | reverse complement strand
GCTTGGCGGCCATGGTGGTTTTACCGGCGCCCTGCAGACCGCAGAGCATATACACCGTCAGCGGACTGGAGGACCAGGTCAGCTTGGCGTTGGTGCCGCCCATGAGCTGGGTCATCTCATCGCGGACGATGGAAATGACCTGCTGGGAGGCCGTCAGCGTACCGGTGATCTCCTGACCGACGCAGCGCTCGGTGACTTTCTTGATGAAATCCTTTGCCACGGCGTAGTTGACGTCAGCCTCAAGCAGCGCCATGCGAACCTCTCGCATGCCCTCCTTGACGTTCTGCTCCGTCAGCTTGCCCTTGCTGCTCATTTTGCGCAGTGCGCTTTGCAGCTTCTCTGTCAAGCCCTCAAAGGCCATTGTTTTCCTCCTGATCGAACCGGATCAGCGCGTCCACCACGCTCCCGGCTTCGTCGTAGCGCTTCTCCTGCAGGAGCGCCCGGCATTCTTCCAGCCCGTCTTCCATTCGGCGGAAGCGTGCGGCCATGCCTAATTTTTCTTCCATTTCGAAGAGACGCTGTGCCGCGCGGGTGAGCATATCATGCACGCCCTGACGGCTGACACCGACCTCCTGGGCGATCTCCGCCAGAGAGAGGTCTTCCTCGCAATGGAGCGTCAGCACCTGACGCTGCTTATCGGTGAGCAGCCCGCCGTAGAAGGCCGTCAGCCACGCCAGCTCGATCTTCCGCTCGACCTCGTTCGCGCTTCGTTCCTCCTGCATGGGCTTCACCTCCTGTCAAGGTTTTCCCATTGACACCTGAGCATTATACTACACCTGCAGGGTGCTGTCAAGTATTTTTCCATGACAGGCGCAAGTTTTTTCAGCTTTTCATCTTTTTCTGCCGGATGCCGCCATCGTCTTTCTTCTGTTTTTTTCGCGCGCAGCCCTCGACAAAAGCGTTCACATCCCGTACAATTTTTTTGCACATATTTTTCAGATGCCGGGAACATTTTGCCAGCTTCATTCGTTATATGGTTGACAAGATCCTTTGCGAACCTTCCGCACGCAAAAAAAGGCGGCCCTTTCGCCGCCCGGCGCCGCGGATGCGCTTCCGCGTTCACGATGCCGCCCCTTCGAGCCACTTTTCCAGCGTCTCGACGCTGTCAAAGCCCTTCCCCTGGCGCACCTCCTGCTGCACCGCTTCAGGAAGCTCCGCTACGGGCTGATCCAGCGTCTTGACCAGTGCCAGCGCATCGCCGTATTTGTTCTGGAAGATGCAGAGCATCCCGCCCTCATCCGGCAGGAGCACCGCATGATCCGGACAGAACATCGGCAGCGTTTGCTCCATGACCACCTCGACGGAGGCAAACGACACGATCTGCCAGGCGTCATACGCCGCCGCCAGGTCGGACAGCTCCTTCCCGGCCAGTTCCGTCGGGATGACCTGCCGCCGCGTCAGCTCGTGGCTGCAGGGGGAATAGGTCATGTGCTGGATGATCTGGCAATCCGCCGCAGTGCGCTGCTGTGCGTTGGACCGCACCTGCGCCGCCTGCGGGATGTTCGCATCATCGACTGTGTCCTTGGGCACGAGCGCCACGATCAGCATCAGCGCCAGGCCCAGCAGCATGGCGCCGCCGGTCAGCAGCTGGCGGCGGTCGATGGTCGGGCGCACATCCGTCTTTTCATCCGAAAAGTGCGGACGTGGACGGCGATACTGGCCGTCAAAACGATCCTGTTCATTCATGGGTGATCGCTCCTTTCTCTCTGCCGGTAGTATGGCGGAGAAGGCTGACGGTTATTCCCTCGCGGAAGGAGGAGTTCATTCTGATCAAAGCCGTGCTTTTTGACCTGGACGGCACGCTGACCGATACGCTTCAGGACATCGCCACCGCGATGAACCGCGCCCTTCGCCTGCATGGCCTCCCCGAATGGCCGCTGGATGCCTACCGCACGCTGGTGGGCGATGGCGCCCGTGTGCTGGCACAGCGCGCCGTTCGCGAGCAGCAGGCGCTGGCCCCGTCCGTTCAGGCGGAATATCAGGCGTATTACGAACGGCACACCCGCGTGGCGACCAGGCCCTACGACGGCATCCCGGAGATGCTGCACGCGCTGCAGCAGGCCGGGCTGAAGCTCGCCGTGTTCTCCAACAAGCCCGATGCGGACACGCGCAATGTGGTCGCGCACTTCTTCCCCGGCATCCGCTGGACGGCCATCCGCGGACAGGTCGAGGGCATCCCGGTGAAGCCCGATCCCACCGGCGCGCTCCTGGTCGCGCAGGCGCTGGACGTATCGCCCCCGGAGATCCTCTACCTGGGCGACACCGCCACCGACATGCGCTGCGCCATCCATGCGGGGATGCTTCCCGTGGGCGCGCTGTGGGGCTTCCGCACGGAGGACGAGCTGCGCCTGAGCGGTGCGAAGCATCTGCTCTCCCACCCGTCCCAGCTCATCCCCCTGACAAAGTTGTGACCCTGCCAATTTTTCCTTTACATCGTTTCCGAAATGTGGTACTATACGAATAAGAAAAGTATGCAGACCGTTATCTGCATATATTGGAGGAAAACATTATGAAGAAGCTCATCCTTCGGGCCCTCTCGCTGAGTCTCGTCCTGATGCTGCTGGCCGGTTGCGCTGTAGCGGAAACCATCCGTTTCCGCGATAAGGGCGACAATGTCATCGCGCTGCAGACCGCACTGACCACGCTGGGCTATTACACCGGCGAGATCGACGGTACCTTCGGCAAGGGAACGCTCAGCGCCGTGAAGGCCTTCCAGACGGCGGAATCCCTGAAGGCGGACGGCCTGGCCGGCACCCTGACGCAGGCCCGTCTGACCGAGCTGACCGGCGTGTCCTTCGAAAAGAAGGACGAGACCGTCGCGCCCGTGCTGCCCGATGATACCACCAAGCCCACCGGCCTGTTCGCCGGTGATTACCGCACGATGAAGTACGGCACGGCAGGCCCCCGCGTGCGCGTGCTGCAGCGCAGCCTGCTCGCCCTGGGCTTCAAGGTCAGCGTGGATGCGGACTACGGCAAGGACACCCATGCCGCGGTGAAGGCGTTCCAGACCGTCGTCGGCCTGACCGCTGACGGCATGGCCGGCAAGAAGACCCTGCAGAAGCTCGAGACCTACTTCGACGATGAGGGCAACTGCATCAGCGGCCCCATCGCCGGCAACAAGCCTGCCGCTCCCGAAGTCGATCCCGACGCGCCCACCTACGGCATCCCCCAGCGCACCCTGCGCAGCGGCGATAAGGGCCTGGACGTGAAGTACACCATGCAGCGCCTGTACGACCTGAAGTACTACAACAAGAAGGTGGATGAGACCTTCGGCGCCGGCATGCTGAATGCGGTGAAGTCCTTCCAGAAGCGCAACGGCCTGACCGCTGACGGCGTCGTCGGCGCGAAGACCATCGCCGTGCTGTTCTCCAGCTCCGCTTATGGCGCGGATGACCTCCTCCCCGTGCCCGACAAGACCCCCGAAAAGAATCGCACCCTGACCAAGGGCATGTCCGGCGATGACGTCAAGGCCGTGCAGACCCGCCTGAAGGCGCTGGGCTACTACACTGGCAAGCTGGATGGCAAGTTCGGCAACGGCACCCAGACCGCCGTCAAGACCTTCCAGTCCCGCAATGCCCTGACCGTGGACGGCAAGGTCGGCCCCCGCACGCTGGAGAAGCTCAACAGCGCTTCCGCCGTGCCTGCCGCCGGCCCTGCGGTGATCATCCCCACCGTCGGCACCGAAGAGTGATCCCCATGCTGTTTCGATCCGCGTCGGCCTGTTCGGCGCGGATTTTTCTTACCCATTTTCGTCGCAGATGTAACAATTCTGTAATATCCATTTACAAATTTCCCGATCCATGGTATACTGACAACGTATGATCCTCCGCCCAAAGATGGCGGATCGATTTCACCCTCAGGAGGATACGATGACCAGAAAGTACATTTTGCGCATCCTGACGCTGTCGATGGTGCTGCTGCTCCTCTTCAGCGGAAGCAGTCTGGCGCTGACGCTGCGCTATCCGCAGAAAAGCACCTATGTCGCCAATCTGCAGACCGCGCTGAAGCAGCTCGGCTATTATTCCACCGAGATCGACGGCGTGTACGGCCGAGGCACGCAGGCCTCTGTGTCGCGCTTCCAGACGGCGTATCAGCTCACGTCCGACGGCGTAGCAGGCCCCAAGACCATCGCCAAGCTGGAGAGCCTGACCGGCATTAAGATCTCCGGCAGCACTGCCAGTACCACGCCTGACACCGGCAATTCCGGCACGTCCAGCAGCGGCTCGGGGCTCTTCGGCGGCGTGTATTCGACGCTGCAGGTCGGTTCCCGCGGGACGCGTGTGCGCATGCTCCAGCAGGCGCTGACGGCACTCGGCTTCACCACGAAGGTGGACGGCGAATTCGGCTCCGGCACCTTCTCCGCGGTCAAGGATTTCCAGAAGGCCGTCGGGCTGTCCGTGGACGGCAAGGCCGGCAAGAAGACCCTGCAGAAGCTCGAGACCTATTTCGACAAGAACGGCAACCTCATCAGCGGCCCGGTGGTCAGCCCGAAGCCAACCACGCCTTCCGCCACGTCCCCCGCATATGACGTGCCCACCCGCACGCTGCGCTTCGGCATGTCCGGTGAGGACGTCCGCTACACCCAGCAGCGCCTGTACACTCTCGGCTATTACACCGGCACGCGGGACGGGCAGTTCGGCAGCGGCATGCTCACCGCTGTCAAGGCGTTCCAGAAGAAGAACAGCCTGACGGTGGACGGCGTGCTCGGTTCGGCCTCCATCAAGGTGCTGTTCTCCACCAGCGCGATCTCGGCTGATGCCACCGCAACGCCTTCCCCCTCCCCGGACGTCACCCTCAGCCTGGGTGCGAAGGGTGAGGCCGTGACCAATGTCCAGCAGCGTCTGAAGGCCCTTGGCTACTACACCAAGACCGTGGACGGCCAGTATGGCTCCGGCACGGTGACGGCTGTGAAGGCTTTCCAGACGAAGAACGGCCTGACCGCCACCGGCGTGTGCGATGCCGCCACCCAGGCGAAGCTCTTCTCCTCGAGCGCCATCGCGGCGGATGCCGTCACCCCCGCGCCCGGTGCATCCAGCGGTATCCCCACCGGCACGCTGGAATTCGGCGACAGGGGCGATGACGTCAAGACCCTGCAGAGCCGCCTGAAGGTGCTGGGCTACTACACCGGCACCATCGACGGGCAGTTCGGCACGGGCACCTACAACGCGGTGAAGCTCTTCCAGGCGCGCAACGGCCTGTCGGTGGACGGCAAGGCCGGTTCCCGCACGCTGGCGAAGCTCTTCTCCGCCGATGCCATCGCGGCGGACACCGCGACCCCCTCCCCCTCTCCTTCCCCCTCCGCCCCGGCCGCATCCACACCCGTAGCGACGCCTTCCCGCACGCTGCGCAATGGCGATTCCGGCGAGGATGTCAAGCTCCTGCAGCAGCGGCTGATCGACCTGGGCTACCTGACCGCCAAGGCGGACGGCAAATTCGGCAGCGGCACGCAATCCGCCGTGAAGGCGTTCCAGAAGGCCAATGGGCTCACCGCGGACGGCGTGGCCGGTTCCGCCACCTATAAGAAGCTCTTCTCCGACAGCGCGATCTCCGCTGGTGAGGCCGGTGTCGGCACGGGCGATCTGGCCATCCCGACCCGCACGCTGTCCTACGGCGCAACGGGCGATGACGTGAAGTCCGTCCAGACGCGCCTGAAGCAGCTGAAGTTCTACACCGGCACGGTGGACGGCCAGTACAGCACGTCGACCATCGCCGCAATGAAGGCCTTCCAGCAGATGAACGGCCTGACCGCCAGCGGCGAAGGCAACCTGTCCACCTATGCCCAGCTCTACTCCGATGACGCGCTGAACGCCGAGGGCGTGAAGTACGGCGCATCCTCCGCCACCTACACCACGCTGCGCGCCGGTGCGACCGGTGCGGCCGTCATCCGCCTGCAGCAGACGCTCGCCAGCTACAACTACGAGGTCAGCGTCACCGGCGTGTATGACGATGCGACCGTGAAGGCCGTGCGCTCCTTCCAGGTGAACAACGGCCTGTCCGTGGACGGCGTGGCCGGCAAGAACACCCAGACGAAGCTCTATTCCGGCAACTGCGTCAGCTACGTTCCCGGCACGGTCGGCGCGACCTACGGCTCTGCAGGGTATGTCGCCAAGCCGAGCCTCTCCCAAGTGAAACTCCTGCACTGGAGCAACGACATCAAGGACAACCTCTCCTACGGGCAGGCGCTGATCTGCTACGACCCGGCGACGGACATCAGCTGGTCGCTGACGGTGATCGCCCGCGGCCGCCACTGCGACGTGGAGCCGTCTACAAAGGAAGACACCGCCGCCATGAACGCGGCCTTCACCGGCATGACGCCCTGGGATCCCAAGCCCGTGTTCGTGCGCCTGCCCAGCGGCACCTGGACGGTGGCCACCACGCACAATGTGGCCCACAACATCAACCCCATCCCGGATAATGACTTTGACGGTCAGAACTGCGTGCACTTCCTGCGCGACATGTCCGAGACCGAAGAGAAGGACCCTGACTACGGCGTGACGAACCAGAATGTCCTGCGAAAATTCTGGCTGAGCCTGACGGGGGAATCCATCCCCTACAAGTAAGCACAAACAAAAGGCGCATCCTGGCCTGCACAAGCCGGGATGCGCTTTTTCAATGCGGTTTTTGATGCGTTTTTCCATGCAAAAAGGCGGAACAGCCATGCCATTCCGCCCGAAAGATTAATGTACGCGATGATCACAGCTTGCTGGCTGCGTTCAGGGTCTCCTGCGCCTGGGAGAGCATATCGGCGAACTGCTCGCGATACTTCTGCGCCGCATCCTTCATCGCGGCGACCTGTGCCTCCAGGGCGTCCTTTTCATCCGCCAGGTTGCCCAGACGCGCACGCGCCTGCGCCTCGGCCTCCTCGATGATCTTCGTCGCCTTGGTCTGCGCATCGGCGATGGTCTCCTCGCGCACGCGCTGCGCCATCTCGAGGATCTCACGGAAGGTGCCTTCGGGCGTGCCGGGCGCGGGCGCCATCACGGGCGCACTCTCCGCCTTGCGTTCCTGCGGCAGGGCCTGATGCTTCAGCCGGTCATTTTCCGCCTTGAGCGCTTCCAGCTCGTTTTCCATGCGCTCCAGCTCATCGCAGATGCTGTCCAGGAATTCATCCACCTCATGCTGGTTGTAACCGCGCGCGGCGACGCCGAATTCCTTGGTCTCGATCACCTCAATGCTGATCCTCTGACTCTGCATGTTTGTGTACCCCTTTCCTCGGTCTATGTCATCCGTATAGGATATGTTCAGCTTTTATGGAATATTTCCAGCGTGACCGGCAGGCGATCCTTGCGCGTCCTGCCGCCCACTTCGATCAGGCGGATGCGGCCGAATCCGCGCACAGAGAGCAGCTGCCCCGCCTCGATGAGGCGATCGACGCGCTCTTCCGGCATATGCTCCACCGCCACGGCGCCTGTGCGGATGATCTCCGCCGCACGTCCGCGGGATGTCTTCATGCCGGCGGCGAGGATGCTGTCCAGCCGCAGGGACGCCACGGTATCCCGCAGCAGCTCGCCCCGCTGGATCTCGATCGCAGGCGGCTCAGGCAGCATTTCCACCCGAATGGGCGTGTTGCCAGCCTTGTCCCACTCCATGGGCAGGCGCGCCGCCACCTCCGGCATAGCCAGCAGATAGGCGCGGTCGCCCTGCATCAGCAGATCGCCAAAGAACGCACGATCCATGCCCAGCGCCATCAGGCTGCCCAGCAGATCGCGATGCTCCACATGGGCGAATTTCGCCGCCCAGCGGATCTCCAGCCACACAGCGGTGAATTCCGCCTCCGCCCATGCGGGGTGGAAGCAGACCTGCACGCGCTCAGCATCCGGCCATCCGCCGTCAAAGGACACGTCGACACCGGCTTCACGGGCCGCGTGGATGGCCAGGCTACGCTCCTCGCCGGTCACGAAACGGCCGGGGACGGGCAGATCCATGCGATCGGCGCGCTCCGCATTTTGGCGCAGGCGAAGCGCCAGCTGCTCCATGCCCTTGAGCATCACAGCAGCCACTTGATGACGGTCACCACGAGGAACAGCGCCACAGGAGACCAGTCCAACACCTGAAACTGCGCCGGGAGGACCTGCGCCAGAAAGCGCCGGATGGGCGCCAACAGCGGTTCCACGACGCTGCGTAACAGTTCCGTCCACTTGTTGGCCGGAACGCCCAGCACGCTGATCAGGCAGTTCGCGATGATCAGCAGCTTATACACGTCCAGCAGGCCACGCACCAAACCCATCAGCATTGCTCATTCCTCCCCTATTTCCGCCCATTTTCCTGCCCTGCGGCCTCACTTGACGTTGAAGCCGCCGAAATCCGTATACCCATTGGCATGCGCCGCGCTGCGGGCAGAACGGCGGCCGAATCCGCCGGCGTAATCATCCTGACGCTGCTGCGCGAAGCCGGGCTGCTGCATCTGCTGGATGTTGTTCGGCGCAGCCTGGGGCTGCATACCGGACTGCATCGCACCGGGCCAGCGGCGCTCGATATCCGCCATCCCCGCACGGCGCAGACCCTCAAAGGGCGCGACGTACACCTGGGGCGGCGTGATGAGGTAGATCTGCTTGCCGGACACGCGGATGAGCCGCTGCTTCATCGCGCAGGCCGCGCCGAAGATCAAATCCATGCAGCGGTCGGCCTCCACCAGGTCGGTGACCTGCTCGGCATTGACGATGACCGCCTCATTGTTGTACATAAACTCGATCACGCGGAAGCAGCTGGGCACGCCCGTGATCTGCGCCACGCGGAAGATCATCTTGTACGCATTGCCATCCACCATGTAGCTGTCGCCGCCGGAGAAGGCAAAGGTGTTGCTCTCCTGCGACACAGCGGGCTGCGGAGCCGCCTGCGGGGCAGGCTGGGGCATGCCGTTCTGCACGCCCATCTGCATCGTGCCGGGCATGTTCATCTGCATGGTGCCCTGGGGCGCATTCTGCGCGAAGGCAGGCTGACCAAAGCCGGGGCGCGTCGGCTGAGCGAACGCACCCTGGGGGAAGGGCTGATTCATGCCATTGCCCTGGAACTGCGGGTGGGGCTGTGCCGCACGCACGGGCTGCTGGAAGCCCGTCCGGCCGAACTGCGCCTGCTGCGGCTGCGCGGCACTCTGCGGGGGCTGCATCGGCTGCTGCATGGGCTGAACAGGCTGCATGGTGCCAGTCTGGCCTCCCACCGGCTGGAACTGCATGGATGCGGCGTCCACACCAGAGGGCATCATCGCCTCCAGATTGTTGCTGCCGCGCTGATAGCCAGCCGTCGCGGGCTCATTCTGCACGCGAGGCATCCGCGGCTGATAACCGCTGAAGCCGCCGTCCGCGCGGTTGGAGAACGGCATCCGTTCCTCCTGCTGGTGGGGCTTCATCGCCTGAAGCACTTTCTTTTTTGCGTCATCCCAGAACGCCATGTATCTTCATTCCTCCCAAGAAAATCCCAATATCGTTCATTTGTTCATGGCCCCATAATCACGGGGCCCCATCAGGGCGCTGCCCAGGCGGAGCATGGTCGCACCGTGGCGCGCTGCCAGCTCATAATCGCCGGACATGCCCATGCTCAGTTCACGCATATCGACCCCTTGCGGGGCTTCATCGCGGAGTCGCTCGAAGAGCTGGCGCATCTGCGCGAACAGCCCGGAGAGCCACTTCCGGTCGGGGGTGTTGGGCATGACGGCCATCAGGCCCTGCACCTGCAGCCCCGGCATACGCCGCACTTCCTCCAGGAAGGGGCGCACCTCGTCCATCGGCATGCCGCCCTTTTGCTCCTCCCCTGCGGGAGAGACCTGCACGAGGATGGGCATCGCGCGGCCAATGCGCTGGGCCTGGCGGTCGATCTCCTGCGCAAGGTGCATCCGATCCACAGATTGGATCAGGCATACCTTATCTATTATATACTTAACTTTGTTGGTTTGCAACCGTCCAATGCAATGGAAATGGAATTTTTCCTGCAAAACGGGCCATTTTTCGCGGATCTCCTGCGCGTGATTCTCGCCGATCTCCGTCAGGCCCAGGTCTGCGAGGGGTTCGATCTCCTCCGCAGGATGGGTCTTGGTCACCGCGATGATCTTCGGCAGCGGATACCGTCCGCCGCTGGCCTCCGCGATGTTCCGGCGGACAAGGTCGTAGCGCGCGCTGAGCATTTCATCCGTCATCATCGACGCATCCTCCTTGCCGGCATCAGAAGAGCAGCACCGTCATCCCTTCGAACAGGAGGCCCTGCTGGATCGCCTGGAAATACGCATTGCCGCTGTCATAGTGGATGACATTGACCGGGATGAAGGACTCGGTGGAGCCATTGACCACCACCACGCCGGTCATATCGTCCTGGACATAGATGGCGCGCTCCGGCACGCACAGCGTGGACATGCTTTCGCCCAGGATGGCGCCGCAGGTGCGCATATACAGCACGGGACGCACATCGCCGGTGACCTTCAGCCGCACGAGCAGCTCACCGCCCGAGCGGGTGAAGTTGATCACCTCAGCATACACGGCGGAATTCTCGAACCGCTCCAGCTGGAGCTGATAGATCTGCCCGTTGACGGGATTCCAGTCCGTATCGTCGGACAGGAAGAGCACATACCATTCGCCGTTTTCCACCATGCGGTAGATGGTGGTCTTGCCCTTTTGCGCCGTGGATTTCTCCGGCAGGCTGCCTTCGATCATCGAGCGGACCTGGCGCGGCTCAAAGGTGGTGTAATTCGCGCCGGTCAGGCCGTATTCGTATCCGTCGGCGTAGAAGCTCACCACACCGGAACCTGTGGCCGTGCAGTGCTTCGTCCAGCTGTCGATGCGCTGGGTCTGGCTGAGCTCATCGTCAAAGAGGCGGGAGAAGCGCTGGTCGGAGGCATACTTGGACTTCAGGTAGGTCTGACGCTCCTGTACCGCCTGGGCGAGCAGCTCCTCCTGATTTTCCAGCGAACCCCTTGCGCCGCCGATCAGATCGCGCACGGCCTTGGCATACGTCAGCACCTCGGAGGTGACGCGGTTGAGCTTGGCGTCGTAGGTGGTCTCGCTCTCGATGAGCTTCTTCTGATAGTCGCGGATGGACGTGCGGTAGCTCTGCAGCGTGTTCATCTCGCGGGTGGAATAGCCGGAGGAATACACCTTGCAGATGAAGTCATTGCGGACGACGGTGCTGCCCTCTTCCGCCTCATAGACCACGCTGGTCACGCCTTCAGCGTCATAGGGGACCTCATTGCGGACGATCAGACAATCGCCGCTGTGGTTCGCCGAGAGCGAGCCGGACGTGATCTGGCCATACTTCGCCGCTTCCGGGACGAAGGTGGCATACAGATACCAACCAAGGAAGCCCAGCGCCGCCACGATCACCGCCACATGGAAGGCGGTCAGGCGCAGGCGGGGCTTTTCCGGCTTGAGCTGCTGCGGCGGAAAGCCCATCGGTGGCTGCTCCTGCATCACGGACTGGCTGTGATCGAAATGATACTGATAGTCCGCATCTGCATAGGGCTGCTGATAGCCGGTCTGATACGCATTCTGCTGGTAGGCCGCCTGCTGATAGCCGGTCTGCTGGTACATCCCCTGCTGCGGATCCGCCGCCTGCTGGTAGCCGGTCTGCTGATAGCCGGCCTGCTGCAGGTTGTAGGGATCATACGCCGCGCCGTAACCTGTCGGGGCGCCCTGCATAGGAGGCTGCGCACCGTAGACGGGCTGCTGGCCGGGCGCCTGCTGCTGTCCCGGCATGGGCTGCCCCGGCGGATATCCTCCATTTTGCGGATAAAACTGGTTGTCCATATATATTTACTCCCTCTGTTGTGTCATGGGAAACTGATCTCAATGCAATGTGCGCCAGTTCTCCGTCAGATCACGCAGACGCGCCAGCACACGGCGTTCCATCCGGCTCACCTGCATCTGGCTCACGCCCATGGCGCGCGCTGTTTCACGCTGGCCGAGCCGCTCGACATAGCGTTTCTCCAGCAGCAACCTTTCCTGCGGCGTGACCTGCTGGAAGACCCAGCGCATCCACTGCTGCTGCTCGATGCGCTCATAGCCTTCTTCATTGACGCCCAGACGTTCCTCCAGGCGCTGTGCATCCTCATCGGTGGACGCCGCCGCATCCATGGACAGCGGATCCGCCGCGTCCCTGGCATCGAGCAGGGACAGCAATTCATCCGCGGTGATCTCCATCGCCCCGGCGATCTCCTTCAGCGACGGTTCCCGCTGGAGCTGGCGCGTCAGCTGCTCGGTCACATTGCGCAGCTGGTAGAGCCTTGTGCGGGTGTCGCGGGCGACGCGGATGGCACTGCCCTTGTCGCGGATATGATTGCGCACCTCGCCCGCGATGGTCGGCATGGCGAAGGTGGTGAATTTGAAGCCCCGTGCGGGATCGAAGCGCTCGATGGCCTTCATCAGGGCAATGGCCGCCACCTGCTCCAGATCCTCCTGCTCGACGCCCTGTCCGCGGAATCGCCTGGCGATGGCCCTGCACAAGGGCAGATACCCCTCCACCAGGGCGGACATGGCTTCCCGGTCATGGGTGCGGGCGTATTCCTCCAGCAGCGGGGTCAGACGCGTTTCGTCCATACCTCATGCCCCCACGGCCGCAGCCTTCTTCATCGTCAGGGAGATCCCCTCCAGCCAGCCGCCGTCCGCCATGTGCATCTCTACCACCGGCGCCAGGGTCTCCAGCACCGCGCGGGAAATGTCCAGCTCATCCGCATTTGCAGCCTGATCCGCCTGATCGGCAAATTCCGCCTGAATGCGGATGGTCAGCCGGTCACCGCCATCCTGAACATGCAGCGTCAGCCATGCGACCGAACGCCCCTGATGGAGCAGGCAATCCACCGCCTCATCCGAGGCGATGCGAAGATCGTCCAGCGTGCCTGCATCCAGATCCTTCAGGATGGCCACGCCGCCCAGCGCCAGTCGCAGCACCAGGGCATATTCCTGTCCGCCCGGCACACGCAGGGTGATCTCCGGCTGATTCATGCAAAGTTCCTCCCCACAGGAAAAATTCAGGCGATAATCCGCCACATTGAATTATAGCACATCCAGCACCATTTTGGCAAGCAGGAGCGCCAACACCGCCAGCAGCATCCGCCGGATAAAGCCAGCACCCTTCTTTACCGTCAGACCGGCGCCCAGCCAGTTGCCCGCAATGCCGCACACCGCCGCCGGCAGCCCCAGCGCGATCAGCACATTGCCGCTGAGCAGCAGCGCAGACAACGCGGTGACATTGCTGGCCAGGTTGACGATCTTCGCCGTGCCGCTGGCCATGACGGCCTCCATCCCCATCGTCATGGTGAACAGCAGGATGAGGAAGGTGCCTGTGCCGGGACCGATGAGGCCATCATAGAAGCCGACCGCCAGCCCGATGGCCACCGATGCGGCTTTGCTGTATCTCTCCGGGACGATGCGGCGGCTGTCGCGTTTCCCTTCGCGCAGCACCACCAGCGCCACCAGCGGAATGGCGATGATCATCAACAGGCGGACGGCATTCTCCGGGATATGCTGGAGCAGCCGCACCCCCAGCCAGGAGCCGGGGAATGCACCGATGCAGGCCAGCACCGCCGCAGACCAATCCACCTGGCGTGCGCGGACATACCGCACGCTGGCCGAGATGGTGCCAAGTCCGGCGGAGAGCTTGTTCGTGCCTGCAGCCATCACCGGCGGCAATCCGGCCAGATAATAGCCCGGCAGGGAGATCAATCCGCCGCCGCCCGCCACAGCATCCACCAATCCGGCCAGAAACACCAGCGGACAGACGATCAGGTAGGTTTTCAGTGTCAGTTCCATCTTTTGCGCATCCTTTCACATAACGGGGAAAACGGAGCGCAACAATGTACGCTCCGCCTTCGTGTGATGCTGTTAGGGATGAATGAACGCGTCATAGACCGCACGGATGGTGGTCTCGTAATCCTTATCATCCACGCCGACGATGATGGACAGCTCGCTGGAGCCCTGGTCGATCATGCGGACGTTGACGCCGGCCTTAGACATCGCGCCGAAGAGGCGTGCGGCCGTACCGCAGTTATGCACCATGCCGCGGCCGACCGTGGCAATGATGGACATATCCTCATGCACGGTGATAGTATCGGGATTAGTCTGCGCGACGATGCGGTTGATGATCTTCTCGCGCACCGGCTCGAATGCGTCGCCCGCCACCACCACGCACATGGTGTCGATGCCGGTCGGCAGATGCTCAATGGACACGCCATACTGCTCAAACGCGCTGAGGACCTTGCGGGAGAAGCCCAGCTCGGTATTCATCATCGCCTTGGCAATGCTGATGACGCAGAAGCCCTTGCGCCCCGCGATGCCGGTGATGGTCGGGTGATCGGGGTCAAAGGGCGCATCCAGGCTGATGATGGTGCCGGGATGGCTCGGGTTGTTGGTGTTGCGGATATTGGTGGGGATGCCGGCCCTGTGCACGGGGAACATGGCGTCCTCATGCAGGACGGACGCACCCATGTAGGACAATTCGCGCAACTCCATATAGGTGATGGAGGAGATCTCACGGGGCGCATCCACGATACGCGGATCCGCCATCAGGAAGCCGGACACATCCGTCCAGTTCTCATACACATCCGCATTGACCGCACGGGCGACAATGGCGCCGGTGATGTCGCTGCCGCCGCGGGAGAAGGTGCGCACCTTGCCATCATAATAGGAGCCGAAGAAGCCCGGGATGACCGTCGGCACCCCGTCGCTGAGACGCTCGGACATGAGGCGGTTGGTCAGATCCGCATCGAGCAGGCCATCCGGGGTGAATTTGATCACCTCGGCGCTGTCCACGAAGCGCCAGCCCAGATAATCCGCCAGCAGCAGGCCATTGAGGTATTCGCCGCGGGAGGCGCAGTAATCCGCATCCGCACCGGCGGCGATGCGCTCATTCACCTCGTCCAGCGCGGCGCCCAGATCGACCGTCAGCCCCAGTTCCTCCGCGATGTCCATATAGCGGGCGGCGATCAGGTCAAAGGTGTCCTGATAATCCTCGCCATCCCGCACCTGGCGGTGGCAGCTGTAGAGCAGGTCGGTGATCTTCTCATCTTCCTTGAATCGCCGGCCCGGTGCAGACGGCACCACATACTGCCGGCGGCTGTCCATCAGCAGGATCTCCTTCACCTTTGCGAACTGGCCTGCATCCGCCAGGGAACTGCCGCCAAATTTCGTGACAATCCGGTTCGTCATTGCTGGTTTCTCCCTCCATCATCCATCAAAAAGAGATATCGTTTCCCATCATACAGGGCAATGGGCCGCTTGTCAACGATTTCCGGCCGAAAAAACGCGAAAAAGCCATTTTTGCGCATCGGTTCAGCGTTGGCGCGCGGGAATGTTCTCAAACAGGTCGTTTTTGATCACGTCATCGCCCACATTCGTCCGCCACAGGCCAAAGAGGGCATTGTCAAACCGGCCGCCGTCCACCACTTCGTAGCCGCGCCCCTGCTGGCTCACATGGCAGAGGAAACCATCCGCCGCCACCTCCAGGCCGGTCTTGCCGTCAAAGGCCGACAGCGGCTGATTCCAGTCCATCCGCAGCTGCGCATCGCGATACAGGTGGACATAGGTCTTGGGGACGTCCCACAGGCCATACTGCGCAGCGGAGGACGCGTCGTACTGCGCATCCGCCGCCATGCGGATCGCGCGCTCGGCCATGCGGCAGAAAACGATATGCGCCTCGTGCCCATATTCGCCCTTTTCATCATGGAGAACGACCACATCCGGCGCATACCGGCGCAGCAGCCGCACCAGTTTGGGATAGGTCACGCAGTCATGCTGCACCCATGTGTTCTGCACATCCCGCGTCACGTCATAGCCGCCGAGCATCACCGGATAGATGTCCACACCGCAGGTCCACAGCGCATCCAGTAGCTCCAGGCGGCGGTAGTACACATTGAACACCGCATTGACCACCAGCACGTCCATGTCCCGTTCACCGGCGTAATAGGGCAGCAGACCGCCGAACCAGAGCACCTCGTCATCCGGGTGGGTGGAGAAGAGCATAAGGTCGATCTTCTCCGGAGCGTCGCACCAGATCTGCACATCCCGTCCCGGTTCGCCGGGGGTATACACCTGGATCTCGCACAATTCCAGCTTGCCGGTGGAGGTGGTGATCAGCAGCGACTCGACCGGCTGATCCAGCGCCACATACTGGATGGCGTAATCCGGCTCGACCTGCTGGCATTCCACCCACTTGCCGTCCTCTTTTGTGCTGAGGAAGACTCGCGGCGGATCGATAGTGCGCCACCGCAGCTGCAGTGCGCCGATGGACGCCCCCTCCGGCGCCTCGATGGTCATCTGGCTGCCGGTGTAGTAGGTCAGATCGTCATGATCCATCTGCACCGGCGGACGAGCCGCATCATACGCGCGGCCATTGAGCAGGCAGTCGGCAGTGATATCCTGCGCCGTTTCCGCATTGGCCATGCAGGGAAGAAGCAGCGCGATCGCCAGCAAGGACCAGATCCATTTTTTCATCTTATGCATATCCTCATTCACTCGCCCTGACCGGTCTGGAAATGCGGTACATTTTCCAGCCGTTCGGCCAGGGCGGTATATCGTTTCAGCACATGATCGTTCTCCACCATCAGGCGGACGATCTCCTCGCGCCCCACCAGCACCACCAGCGACCGCGCACGGGTCAGGGCGGTATAGAAGAGGTTGCGCGTCAGCAGCATCGTCGGACCGCCGACGACCGGCATCACCACCACGGGGAATTCGCTGCCCTGGCTCTTGTGGACGCTCAGACAATAGGCCAGGTCGAGGTTCTCCAGCTGCTGGGAGGCATACACGGCCTCCTTCTCCTCGTCAAAGCGGACGGTCAGACAGTGTTCCTCCGCATCCACATCCACGATGAAGCCCACATCGCCGTTAAAGACGCCCTGGCCATCCTCCCAGCCCGTGGTCGTCTCGCGGCGCCATTCCAGCTGATAATCATTCTTGGTCTGCATGACCTTGTCGCCCAGGCGGAAGATGGTCTCGCCATACTGGATGGACGGCTTGGACGGCGCGGGGGGATTCAGCGCCGCCTGGAGCATCTGGTTCAGGGTGATGACGCCGCATTCGCCCTTTTTGGCCGGGGCGAGCACCTGAATGCTACGCACCGTGCGTGCGACGAGCTCCTCCTGAGGAAATTTGAGGAATTTAGGCAGGCGCTGGGTCACAAGGGACACGATGGTCTGCGCCGCCTCGGAGTAATTCACCTTTCGCTCAAAGAAGAAATCCGTTCCTTTTTCATTCAGCAGGGGCATTTCGCCGTGGTTGATGCGGTGCGCATTGACCACGATGCGGCTGGTCTCGCCCTGGCGGAAGATGTCCGTCAGCATGCACTTGGGCACCACGCCGCTTTGGAGCACATCCTCCAGCACATTGCCCGCGCCGACGCTGGGCAGCTGATCCGCATCGCCGACGAGGATGAGCCGCGTGCCGGGCTCAATGGCGCGCAGCAGCGAGCGCATGAGCACCAGATCCACCATGGACACCTCGTCCACGATGACGGCATCCGCCTCGATGGGGTTCTCCTGATTCCGGGCGAACTGGCCCTCGTCACCGCCGTATTCCAGCAGGCGGTGGATGGTCTTGGCCTCCACCCCCGTGGCCTCGGTCATACGCTTGGCCGCACGGCCAGTAGGCGCGCACAGCACCACCTCGCCATCCCGGGACAGCAGGCTGATGATGCAGTTGATGATGGTCGTCTTGCCCGTGCCGGGGCCGCCGGTAATGACCAGCACGCCCTCGCGGCAGGCCGTCAGGATCGCCTCGCGCTGGTGGGCGCTGAAGGTGATGCCATGCCTGGTCTGGAAGCGGTCGACCTCCTTCTCCACACCAGCGGTGCTGCCGCCGCCATGGGCTGCCATCAATTCACACAGGCGGAGCGCCACTTCCCTTTCCGCGCTGTCGAACATGGGCAGATAGACGCGTTCGGCGCCGTCTTCACCGGTCTGCACCAATTCCCGCAGGAGCGTCATGCGCATCAGGTGATGCTCGGCCAGATCCGGCGCGATCCGAAGCAGCTGCGCCGCACGGCTGAGCAGTTCCGTCCGCGGAAGGTAGATATGCCCCTGCGCCGCAGCGGCCTCCTTCAGGATGTACTTCATCGCCGCGCAGATGCGGCCCTCGCTGTCCGGCGAAACGCCCAGCGCCGTGCCGATCCTGTCCGCGGTGAGGAAGCCCACGCCCTCGATATCCTCGCACAGGCGATAGGGATTCTCCCGGATGATGGCAGGCGTCCGCTCGCCATAGAGCTTGCTGATCTTCACACTCAGCGTGGCCGGGATGCCATAGGACTGCAGGAAGACCATCGCCTCGCGCGCGCCGGCTTGCTCGCGGTAGCTCTCCGCGATCTGCTTCCAGCGCTTTTTGCCCATTTTCGGCACTTCCTGCAGGCGTTCCGGATGCTCAGAGAGCACGGTCAGCGTGTCCTCGCCAAAGTAGGACACGATCATCTTCGCCGTGGAGGGCCCGACCCCATGAATCACGCCCGACCCCAGGTATCTTTCGATGCCCAGGAGGGTCGTGGGCTTTTGCAGCGCCACCGCCGTACACTTCAGCTGGCGGCCATACTGCGGATGGGAGATCCAATCGCCGGTGAAGACCGCCTGCTCGCCCGGATGCAGTTCCGGCAGCGTGCCCACGATGGTGATCTCATGCCGGCCTTCGCGGGCCGTGAGGACGGTATAGCCGTTGTCGTCGTTGCGGTAGATGGTGCCAAGGACGCTGGCTTCGATCCTTTCCATGGGACGCAGCTCCTTTCTGCTGGATCGTTATCCTGTCTATTATACCACCCTTAACAGCAAAAAGGAAGACCTGAATTCCCCCGTGCGGAACCGCCCCCGCGTAATTCCGCCGCGCACTTGCTTTTCGGCGCGCGCTGGGGTACAATAGAGGCGAATACGCCGCGTTGGAGCCATCCTGCGCCGCACATCAAGGAGGCCCCCATGCTCTCCAAACGCGATAAGCTCTTTCTCTCCGCCCAGGCGCTCGGCTGCCTGGCCTGTCCGGTCTGCGCGCAGCCGCTTCTGCGCACGGGCGATGACTTCACCTGCGCCGCGAACCACCGCATCAACGTCAACCGCAAGGGCTGCCTGAATGTGCTGAGCACGCAGGCGGATTCCTGCTACGACGCGGAGCTGTTTTCCGCACGACGCCGCGTCTTCGAGGCGGGCTGCTACGATCAGGTGGCGGAAGCCATCGCCGCGCTCCTCCCCGATGGGCCTCAGCACATCCTTGATGCCGGCTGCGGCGACGGTTGGTACCTCAACGCGCTGCTCACCCGGCACGAGGGCTGGCAGGGCGCCGGGGTGGACATCAGCCGCGACGCGATCCTCCAGTGTACAGGGCATCCCTGCACGGCGCTGTGGTGCGTGGCCGACCTGCGCCGCCTCCCCTTCAGGGACGGCGCCTTCACCGCTGTGCTGGATGTGCTGACGCCTGCCAGCTATGACGAATTCCGCCGCGTTTTGGCGCCGGGCGGCCTGCTGATCAAGGTGTATCCCGGCGGCAGCTATCTGCGTGAGCTGCGCCAGGCTCGCGGAATGGCGCCCTACGAGGAAGGGCAGGTGGACGCGTACCTCCGCGAAAAGGCGGAGATCGCCGCGGAAACGCGCGTGACCGTCACCCATACGGTCTCCGATGCGCTCTGGCGCGATTTCGTCTGGATGACGCCGCTCATGCAGGATCTCTCCCCTGCCGAAAAGGATGCCATCGCCCTGCAAAACAGCGGCAGCGTGACCATCGATCTGCACATCGCCGCATGCAAAATGCGTTGAATCCGCCCATGCCAAAGACCGCCGCAGGTGCCATGCCCGCGACGGCCTTTTTTCGTTTTGCGGCACGTTCAGCGCCAGTTCCGCAGGATGCGGTACAGCCCCTCAATGTAGCCCGGACGCGGCACATCCGCCGCCGCGACGCAGTTCAATTTCGCAATGACCTGCCCGTCCAGCAGCACATTCACCAACCCCAGCACATCGCCCTGCGCAACAGGGGCTTCCGCATGCTCCGGCAGGGCCAATTCCAGCTTCAGCCCGGACTGCTGACCGTTTTTCAGCAGCATCGAGAGTCCGCCGCCCAGCGCCAGCTCGACCGAATCCGCCGCACCGCCGCGCACCGGAAGCGTTTCGCCCAGCAGATCCCCCTGATTGGCCACGGTGATGCGCTGGTAATTCGCAAAGCCGTAATCCAGCATGGCACGCGCTTCATCAAAGCGCGTCTGACTTGCGGGCGTCCCCAGCACGATGGCCACCAGCCGCATGCCATTCTTCTCCGCCGTGGCGGCCAGGCAGTATTTCGCCGCATCGGTCGAACCGGTCTTGAAGCCATCACAGCCCTGATAGAACCGCACCAGCCGGTTGGTGTTGGTCAGGTCGGTCACGCGGCCGCCGGGATGGGTCAGCTTGTCGATCCACACGGAGGAATACGTCCTGTACGCCGGATGCTTCGCCACCTCGCAGCAAAGCGTGCAGACGTCCCGCGCGGTGGTGTACTGCCCGTCCTGCGGATAGCCGGTGCAGTTGACATACTGCGTGTTCGTCATGCCGAGTTCCCCGGCGCGGGCGTTCATCCGGGCAACAAAGGCTTCCTCGCTGCCACAGAGGTATTCCGCCAGCGCCACGGCGGAATCATTCGCGCTGGCCATGATGGTCGTGCGCAGCAGATCCTCCAGCGGATACACCGCGTTGGCATCCAGAAGCGCCTGCGACCCCTTCATCGCGGCTGCATTTGGGCTGACCTGCACGCTGTCCGTCAGCTTCACATCGCCGCGATCCAGCGCCTCCAGCACCAGCAGGGCCGTCATGAGCTTGGTGATGGACGCCACCTCGCGCCGCTCATCCGCATTCTTTTCAAAGATGATCGTCCCCGTGCCGGTCTCTGCCAGGATCGCTGCAGGCGATGTCAGTGTCATCGGCTGACCCTCCTCCAGGGGCTTGGCGGCGGCTGAAAGCGGTGCAAGCAGGCAGACGGCCAGGCCGAGCACACATACGCGACGTAAAAAGGGCATGCTGATTCCTCCTTCCGGGTTTGGTTTCAGCATGCCCATATGTTTGCTTCGTTATGTATGTCAGATGACCAGACCGCCGCTGACGCCCACGATCTGCCCGGTGATGAAGGAGGCATCCTCGCTGCTGAGGAAAAGCGCCGTTTTGGCAACCTCCTCCGCCCGGCCGATGCGCCCCAAGGGCGTTTCATCCGCCAATGCAGCGCGATCCTCCTCCGTCATCTGGGCGTTCATGTCCGTGTCGATCACGCCGGGGGTGATGCAGTTGACGCGCACGCCGCTCGGCCCGACCTCCTTGGCCAGCGCCTTCGTCAGGCCGATGAGCGCCGCCTTGGTGGCGGAATACGCCGCCTCACAGCTCGCACCGACTTCGCCCCACATGCTGCTGACATTGATGATCGCGCCCGTCCGACGGGAGATCATCCCCGGCAGCACATTTTTCGTCACGGAGAACACGCCGCGCACATTCACCCCGAAGAGGTGATCCCACTCATCCTCCGTCATATCAGTCAGCAGGCCGATATGGGCGATCCCGGCGCAGTTCACCAGCACATCGACCCGGTGATACACACGCAGGATCTCCTGAAGCGTCTGCTTCACCTGCTCCGGCACGGACACATCGCAGGGATACGCCGCCACGTCGAGGTTTTCGCCGCGCAGGGCGTCCACCAGGGTTTCCGCCTTTTCCGCGCTGCGGTTGTAGAGGAAAACCACCGCATAGCCCGCCCTGGCGAAGGTACGGACGCAAGCCGCACCGATGCCGCGCGAGCCGCCTGTCACAAGTGCGATCTTCCTCATGCTCACAGCGCCTCGATGGTCGCATCCAGCAGCGCGCGGAAGGTCCCCTTGACCCGTGCCGCGGTCTCGATGACTTCCTGCTCATCCAGGATGACATCCAGAATGCCCGCTGCCATATTGGTGATGCAGCTCACGCCCAGCACGCGCATGCCGCAATGACGCGCCACAATGGTCTCCGGCACGGTGGACATGCCCACCGCATCCGCACCGAGGATGCGCGCCATGCGCACTTCCGCCGGCGTCTCATAGGTGGGGCCGTTCATCCACATGTAAACGCCCTTTTCCACCGGCACGCCCAGCTTCTCAGCCTGCTTTTCGCACAGGGCGATCAGCTCCGTATCGTAGGCATGGGTCATATCGGGGAAGCGCACACCGAATTCGCTCAGATTGGGGCCGGTCAGCGGATTCTTGCCGGACATGTTGATGAAGTCGCTGATGATCATCAGGCAGCCCTGGCTGAACTTCTCATTCACGCCGCCCGCCGCGTTGGTGACAAAGAGGGTCTTCACGCCCATCAGTGCCATCACACGCACGGGCATGGTGACTTCCTCCAGGCTCCAGCCCTCATAGGCATGGAAGCGGCCCTGCATCATGCAGACGCGCTTGCCATGGAGCTTGCCCGTCCACCAGCGGCCCGCATGACCGGGCGCAGTGGAACGCGGGAAACCTGGAATATCCTTGTATTCGACGTACTTCGCGTCCTCCAGCGCCTCGACATAGTCGCCCAGGCCGCTGCCCAGGATCACGCCAACTTCCGCCTCCCCCGCCTTTTCGCGGATGAAGTCCGCCGCCGCGTGGAGCTTTTCCATATAATCCTGCATGGTATCCTCCTGAATAATGTATTACTGAAGTTTGTCAGCAAAGGACGTTGCACCGAAGCGCTCCGGCAGACCGAGCCATTCCGCACAGGTCGCGGCCACATCGGCGTAGGTCGTGCGCAGCCCCAGATCCACCAGTTTGGTCATGCCCTTATGCCAGACCAGCAGCGGGATATGCTCGCGGGTGTGATCCGTGCCGGGGAAGCAGGGGTCGCAGCCGTGATCCGCCGTGATGATGAGCAGATCCTCGTCCGTCATGAGCGACTGGATCTCCGGCAGCTTGCTGTCGAAGTAGGCCAGCGCACCGGCAAAGCCCTCCGGATCGTTGCGATGGCCGTACTGCATGTCCGTATCCACCAGATTGGTGAAGCAAATGCCCTCGAAGGGCTGGCGCATATAGTCCATCCAGGCATCGATGCACGCCGGATTGCCACTGGCATGGTTGGAGCCGGTCAGGCCGCGCTCGGCGAAGATATCCTCGATCTTGCCCACGCCCAGGGACGTCATCCCGGCCTCCTTGCACACATCCAGCAAGGTCGTGCTGAAGGGCGGCACCGCGAAATCCCGACGGCCTGCCGTCCGCTTGAAGGCGCCCTTGCCCGTGCCGATGAAGGGGCGCGCGATCACACGGCCCACGCACATATCGCCCTGGAGCATTTCCCGGGCGATACGGCAGAATTCATACAGCTCCTCACGGGAGAAGATGTCCTCATGGCACGCCACCTGGAACACGCTGTCCGCAGAGGTATACACAATGGGGGCATGCGTCCGCATATGCTCCTCGCCCAGCTCATCCAGAATGATCGTGCCGGAGGATGCATAATTGCCGATGCACTTATGGCCGATAGCCGCCTCATAGCGCGCCATGAAATCCGCCGGGAAACCATCCGGGAAGGTCGGGAACGCCTGATCCAGCTTGCAGCCGGCCAGCTCCCAATGGCCGGTGGTGGTGTCCTTGCCGGCACTGGCCTCCATACTGCGCCCGAACGCACCAACGGCGTTTCCATCCGCCGGATAATGCGTCCCCTCGATCTGCCCCAGACCCAGCCGTGCCATATTCGGCAGCTCCGGATGGCAGCGATCCACCACATGCCCCCAGGTGCAGGCGCCTACATCGCCATACTGCGCCGCATCGGGAAGATAACCAACACCAGCACCGTCCAGGACGGTGAGAAAAACTCGTTTCATTTCGGAATGCCTCCTTCCTGCGACCATTATACACCATTTTAACAATCTTGAAAAGCATAACATTTTGTGCTATGCTGTATGCAGTGCCAAACATCCGTTACGAGAGGTGAATCCGATGCATCTGATGCTGGACGACCAGTTTTCCGCCATGCCCTGGGCAGACATTGATGCGGTGGTCTTCGACGTGGGCAATGTGCTCATCGCCTGGGACTGTGCCGCCATTCTTCATGCGCTGCTGCCCGAGCGTCCCGACCTGCACGCCGAATTGACGACGCGTGTTTTCCACTCCCCCTACTGGACGATGCGCGACCGCGATTCCGCCACGCGGGAGGAAGTCATCGCCGCGATGAGCCGCACCGCGCCTGAACTTTCGCCCTACATTCGCCGCGTGATGGAAGGCTGGAACGATCTGCCGGACATTCCGGAGGGCGTCGAGGCGCTGAAGACCTGCAAGGCGCACGGGAAAAAGGTCTATGCGCTGACCAACTATGCCGCGGATGAATTCGCCCACACCCGCCGCACGCACGCCTTCTTCGACCTGTTCGACGGCATCGTCGTCAGTGGTCAGGAAAAGCTGATCAAGCCCGGTCTGGAGATCTACGCCCACCTGATCTTCCGCTATGGGCTGGATCCGAAGCGCACGCTCTTCATCGACGACAGCCCTGCCAATATCGAGGCCGCGCTGGAATCCGGCTGGCAAGCGATCTGCTACAACCGCGCCGGAAAGCTGGCGAATTTCTTCGGGTGCTGACGCATCCGCCATCCCTGCACACACATTTCCCCCGCTGAGCAAGCGCCCGGCGAGGGATCTTTTCGTTCTGCGGCGGTTTTGGGGCAACAAAAAGCGGACTTCGCCCTTGCGAGCGAAGTCCGCCGATATGATGTGCTTAAGCAGCCGATCCGATTAGCCCTTGATCGCAGCCTGAGCAGCAGCCAGACGAGCGATCGGCACACGGAAGGGAGAGCAGGACACGTAGTCCAGGCCGATCTTGTGGCAGAACTCCACGGACGTGGGATCGCCGCCGTGCTCGCCGCAGA
>CAZIUA010000035.1:24234-24860 GCA_964542315.1 uncultured Faecalibacterium sp. | reverse complement strand
AGGGGCTGCTGTACAAGGGACACAAGATCGTTCCCTACTGCCACCGCTGCGGCACCGCTCTCTCCAGCCATGAGGTTTCTCAGGGCTACAAGCTGGTGAAGGAGCGCTCTGCCGTTGTGCGCTTCAAGGTAAAGGGCGAGGAGAACACCTTCTTCTATGCATGGACGACCACCCCCTGGACCCTGCCCAGCAACACCGCCCTGTGCGTCAACGCCGAGGAGACCTATGCAAAGTTTGATTTCGACGGCCGCACCATCATCATGGGCGATGCGCTGATCGAAAAGGTTCTGGGCGAGGGCGCGGAAGTTTCCAACAAGACCACCTTCCCCGGCAGCGAGCTGGTGGGCATGAAGTATGAGCCGCTGTTTGATTTCCAGTATGACGCCGTGAAGGGCGACCCCGATGCCGCCAACGCATGGACGGTCATCGCCGATGATTATGTCACCATGAGCGACGGCACCGGCATCGTGCATATCGCGCTGGCCTTCGGTGAGGACGACAACCGCGTGGGCAAGAAGAACCACATTCCCTTCCTGCAGCTGGTGGACGCCAAGGGCGAAATGAGCAAGGAGACCCCGTGGGCGGGCGTTTTCGTGAAAAAGGCCGATCCCATGATCCTTGAGCAG
>CAZIUA010000035.1:20428-24224 GCA_964542315.1 uncultured Faecalibacterium sp. | reverse complement strand
GCCATCGAGCATCACGCCATCCTCCATACCTGCGAGCAGCTGGAGAAGGAGGGCAAGCTGGTCTCCGCGCCGGTGTTTGAGCATGATTATCCCTTCTGCTGGCGATGCGACACCCCGCTGATCTACTATGCCCGCGGCGGCTGGTTCATCCGCATGACCGCCCTGCACGATCAGCTGATGGACAACAACCAGACCATCAACTGGATGCCCGACAACATCAAGGACGGCCGCTTCGGCAATTTCCTGGACAACGTGATCGACTGGGCGCTCTCCCGCGAGCGCTACTGGGGCACGCCCCTGCCGGTGTGGGTCTGCGAATGCGGCCATCAGCATGTGATCGGCTCCCGTCAGGAGCTGATCGAGATGGGCGAAAATGTGGATCCCAGCATCGAGCTGCACCGCCCCTACATCGACGAGGTGGTCATCCCCTGCCCGAAGTGCGGCAAGAAGATGCACAGAACGCCCGAGGTCATCGACTGCTGGTATGATTCCGGCTCCATGCCCTTCGCCCAGTGGCACTATCCCTTCGAGAACAAGGAGATGTTCGAGAAGAACTTCCCCGCCAACTTCATCTCCGAGGCCGTGGACCAGACCCGCGGCTGGTTCTACACCCTGGAAGCCATCAGCACCCTGCTGTTTGACCGCGCGCCCTTCCGCAACTGCATCGTCATGGGCCATGTTCAGGATGCCGAGGGCCGCAAGATGTCCAAGCATCTGGGCAATGTGGTGAACCCCTTCGAGGCGCTGGATGCCTATGGTGCCGACGCGCTGCGCTGGTATTTCTACACCACCGCCGCGCCCTGGCTGCCCAAGCGCTTCTCCAAGGAGGCCGTGCAGGAGGTGCAGCGCAAGTTCCTCGCGACGCTGCAGAACGTGCATTCCTTCTTCTCCATGTATGCGCAGATCGACGGCTTCGATCCCAACGCGCATCAGCTGGAGAATGTTGAACTGAGCCTGATGGACAAGTGGATCCTGTCCAAGCTGAACAGCCTGATCCTCAAGGTGGACGAGGACCTGAATGCCTTCCGCATCGTGGAGCCCGCCAACGCCATCGAGGAGTTCGTGGACGAACTGTCCAACTGGTATGTCCGCCGCGGCCGCGAGCGCTTCTGGGGCAAGGGCATGGCCGGCGACAAGGAAGCCGCCTTCGCCACCCTCTATCATGTCCTGGTGACGCTCAGCAAGGTCTGCGCGCCCTTCATCCCCTTCATGGCGGAGGAGATCTACCAGAACCTGGTGGTCGCCAATGTCCCCGGCGCCATCGACTCCGTGCACCTGTGCGACTTCCCCGTGGCCGATGTTTCCCGCATCGACAAGGAGATGGAGGAGCAGATGGATGCGCTGGTGGAGGCCGTCCAGCTGGGCCGCGCATGCCGCGCCCTGGCCAACATGAAGACCCGCCAGCCCGCCGCGAAGCTCTACGTCAAGGGCGCTTCCTTCGGCGCGGATTATCAGGCGCTGTGCGAGGATGAGCTGAACGTGAAGGAAGTGGTGTTCACCGAATCCACCCGTGACTTCACCACCTATCAGCTCAAGCCCCAGATGCGCACCCTCGGCCCGAAGTATGGCAAGCTGCTGGGCAAGATCGGCCAGCACCTCGGCACCATGGACGGCAACGACGTGGTGGAGGCCTTCGACCGCGGCGAGACCGTGTCCTTCGACATCGAAGGCACGACCGTCACCCTGGGCAAGGATGACGTGCTGACCGCCCCCATGCAGAAGCCCGGCTTCGTCGCCCAGGAGGATCGCGGCGTGATGGTGGTGCTGGACACCAACCTGACCGAGGCGCTGATTCAGGAGGGCTATGTGCGCGAGGTCATCAGCAAGATCCAGACCATGCGCAAGGACGCCGGCTTCGAGGTGACGGATCGCATCGATGTGCGCTATACCTGCGGCGAAAAGCTGGCGGACGCCATCGCATCCGGCCTGGACATGATCAAGAACGGCACCCTGGCCCTGACCGTCGAGGCGGGCGAGGCCGATGACAGCTACACCGCACAGGAGTGGAAGATCAACGACCAGAAGGCCGTGATCTCCGTCCGCGTGGCGAAATAATCCCAATTTCTTTTCCGGGGGAGGCTCCAACGGGGTCTCCTCCCGGTTTGCGTTGATCCAAGAGGTATCATGATGATGAAAATCGCACTGATCGGTCAAGACATCCCCATGCTGCTGCCCACGCTGCTGACGGATCTGCTCTTTGTGGGCAAGCAGTCCGCCGCTGTCGCGCTGGAAGAAAAGAACGCCGCCATGCAGGAGGTGCTCCAGCGCTATGGCGAGGCTGTCATCCAGGACGCCCGGAACCGCCATCCGGGTCTGGAGGCCTCACTGCTCGTCACGTCCCGGCGCAGTGACGTCCTCAGTGATGCGGACTGCGTCATCTATGCGGGGGACTGCATGGCAGCCAGCCGCTTCAAGATGGATCGGGAAGCCCTCTCCGGCGTGGAGAAGGACGATCCCGGCCTGACGGAGCAGGCGCGCGTCAATGGCGGCATCGGCGGATTGCTCCACACCCTGCGTCAGGGGGAAATGGTGCTCGACCTGTGCGAAGCCATGCAGGAGCACTGCCTGAATGCGGTGGTGGTGAACCTCGGCCAGCCCGTTGCCCGCACGACGCTCATGTTTGAGCAGGCAGGCTTCCACTGCTACGGCCTGGGACGCACACCCCTGCGCGGTGCAAACGGCCTGGACAGCCTGGTGAAGAAGCTCTCCTGCAAGCAGGAGGACGTCCATGCTACCATCGCAGGACTGCCGGGCTTCAGCTTCCTGCTGGATATGACGGACGCCAAGACCGGCGATGACCTCCTCCCCCTGCTCACCGACCTGGTCGAGGAGGAGGAACTGGGCCGCCTGACCCGTCGCTGGTATGACTGGTATGGCGCCATCGCCGTGGGCGATGTGACCGACCACGCGGAATGGCTCCCTGCGCAGGATGATTACATCCCCGATGCCGAACCGGAATTCGGCGAGAGCGTGGAGCGCCGCAAGGAGCGCATCCTGTGGATGAACACCGTGGGCGAAAAGGGCGCACAGGAGAAGGAAGGGCAAATGGCGCAGCTTCTGCTGCTGTCGAAGGCTCCGCCCATCCGCCCGATGCAGCTGGCTCTGGCCATGCTCCGCGGCGATGACTGCGATATTCCTGCCGTCACGCGGCTGAATCATGGGGAGTTGCCACAGCTCAGAAAATCTGCTATGATAGAGGCGGAACTGACTCAGCGCGGCGGACAGGTCATCCCCCATGGGACGATGCTGCCCATGGCGCTGATGGAGATCTGCGGCGAGATCGACGAAACGAATCACCTGGCGGCACGCGCTGCGGCAGGCGACAGCTCGGCTCTGCGCGAATGCATCGAGGTCGATCCTGCCCTGGCTGGCCTGGACCGGCTCTATGTGCAGGACGTGGTCGCAAAGATGATCGAGATGCACTCGGATGTCATCAGCCGGCTGAACGAGGCGGAGGACTGAGCGAAAGGCGGAGGGCGACACCTCGTCCGGGCTGTTGCGACAGAGGGAACCTCCATGTGCTGCAACATGGGGCAGGCAATCCCTCCAACCCCTCGCAGGCTCGGCGCCACCTCCCTTTACACAGGGGAGGCTTCCCGTCGCCGCCGTCCTCGTGTCCCCCAAAGACAACGCAGAACGGGTGCAGGGGCGCGCAGCCCCAGCGTCCCTACGATGTACCATGTGCGCGTACACAAAAGTCATCCACCAAGTAACATCGCAAAATGGGTCAAGGGGCGAAGACCCTTGCGCGGGTGCAGGGGCGTGTAGCCCCAGCCGTTCCCTCGATGTACCATGC
>CAZIUA010000035.1:0-20328 GCA_964542315.1 uncultured Faecalibacterium sp. | reverse complement strand
GCGTACACAAAAGTCATCCACCAAGTAACAACGCAAAATGGGTCAAGGGTCGAAGCCCCTTGCGCGGGTGCAGGGGCGTGTAGCCCCAGCCGTTCCCTCGATGTACCATGCGCGCGTACACAAAAGTCATCCACCAAGTAACAACGCAAAATGGGTCAAGGGTCGAAGACCCTTGCGCAGGTGCAGGGGCGCGTAGCCCCTGCTGGAGGCAAAGGTATGTTTTTAGCAAACACATGGGAAGATTACGAAGTTCTTGATACCGGCGACGGCGAAAAGCTGGAGCGCTGGGGAGACGTTATCCTGCGCCGCCCCGATCCGCAGACGATCTGGCCCAAGGCCGATCCGGCGCTGTGGAAGAAGGCACAGGCACATTACCATCGCAGCGAAAAGGGCGGCGGCGAATGGGAGTTTTTGACGCGCCTGCCTGAACGCTGGACGATCCGCCATCAGGAGCTGACCTTCTATGTCCGCCCGACCAGCTTCAAGCATACCGGCCTCTTCCCGGAACAGGCCGCGAACTGGGTCTGGATGCAGAATCTGATCCGCCAGTCCGGGCGCACGGATGTGAAGGTGCTCAACCTCTTTGGCTATACCGGCGCGGCCACCATCGCCTGTGCGGCGGCGGGCGCCCATGTCACCCATGTGGATGCGTCGAAGGGCATCGTCCAGTGGGCGAAGGAGAACCGCGAGCTGTCCGGGCTGCCGGAGAATCGCTTCCGCTTCATCGTGGAGGATGCGCTGCGGTTCGTGCAGCGTGAGATCCGCCGGGGGAATAAGTACGACGGCATCCTGATGGATCCGCCCAGCTATGGGCGCGGCCCGTCGGGCGAGGTGTGGAAGCTGGAGAACGAGCTTTTCGGCCTGGTGGAGACCTGCGCGCAGGTGCTCAGCGATCAGCCGCTGTTCTACCTCATCAACTCCTACACCACGGGCTTCCAGGCCAGCGTACTGAGCAATATGCTGGAAAAGTGCGTCGTCAGCCGCCACGGCGGAAAGATCGACTCCCAGGAGCTGTGCCTGCCTGTCACCAGCGGCGGCGTGCTCCCGGCCGGCGCCAGCGGAAGGTGGTACCATGGTTAATATCATCTACGAGGATAATCATGTGATCGTCGCGGTCAAGCCGCCGAACATGCTCTCTCAGGCGGACAAGACCAAGGATGCGGACATCCTCTCCATGGTGAAGGAGTACATCCGCGTCAAGTACAACAAGCCCGGCAATGTGTATCTGGGCCTGGTGCACCGTCTGGATCGTCCGGTGGGCGGCCTGATGGTCTTCGCCCGCACATCGAAGGCGGCTGCCCGGCTTTCCGCCCAGATGCGCGAGCATGAGATGGGCCGCGAGTACCTCTGCGTCACCGAGGGTCAGGTGAAGGACAAATTCACCATGATCAACTACCTCATCCAGAATGAGCGCATGAACCGCGTGATGGTCTGCGATGCGGATGAAAAGGGCGCACAGGAGGCCATCCTGCACGGGCATTGTATCGCGCGCCGCAATGGGACGGCGCTGTGCTCCATCCGGCTGGAAACGGGACGCAAGCATCAAATTCGCGTGCAGATGAAGGAGATGGGCGCGCCGCTGTGGGGCGACCACCGCTACGGCCACGGCATCCCCGGACAGCAGATCGCCCTGTGGGGCTATCGCCTGACCTTCGAGCACCCCACCACCAAGAACATCATGACCTTCCAGAACCTGCCCTGCGGCTCGGTCTGGAATCAGTATGCGGATGAACTGACCGACATGGCCATCCGCTTTGCCAACTCTGCGCCGGTCATCCTCACTGGCGATGCGCCGGATGTGCAGAGCATCCCTGAAACGGAAGCCCCGGTTTCCCAACCCGACGGAGGTAACGAATGAGCAAGCCTTTTTCCTATGAATTGCTGCATGTGTGCAAGCAGTCCGGCGCGCGCCTTGGCGTGCTGCATACCCCCCACGGCGACATCCAGACGCCGATCTACATGCCCGTTGGCACCGCGGCCTGCGTCAAGGCCATGACGCCCCGCGAGATGGAGGAGATCGGCACGCAGATCATGCTGTCCAACACCTACCATCTGCATCTGCGTCCCGGTGAGGATCTGATCCGCGAGGCAGGCGGCTTGCACAAGTTCATGAGCTGGGACAAGCCCATCCTGACGGACTCCGGCGGATTCCAGGTCTTCTCCCTGTCCGGCATCCGCACCATCAAGGAGGAGGGCGTCACCTTCCAGAGCCACCTGGACGGCAGCCGCCACTTCATCGGCCCGGAGGAGTCCATGGACATCCAGCAGGCGCTGGGTTCGGACATCGCCATGGCCTTTGACGTGTGCAGCCCCTACCCCTGCGATTACGAGACCGCCAAGCTGAACATGGAGCGCACGCACCGCTGGGCTGAGCGCTGCAAGAAGCACCACACTCGCGAGGATCAGGCGCTGTTCGGCATCGTGCAGGGCGCCTTCTATGAGGATCTGCGCATCCGGAGCGCCAAGACCCTGGCCGATATGGACTTTATCGGCTACGGCATCGGCGGATTGTCCGTCGGCGAGCCCAAACCCATCATGTATGAGATGCTGGAGAAGATCCAGCCCTATATGCCGGTGAACAAGCCCCGCTACCTCATGGGCGTCGGCAGTGCGGACTGCCTTGTCGAGGGCGTGCTGCGCGGCGTGGATATGTTCGACTGCGTGCTGGCCACCCGTGTCGCCCGCAACGGCACCGCCATGACAAGCAAGGGCCGTGTGGTCATCAAGAATGCCAAGTATGCCCATGATTTCGGCCCCCTGGATGACGAATGCGACTGCTACACCTGCCGCAATTTCTCCCGCGCGTACATCCGTCACCTGCTGCGCTCGGGCGAGATCACCGGCGGTCGCCTGGTGTCCATCCATAACCTGCGCTTCCTCCTGCACCTGATGGAGCAGATCCGCGAGGCCATCCGCGAGGATCGCTTCCTCGATTTCCGCACCGAATTCTACAGCAAGTACGATATGTCCCGCAATTTCTGACCGCCCATGCCGGTCGGACGCAAACAGCCCGAAGCCGATTCAATCAGGCTTCGGGCTGTGGTATTTTTGGCGTATCAGCCGGGTATCTGGCCGTGCAGGGCGATGAGGAGCTTCTGGCCGATGCTGCCCTCGCGCAGGGTGGCGATGGCCTGGGAAAGCGGCACCCATCGGGCGGACAGGATCTCGCAGGAGTCCTCGCGCGGCATCCCCTCGGCCTGTGCGGCAAAGCCGAGCATGAGCATGTCGCCGCTTTCGTGCGGCCAGGAACCCATATAGTGCAGGCTGGCGGCGGTCAGGCCGGTCTCCTCGCGGATCTCGCGCAGGGCGGCGTTTTCGGCGGATTCCCCCGGCTGCATGTAGCCTGCCACCAGCACATCGCGCTCCGGGCGGCGGCGTTCCCGCTGGAGCAGCACCTCCCCGGCGGCATTGCACACGGCGGTGATGACGCAGGTGGAGAATGCATCGAACCAGGGGCGGCTGCAGGTGTCGCACCAGGGCACAAGGCCGTCATCCCCCAGGGGACGGGCGGAAAGGGCATGTCCGCAGGTCGGGCAGAAGGCATAGCGCATGGTCATTCTCCTTGTGAAGGTCGGTCAGCGGTGGGATCAGCGGGCGAATTCCAGCGCCTGAGCGATGTCGGCGAGCAGGTCATCCTTGCCCTCAAGGCCGCAGGAGATGCGCACCAGCCCTGCCGGTACGCCTGCCGCAGCCAGCTGCTCCTCGGTCATCTGGCGATGGGTGGACGTTGCGGGGTTCAGGCAGCAGGTGCGTGCATCCGCCACATGGGTCTCGATGGCGGCCAGCCGCAGGTGCTTCAGGAAGGCCTCCGCAGCGGTGCGTCCGCCCTTGAGCTCGAAGGACACCACGCCGCAGCCGCCCTGAGGCATGTACTTCATGGCGCGGTCATAATACTTGTCGCCCTTGAGGTGGGGATAGTTGACGGCCTTCACCGCCGGATGCCCGGCGAGGAATTCTGCTACGGCCAGACCATTTTCGCAGTGGCGAGGCATGCGGACATGGAGGCTCTCCAGCCCCAGATTCAGATAAAAGGCATGCTGCGGGCTCTGGATGCAGCCCAGGTCGCGCATGAGCTGGCTGGTGCATTTGGTGATGAAGGCGCCTTCCTTGCCGAATTTCTCCGCATAGGTGATGCCGTGATAGCTCTCATCGGGCGTGCAAAGGCCGGGGAACTTGTCCGCATGGGCCATCCAGTCGAATTTGCCTGCATCGACGATGGCGCCGCCCACCGCCGCACCGTGACCATCCATATACTTGGTGGTGGAGTGGGTGACGATATCCGCGCCCCATTCGATGGGACGGCAGTTCACCGGGGCGGGGAAGGTGTTGTCGATGATGAGCGGCACGCCGTGGCGATGTGCCGCGTCGGCGAATTTCTCGATGTCCAGCACGGTCAGCGCGGGATTGGCGATGGTCTCGCCAAAGAGGGCGCGGGTGTTGGGGCGGAAGGCTGCGTCCAGCTCCTCCACGGTGGCATCGGGCGAAACGAAGGTGGACGCAATGCCCATCTTCGCCAGGGTGACGCTGATGAGGTTGAACGTGC
This sequence comes from uncultured Faecalibacterium sp., assembly GCA_964542315.1. Classification (GTDB taxonomy): domain Bacteria; phylum Bacillota; class Clostridia; order Christensenellales; family Aristaeellaceae; genus UBA11524. The sequence continues at coordinate 15,785 of CAZIUA010000035.1, read as the reverse complement.
CGCCATAGATGGACGAGGACGCCACGATATGGTCGCCTGCGTTGCAGATGTTGAACAGGGCGAAGAAATTCGCAGCCTGTCCGGAGGAGGTGAGCATGGCGGCGGAACCGCCCTCCAGCGCGGCGATCTTGGCCGCAACGTGATCGTTGGTGGGGTTTTGCAGGCGGGTGTAGAAATAGCCGCTGGCCTCCAGGTCAAAGAGCTTGCCCATGTCCTCGGAGGTGTCATATTTGAAGGTGGTGGACTGGATGATCGGAATTTGACGGGGTTCGCCATTGCCGGGGGTATAACCGGCCTGGACGCACTTGGTATCCATGGAGGGCATCGTGATCATTCCTTTCAGTCGGGCTGTCAGTCGGTATAGAGGGAGATGAATTCCGGCGCATCGGGCAGGGAGAGGAGGCGCTCCTTGAGGAAGATCGGGTAGAAGGACATTTCGCGCAGGGCAGCAAAGTCCACCCAGCGGAAATGGTGGATCTCGCGGCCCTCCACGCGGGTGAAGGTTTCGCCGCGTGCGAGCAGTTCCTCCGGCGCGTTCATCAGATAGTACAGGCAGACCTCATGGTAGGGCTGTTCGTTCAGCGTGAAGAAGGATTCCGCCATGAACACAAGTCGGTGAGGTGGCAGGGCGATGTCCAGTTCCTCGCGGAGCTCACGGGAGAGGGCGTCTTCGGCCGGTTCGCGCAGGTGGATGCGTCCGCCGGGGAGATAATCATGGGGGATGCCCTCATCCTGCAGGACGAGGAGCTTCCCGTCATGGACGATGATGGCGGCGGAGCGGTAGTTGAACGTCCCCGCATCGGTGCGGAAGGTGATGTCCATCGGCGTTCCTCCCTTATCGCGCGACCGCCCAGGCGACGGGCGCACTGCGGTCAGCGCCGTAATGCCAGGTGTGGGGCGTTTCCAGCGCCAGTTCGGCATGGCACAGGGCGATGCCTGCGTCCAGCAGGGCGCGGTCGGCTGTGTCCACGATGAATTCCCCCTGCGCACCCAGCGCGAGCGTCCAGGGCTGCATGTTCATCGCGGAAGGCGCGCACTGCACCAGCGCGGCGGCGTCGGTCAGCTCCTCCGGCCAGTCGCGGAAATTCCCCCGGCAGAAGTGCTCCGGCGGCTTGCGGTGGCGCTGCGTAGGCGCTGCGAGGGGGACGGCGGGCATCCCGATGGCGATGACGGCCAGGACGCTCTCGTTCGCCGCAAGGTCGATATGCAGCTCCTTGCGGCGGAAGCTCCCGGTGACCCAGCAGGTGCCGAGCCCGCGCGAGGTGGCCTCCAGCACGATGCTCTCGCCCGTGATGCCGGCATGGACACGGCTGCGGGGCGCGTCATCCGCGATGACCGCGGCGATCATCCGGCAGCCGGTGATGCGCCGGGTGGCCAGCAGCGCACTGGTGAAGAAGCCTTCCTCCACAGGGGCAAAGACCATGCGCGCGCCGGGCAGCCGATAGCGTCCCAATGCGTAGGAAAGGGCAGCGCGATCCGCCGGAAGCGGCATACCGGCGTAGGTGCGGCAGGAGGTGCGCAGCCGGGCAGCGGCGATGAGGCGTGCGCGGTCATGCGCGGGATAGAGGGAAGCCAGTTCGGCCTGCATGCGTCAGTCCTCCTTGATCGTCAATGTGGAAAAGACCTTGCCGACGCTGTCGTGGATGACCAGATCGGCCTGATCGTCCATGGGGGTGGCGTCGCGGTTGATGAGCACGAGGTGCTTGCCGCGGAAATAATGCACCAGCCCGGCCGCAGGATACACAGTCAGGCTCGTCCCGGCGACGATCAGGGTATCCGCCGTGCGGATGTGATGCACAGCGGCGGACAGCACATCATCGTCCAGCCCTTCCTCATACAGCACGACCTCGGGCTTGATGATGCCGTTGCACACACTTCGTGTGTCTCTATTTTCACTTCGTGTGTCTCTATTTTCACTTCGTGTGTACTTATTATCACTTCGTGCGCCTTCATTTTCCCGATCACAGCGCGGAATGCCGGTGGAATCGCGGATGTACTCCGGCGGATAGAACTGTGCGCATTTCAGGCAGCGGTTACGGTGGATGGAGCCGTGCAGCTCTAGCACATTGCGGCTGCCGGCCTGCTGGTGGAGGCCGTCGATGTTCTGGGTGACGACAGCGGTGAGGCGTCCGGCACGCTCCAAGTCCGCCAGAAAGCGGTGGGCGGCGTTGGGCTGCGCGTCCAGGGGGAGCATCTTCTCCCGGTAGAAGCGGTAGAATTCCTCCGTGTGCTGGCGGAAGAACGTCGCGCTCAGGATGGTCTCCGGCGGCCAGGCGTAGTGCTGGTTGTACAGCCCGTCCACGCTGCGGAAATCGGGGATGCCGGATTCCGTGCTCACCCCCGCGCCGCCGAAAAACACGATACGCCGCGAGGTGTCGATGATCTGCTGGAGCTCCTGGTACATGGCATGCCCTCCTTTGAATAAATCGGTCAGGGCTGAAGGGTGATGATCCAGCGCTGGCGGATATCCGCCGGGCAGGCGGCTGCGATCGCTTCGATCATAGCGGCATAGCTACGGGAATAGCAGGCGGTCAGGACGATCTCCGGCTGGCCGTCCTTCAGCTCGATGGTGGCGGTCATCATGTCCTCCGGGTCGGGGACGAGGGTGTTGATGTGATCGGCCAGGATCTGTCCGCAGGCGTCCGGATCGTTCTTGTCCAGCAATGGCTGAAAGGTCGGCTCCTGCGTGCGGAACCAGGTCCAGAAATCCGCCGGAAGCGATGGTGCGACCTCGCGGGGGAAGAAGTGGATGTGCGTGCCGTCCAGGATCAGGCGGACCTGCTTGCCCACATCCTCGCCCAGCGGCGGATTGAGCTTCGTCAATTCGCTGACTGCCTTGTTGGCGGCTTCCGCGTCCTGTTTTACCGCGCTGAGGATGGCGCTTGCGTGCAGGTATTCCTCGGAATCATGAGCGAATTCCGCCTTGACGAGCATGGCGGAGGCTTCGTCCGTGCGGTGCATCATGGTCAGCGCATACGCCATGCAGGCCTGGGCCTGGGCGATTAGATAGCGGCCGGGATCGTTCAGCGGCGGGAACTGATAGATGCAGTCGATCGCGCGGTCATATTCCGCCAGCGCCTTGTCAAAATGATGGCTGCCGAGCAGATGATACTCGCCGCTGAGCATGTGGGGAAGGTGGTGCTGATGCCCCAGGGCGGCGGCCTTGTCGAAATAGTAGTCCATGGTGTCCGGGCGGTCGTTCACCCAGCAATACATGCCGACCACGATGTTCCACAGCGCCTTTTCCGCATCGGTCTTGCAATGGGGCTCCAGCCGGTCGATCAGCTTTTCTGCAGCGCGGAGCTTGTTCTTTTCCAGCTCATCCAGGGCGAAGAGCGTAAGCAGCTGGGCATCGCGGTCTTCCTTGAAGGCGGGATTGAGCATGGGCGCATAGCGCGAGATGATGCTGTCCAGCTGCGTGCGGACGGACGGCAGGTAGGTCTTCAGGTGCAGATAATATTCGTGCAGGGACAAAATGAGCTCCTCCCGTGTTGGCAATGATCGTGTCATGGTCATTGTACCACGCATGGGGCGGACAACGCAACCGCATTCGGACGCAAAAGCATGTCTTTTTGTCGTAAGCTGCAGCCCGAATGGCGCATGTAGCCCTTGCAAAAAAGGCAAAATGGTCATATAATGAAAAAAGAGACAATCCTCCCCGACGGTCGGGAAACCAAATCGCACATCAGGAGGAAAGAACCATGGACGTGATGACTGCTTATGAACAGTGGCTGAAGGACTTTGCTGCCGATCAGGATACGGTGGCGGATCTGCAGGCCATTGCCAATGATCCCAAGGAGATCGAGGATCGCTTTTATACCGAACTGAGCTTTGGCACGGCTGGCATGCGCGGCGTGCTGGGCGCCGGCATGAACCGCATGAACCGCTACAATGTCCGCCGGGCGACCAAGGGCCTGGCGCAGTATCTGCTCCAGAACCCCGAGGAAGCTGCCCGAGGCGTAGTGATCGCCTATGATTCCCGCCGTTTCTCTGCGGAATTCGCCAAGGATACCGCGCTGGTGCTGGCGCAGGAGGGCGTGCCTGCCTTCCTGTTCGACGCGCTGCGCCCCGTGCCGGTGCTGTCCTACGCGGTGCGCCATCTGCATGCCATCGCGGGCATCGTGATCACTGCGTCCCACAATCCGCCCCAGTACAATGGCTATAAGGTCTATGGCGAGGATGGCGCGCAGGTCGGCCCCGAGGCCGCCGAGGGCATCACGAAGATCATCCGCGCGACCAAGTACACCGACTGCACGCTGATGGATGAGCAGGAGGCGCTGAACAAGGGCCTGCTGAAGTACATCGGCAACAAGGAAGTGGACGACGACTACATCGCCGAGGTCAAGACCCTGTGCGTCCAGCCCGAAATGCTGGAGAAGATGGGTGCTGAGCTGTCCATCGTGTATACGCCCGTGCATGGCTCCGGCAATGTGCCGGTGCGCCGCATCCTCAAGGAGATCGGTATTTCCAACGTGTCCGTCGTCAAGGAGCAGGAGCTGCCCGATCCCGCCTTCTCCACCGTGAAGGTGCCCAACCCCGAGGAGCCGGATACCTTCCGCCTGGCCATCAAGCTCGCGGACGAGAAGGGCGCGAAGGTCATCTTCGCCACCGACCCTGACTGCGACCGCCTGGGTGTGGCCGTCAAGACCAATGCGGGCGACTGGCAGCTGCTCACCGGCAACCAGATCGGCTGCGTGCTGCTGCATTACATCCTCTCCGCGAAGAAGAAGCAGGGGACGCTCCCGGCCAACGGCGCGGCGGTGAAGTCCATCGTGTCCACCAGCCTGTCCAACAAGATCGCTGCGTCCTTCGGCGTGGAGATGTTCGAGACGCTGACGGGCTTCAAGTTCATCGGCGAAAAGATCCAGCAGTTCCAGGATACCGGCAGCCACACCTTCCTCTTTGGCTTTGAGGAGAGCTATGGCTTCCTGTCCTCCACCTTCGTGCGCGATAAGGACGGCGTGAATGCCTCCATGCTCATCGCTGAGGTGGCCTGCGCCTGCGCGGCTCAGGGCATCACGCTGTATGACTATGTGCAGTCCATCTTCGCGGAGTATGGCTACTTCGTGGAGAAGGTGGTGTCCGTCACGCTGCCCGGCAAGGAAGGTCTGGGCCGCATGAAGGAGATCATGGCCGGCCTGCGCGAGAATCCCCCGGCGGAGATCTGCGGCATGAAGGTCACTGCGGTGCGCGACTACAAGAAGGGCACCCGCACGGCGGGCGATGTGGTGGAACCCACCGGCCTGCCCACCTCCGATGTGCTGTATTTCGAGCTGGAGAAGGGCAACTGGGTCTGTGTGCGTCCCTCCGGCACCGAGCCGAAGATCAAGCTCTATGTCAACACCAATGCGGCGGATAAGGCCACGGCGGAACAGCTCAATGCTGATCTGCGTGTGGCCAGCGAGGCGCTGCTGAAGTAAACAAATGGCCTGCGCGGGGGAAGAAAGTTCTCCTGCGCAGGCCGTTTGCGTCATTTTGGGGGATCGCGTCAGATTTCCCGTGGCGGATGCGCCAATGCAGGGATGACCTGCGCCCAGAACACCTCCTGGTCGAAGATCACTGTCGCGGTGTTGTCGCCGGGATGGAAGGCGATCCGCCCCGGACGATGCACCTCGCGGTCGATGGCGAGGGTGATGCGCTCATCCGCGTCGAACCACAGCGCCAGTGGTGAAAGGCTGCCGCTCTCCACGCCCAGCAGCGCAGGCAAGGCCTCCGGCGGCGCGAAGGACAACCGCGAGGAATGCAGCGCCCGGGAGACCTCCGACGTGCGGAAGGGCTTGTCCGCCAGGGTGATGTACAGGTAGAAGGCAGTCCGGGCGGTGTTGCACAGCAGCAGGTTCTTGCAGAAGGTCACATCCGGCGCGGCATAGGGCAGCGCGAGGCAATCCGCCATGGTGTGGGCGGGTGTATGCTCGTGCAGCTCATGGGGAATGCTGAGAGCGTGAAGGCGGGCGAGGATCTCTGATCTGACGGACATAGGCGGCTCCTTCCAAGGATATGAAATATGTCTGATCCTGTGAAATCAGTGAATTAATTGTGGAAAAGTTGTTCCGCACATGGTATAATATACCCGACAGCAATGAAAAATCAAGCACAGGAGGCGTTCTGACATGAAAAGAAGAATCGGTATCCTGACCAGCGGCGGCGATTGCCCCGGCCTGAATGCGGCCATCCGCGGTGTGACCCGCGCTGCTTATGAAATGTTCGATGCGGAGATCGTGGGCATTCATGACGGCTATCGCGGCCTGATCGAAGGGGACTATCAGGAGATGAAGCGCGACGACTTCTCCGGCATCCTCACCCTCGGCGGCACCATCCTCGGCACGGCGCGCACGCCCTTCCGCGATATGCGCAAGATCGGCGAGGACAAGGTCGATAAGGTCGCCGCGATGAAGAAGACCTACAAGGATCTGAAGCTGGACTGCCTGGTGACGCTGGGCGGCAACGGCACCCACAAGACCGCCAACCTGCTCTCCCAGGAGGGCCTGAATGTCATCGGCCTGCCCAAGACCATCGACAATGATATCTATGGCACGGATTTCACCTTCGGCTTCCATACTGCTCTGGATATCGGTACGGAGGTCATCGACCGCATCCACACCACCGCGGCCAGCCATGGGCGCTGCATGGTGATCGAGATCATGGGCAACAAGGCGGGCTGGCTGACGCTGTATTCCGGCGTGGCCGGCGGTGCGGACGCCATCCTCATCCCCGAGATCCCCTATGACATCAAGAAGGTGGCCAAGGTCGTCGAGGCCCGCGCCAAGAGCAACAAGGGCTTCACCATCCTCGCCGTGGCGGAGGGCGCCATGGACAAGGAAGAAGCGAAGATGAAGAAGAAGGAGCGCGAGGCCAAGCGCGCCGCGGAGCATTTCTCCGCCAGTGCCTATGTGGCGCAGCAGCTCCGCGAGCTGGTGGGCGTGGAGGCGCGCAATGTCGTGCCGGGCCACATCCAGCGCGGCGGCAGCCCCAATGCCTACGACCGTGTGCTGTCCACCCAGTTCGGCGTGCATGCGGCGGAGCTCATCCGTGACGGCGTGTTCGGCGTGACGGTGGCTCTCAAGGGCAACGAGATCGTCCACAACAAGCTGGAGGACATCGCGGGCGTGCCCAAGCTCGTCCCCGCGGATGACCGTATGGTCATCACGGCGAAGAACATGGGCATCTGCTTCGGCGATTGATCCAGGCCTACGCTGACGAAATCACGATGCGGCGCTCCGGCAAGGAACGTCCGCATTTTTTGATGGGAGGAACATGATGGAGATCCGCCATGCGAATGTCATCCTGCGGGACATGGCTGAAAGCGATATCGAGGACTATGTGCGCTGGTTCACCGTGGAACGCGACTGGGAGGACTGGGATGCGCCCTGGGAGAAAGAGGACACGGACGAGGCGACCCAGCGCAGCGAGTGGACGGTGTACTATGCGTCGGTGAAGCGCCTTCCGGCTGACGTCCGCCGCTGGCGCTTCGAGATCGACTGCGATGGCTGCCACGTCGGCTGGGTCAGTGCCTATCTCATTGATGAGCAGTACGAGTGGATCGCCCGCAAGGATGTCCGCGAAGGACAAAAGGTCCACACCGCCATTGGCATTGACCTCTGCGAGCCGGACGCAAGGGGAAAGGGCATCGGCACGAAGGCGCTGCATGCGCTGATGGTCTACTATTTCGACAACGGCGAGGATATGCTCTACGCCCAGACCTGGTCGGGCAATGTGCGGATGCTGCGTTGTGCCGCCAGGCTGGGGTTCACGGTGTGCGACCGCGAGAAAGGCATCCGCGAGGTGCGCGGCAAACGCTATGACGGGCTGACCCTCTGCGTGCGCAAGGACTATTTCGCCCTGGACGGTACGGCGCTGTTCCGCCATATGCACCCGGACTTCTTCGCGCAGGAGCACATCTGCAGCCTTCCACCGGACGAAAACTACGAGGAGCAGCTACTCGACCTGCGCACCTACGTTCCGGCGGCGGACACCCTCTGCCCGGCGAATATCACCTTCGGCTGGTACAAGGGGGACATCGCCGCGCTCCATGAGGCGGTCGCGTCGGTCGAGGCGGATTGGGTGCCGTATTTTCAGGCGGACAGCCGGGTGTACTGCGCCTTTGACGGCGAACGGGTGATCAGTTTCTGCCTGGCGGATGACTTTGGCGAATTCGCCGGACTGCGCATCGGCGGCCCGGGCTGCGTGGGGACGATCCCGACCTACCGCAGGCAGGGCATCGGCCTGAAGATGGTGGCGAATGTCACCGCCCTGCTGAAGGCGGAGGGTTATGCGCTGGGGTACATCCACTACACGCAGGTCGGCGCGTGGTATGCCCGGCTGGGCTACCGGACGATCGTGCGGTGGAATGCTGCGGGCGTGATCTGACGGCGCTTCGTTCCCCCTTTGGCTTCCTCTTGAGGGAAGCTGTCGCCGCAGCGACTGATGAGGTGGTGTGCAGGATCGCATTCTGACGGCGGTGTGGGGCGATTCCGCCAGTCCTCGTCCCCCACGAGCACCGTATGGAAGCAAAGCCCCCGCCAATCGTGAGAAAAAGGGGCCGAAGATCCCCAAACAAAATCGCGCCCTCCTCATGCATCTGCACGGGGAAGGCGCGTTGTTTTATTGTGGGATCACAGCTTGCGCATTTTCATCTTGCGCGCGAGGAGCGTCAGTACCAGCATGAGGATGTACAGGCAGCCGATGGTGACGAAGATGGCCGACCAGCCAAAGGCGTCCTTCACATAGCCGAACACGGAAGCCTGGATGGCTGCACCCATGTACACCGCCCAGTCCAGCATGCCCACGACGGTGGAGGAGAAGGCGCGGCCGCCCATATCGCCGGCCACGGCCCAGATCACGCCGGTCACCATGCCGGACACGCCCACCACGAAGAGCATCAGGGAGGCAGCGGTCTGCGTCTTGATGAGCGCCAGGGCGATCATGCCCACGAAGGTCACGACGGAAGCCAGTGCCAGCATGGGCTCACGCTTGCCCTTGAACACCTTGTCGGTGATGAAGGGGAAGACGAACATGGCGCAGGCCTGTCCGGTGGGCAGGAGGATGGAGGAGAAGATGCCGTCCTTGATGGAAAGCCCCATTGCCTCGGTGAAATAGGTCGGCACCCAGGTCAGCAGACCATAGCGGCCCACACCTGCGATGGCGGAGATCAGGCAGAACACGATGACCTTCGGCTCGGAGAAGAGCATCTTGTAGGGGTAGAGGAAGCCCTTCTTCTCGATCTCGGCGGAGAGGGCGGCGTCACGCACTTCGGCAGCGGCGTCCTCCTCCACAAAGGGCTTCAGGCCGACATCTTCCGGCTTGGTCTTGAACAGGAAGGCGAAGATGATCAGCATCAGCGCCATGGGGATCATCGGGTAGCGGAAGGCCGCACGCCAGCCCCATTCGGGATTCAGATCCATGCAGAACATGATGGTCATGTAGGTCACGACCTGCGCCACGCCGGAGAAGGCCGTCGCCAGGCCGGATGCAAAGCCGCGGCGAGCCTTGGGCCACCAGCGGTTCAGCACGCCCACGCCGTTGGACCACACCATGGACTGGCAGTAGCCGTTCAGGCCCCACAGCACCGCGATGACCGGGATGGAATGCTGGAAGGAGATGGCCACATTCAGCACGGCGGAAGCGGCCACGCCGAACATCATGAAGCGCTTATAGCCGAAGTACGCACCGAGGCGGCCGTTGATGAGCTGGCCGAAGGCGTAGCACCAGAACAGCGCGGAGGACACAACGCCCATGGCGGCGGTGGTGGAACCAAGGCCTTCAGCCATCTGGGTCAGAACGAGGTTGATGTTCTGGCGGCCGTTGTAGAAGAACATGTACGTCAGGCCGAAACTCAGGAGCATCTTCCACGCGTAGGACTTGAACTTCGAGTATTCAGCGGGCGTGTAGCCGTAGGTCTTCTTCGGATTGGTCTTCATGTGCATCCCTCCTGCAAATCGGGTCGGATGGCTCAGCCGAAGATCGCCGCATCCGCCTCGTCAAAGGCCAGAATGTCAGCGGAAACGCGCTGATAGTCATCCATGTTGTCGATCTCGTCGATGTAGTAGTTCTCATAGGAGAAGGCGCGGATGTTCAGCGCGGGGAAGATCTCGTTCAGCGCGTTCTCGGCGTAGCACTTGTTCTCGCCCTTGTGGATGAATTCCACCACCTTGCCCACCCAGGCGGAAGCGGTGGCCTTCTCCAGCTTGTAGAAGGGCTGGAAGGCGAAGCAGTCCTCGTCGAAGATCTTGATGGACACCTCGAGCACCTTGCCGTCCTGCACGCGGCCCTTGAAGTCCTTCTCCGGCAGCGCCTTGGTGAAGTTGACGGTGGCGGTGTTCTTTTCCGCGCTGTTCAGTACGTCATGCACCAGCTTGCGGTTGAACACCAGGTCGCCGTGGAGGAAGAGCATATCGTCGTTGATCTCCTCACGCGCCAGATACATCGAGTAGATGTAGTTGGTCTGGTCGTAGATGTCATTGCGGACGAAGGTGAAGTTCAGCTCGGGGAAGGTCGCGGCCTCCGCCTTCAGCTGCTCCTCGAAGGGGCCGGTCGTCACGATGAAGTCCTTCACGCCCTCGGCGCTCAGCAGGCGGATCTGGCGGTGGAAGATGGTCTCGCCGTTCTTGAGCAGGGTCATGGACTTGTGGTGGGTCTTGGTCTCGTCGCCCATGCGGTGACCCAGGCCGGAATTGAAGATGATCGCTTTCATTGTGGTGGCTCCTTTCCTGTTCGGGAAGATCTATTCAGTGAGAAAATCACTTGGTTTGCTCTTTGAAGCGTGCTCATTATAGGGGAAATCAACAAATTCGTCAACAAAAAGACGAAAATGCGATTGAAAATCACTCTATGTTGATTTATAATAACAAATGATGCAAATAACAGGCACAGGGAGGGCGAAAAACATGTCAGTGGGTGCGAATATCCGTCAGAGGCGGTATGAATTGAAGATGTCCCAGCAGGAATTGGCGGATGCCATGGGCTATAAGACGCGCTCGACCATCGCGCGGATCGAGTCGGGCGATAACGATGTGTCGCAGAAGAAGCTGCAGCGATTCGCAGCGGTGCTGGATACGACGGTGGAGGCGCTCATCGCCGGATCCGCCGGGGTCAGCGAGGGCGGCGAGGCGCTGGAGGAGATCGAGGCGGCGGACGGGCATCGCAATGCGGTCATCATCCTGGCGGGCGGAAAGTCCGGGCGGAATCAGCAGAATATCCCGAGCCAGTTCATCAATGTACACGACCGGCCGATGCTGGTCTACAGCATGGAGGTGTATCAGGCGCATCCGGCGATCGACGATATCTACATCGTCTGCCTCAAGGGCTGGGAGGACATCGTGAAGGCGTATGCGCGGCGATACCGCATCACGAAGCTGCGCGGGCTGATCCTGGGCGGCACGACGGGCGCCGCGTCCCTCAAGCGCGGCGTGGAGGCCATCCGCGGCCGGTATCAGCCGGAGGATACCATCCTCATCCAGGAGGCGACGCGTCCGCTGGTCAGCCAGGAGACAATCTCGAAGGTGCTGCAGATCTGCGCCGAGAAGGGCAGCGCCACCGTCTGCCATAAGATGAACGACTATGTGCAGTTCAACGTCAGTGGCGAAAGGGCGGAGTATGTGGAGCGCGATGCCATCGTGGCGCTGCAGTCCCCCGAGGCGCACAAGCTCTCGCTGCTGCTGGAGATCTTCGACAAGGCCAGGCGTGAACAGCATGCCCTGACCGAAAGCTGCTGCGCGATGCTGATGTATCACCTGGGGTACAGGATCAATTTCGTCGAGGGCGGCTTCAACAATATCAAGATCGTCCACGAGGAGGATCTGACCATCGTGGGCGCGCTGCTGCGCAAGTGACGCGCCTGTGTTTGCCATTGGCGCAGAACTGTGATACAATAGGATGGAAAATGGGGAGGTGTGCCGATGCGGCCGATGTATGAGATGCTCCGCGATGCGGCGGGGCGCAGCAGTTTCCATATGCCCGGCCACAAGGGGAAGGCACCCTTTGGCCCGGTGGAGCTCTATGCGCTCGATGCCACGGAGCTTCCGCTGACGGATGATCTGTACGCGCCGGAACGCGGCATCGCCAAGGCGCAGGCGCTGTATGCCCGGTCCGCCGGAGCGGCGTGCTCGCTGCTGCTGACCAATGGTTCCACCATCGGCCTGCATGTGATGCTTCAGCTGTATGCCCGCGAAGGGGATACGGTGCTCCTGCCGCGCAATGCCCATCTTTCGGCGGTGAATGCCTGCATCATGGGCGGATTGAAGGCGCGGTGGATCCCTGCGGCGATGACGGCGGATGGCTTGTGCTATCTCCGCGAGGCGGATGTGTTGGCGGCCATGGAGAAATATCCGGAGGCGCGGAGCATCCTGCTGACCCGCCCGGATTATTACGGCGGATGCATCGCGCTGGAGCGCATCGCCTGCGCGGCGCATGAAAAAGGCATGCGCCTGGTGGTGGATGAGGCGCACGGGGCGCATTTTCCGTGGATGGCGGAGACGACGAAGATGAGATCCGCCGGTGCATGCGGCGCGGATGCCTGGGTGCAGTCCGTCCACAAGACGCTGCCCGGCCTGACGGGTGCGGCGGTGTTGCATCTGGCGGATGAAGGGGATCGTGCGGCGGCGGTGCGACTGCTGCGGCGCGGTCAGACCAGTTCGCCGTCCTTTGTGCATATGCTCTCCATTGACGATGCGCGGGCATATATGGATCTGCACGGCCGGGAACGACTGGAGCGTGTCGCGGCGGCGGCGGATGCCCTGCGGCAAAAGCTGCCTGAACTGGGCTATGCCGATGCGCATGGGATGTGGCAGGACACTGCGCTGACCTTCGACCCGACGCGCGTGGTGATCGATGCGCCCCAGGGTGGCGAAAGGCTGGCGGAACAGCTCTGCGAACATGGCGTGGACGTGGAGATGCACGACCTGCGGCGTGTGGTGCTCATCCTCACCGCGATGGATGAGCCGGAGGAGATCCTGCGTGTGGCGGATGTGCTGGCGAATATTCCGCCAACGAGGGAAAATGTGGAACGGCTGCCCCAGCTGGCGGCGATCCCTCCGCAGGCGATGGAGGTTCGCGCGGCAGCGATGGCGGTATGCGAAAATGTCCCCCTGGCGAATTGCGAAGGGCGGATCGCGGCGGTGGCGGCGGGGCTGTATCCGCCGGGGATCCCGCTGGTCTGCCCGGGGGAGATCATCACGGCGGAGATCGTCCGCCGGCTGACAAACAGGAAGCATCAGGAATGCTTCGGCGTGGAAGGAGATACGCTGGCATGCGTAAGTGTGTGATCTTTGACCTGGATGGAACGCTGACCCGCTCTGAGGAGGGCATCTGGAACTGCGTGAAATATGCCGCCCAAAAACTCGGCTTCCCGGAGCCTGACGCCCCCACCCTGCGCAAATTCATCGGGCCGCCGCTGGGGTATTCCTTCCGCGAATACATGGGCATGGATGAAGCCATGGCCAACCGTGCCGTGGAGACCTACCGCGAGCGCTATAATGTGGAGGGCCTGTTCGAGAACCGGGTGTATCCGGGCATCCGCCGGCTGCTGCGTACGCTCAGGCAGGAGGGCTGGTACATCGGCGTTGCCACGGGCAAACCGCAGGAGACCTCCGAGCGGGTGCTGGCGCATTTCGGGCTGGATCGCTTTGTGGAGAAGATCTGCGGCCCCACGGGCGGACATGCAGCCGACAAGACGGAGCTGATCCGCCGCGCGCTGCCTGCGGACTGGGATGCATCCGCCGATGAAGCATGGATGGTGGGCGACCGGAAATTCGACGTGGCCGGTGCCATCGGTGCGGGCGTGAAGTCCATCGGTGTGGGCTATGGCTACGGCAGCGAGGCGGAATTGCGCGAGGCCGGCTGCACGGCGTACTGCGCGACGGTGGAGGAGGTCATCGACCTGCTTTGCCCGGGCATCACCCCGCCTAAGGGGGCCTTCCTGTCCATCGAGGGCCTGGACGGCAGCGGCAAGGGAACGCAGATCCGCCTGCTGACCGATGCGCTGGATCGCTTCGGCTTTGAGCTTGTGCTCAGCCGTGAGCCGGGCGGCTGCCCCATCAGCGAGAAACTGCGCGATATCATTCTGGACAAGCACAACACGGAGATGGATGACGTGACCGAGGCACTGCTGTATGCCGCCTCCCGCGCGCAGCATGTCCGTCAGGTGATCCGTCCGGCCATCGCGGCGGGCAAGGTGATGCTCTGCGACCGGTTCGTGGATTCCTCCGTGGCGTATCAGGGCGGCGGACGCGGCCTTGGCGTGCAGTGGGTGCTGGACGTGAATGCCCCCGCGGTGGACGGTACCCTCCCCCTGGCGACGGTCTATCTGGATGTGGATCATGAAACGTCGCTGAAGCGGCGTGCGGCCGCGACGGAGCTGGACCGGATGGAGCTGGCGGGGGATTCCTTCCATGCACGGACGGAGGCAGGCTATCGGGAACTGATCCGGCGTGATCCGGAACGGTTCATTGTGGTGAATGCGACGCGCACCCCGGCGGAGATCGCGCAGGAGGTGGCGCAGCGCGTCATTGCCAGATTGATGGAGGCGGAATAAATGGCGGAACGGATCGTTGTGGGCATGTCCGGCGGTGTGGATTCCTCCGTGGCGGCGCTTTTGCTCAAACAGCAGGGCTACGACGTGGTGGGCGTGTTCATGAAAAACTGGGAGGAGACCGATGAAAGCGGCGTATGCACGGCGGAGGAGGACTGGAATGACGTCCGCCAGGTGTGCGAGACCATCGGCATCCCTTATTATGCGGTGAATTTCGCCCAGGAGTATTGGGACCGCGTGTTCAGCTACTTCCTGGATGAATACCGCGCCGGCCGCACGCCCAATCCGGATGTGCTGTGTAATCGCGAGATCAAGTTCAAGGCGTTTCTGGATTTCGCCATGCAGCTGGGGGCGTCCCGCATGGCGACGGGGCATTTCGTCCAGACCAATGCGCAGGGCGAGCTGCTCCGCGGCGCGGATCCGAATAAGGATCAGAGTTATTTCCTTTATATGCTCCATTCCGCGCAGCTCAAACGCGCGATATTCCCCGTGGGTCACATGACCAAGGCGGAAGTCCGCAAAATCGCGGAAGAAAATGGGCTCATCAACAGCAAAAAGAAGGATTCCACCGGCGTGTGCTTCATCGGTGAGCGCCGCTTCAAGACCTTTTTGCAGGAATTTCTCCCCGCACAGCCCGGTGATATGGTCGCGCCGGACGGGAAGGTGGTCGGCTGCCATGACGGCCTGATGTACTATACCCTCGGCCAGCGCCGTGGTCTGGGCATCGGCGGCTGCGGTGACGGACGCAGCTGGTTCGTCATCGGCAAGGATCTGGAGAAGAACCGGCTGCTCGTGGCGCAGGGCGAGGATCACCCGATGCTGTATTCGACCCTGTCCATCGGCGGCGGCGTGACCTGGGTGGGCGATGCGCCCATCAGCGTGGGTGAAACGCTGCGCTGCACCTGCAAATACCGCTACCGCCAGGCGGATGGCCCGGTGGAGGCGACCCTTCGCGAGGATGGAAAGCTGCTGCTGCACTCGCTGGAACCTCAGCGTGCCGTGACGCCCGGACAGAGTGCGGTGCTGTATCTGGGGGAAAAATGCCTGGGCGGCGCTGTGGTGGAGGAGATCCTGGACGTAGGGAACGCGAATGAAGAATGAAGATGAATGCCGGAATGTTCGGAATTGGTTCGGAACGTTCCGGCATTCATAAATTTAGAATGTTCGAAAATCGAAAAAATCGCAAAAAAACCTCATTTTTTTCTGAAAAAGGCGTTGACAATTTCGCGGATTCTTGATAATATATACAAGTCGCCTGGCG
>CAZIUA010000034.1:0-25842 GCA_964542315.1 uncultured Faecalibacterium sp. | reverse complement strand
AGGATCTTCTGGATCACCTTGCTGGTGGCCGGCGCATAGGCACTGGGCTTCACGATGGCGGTGTTGCCTGCCGCGATGGCATCGGCCAGCGGATCGATGGTGAGCAGGAAGGGGTAGTTCCACGGGCTCATGATCAGCGTGTTGCCATAGGGCATGGGCTGGACATAGCTATGGGACGCAAACTGGGAAAGCGGCGTCCGGACGGTCTTGCGCCGGGCGAACCGCTTCGTGTGGCGGATCATATAGGAAATTTCAGACAGCACAAGGCCGCTTTCACACATGAAGCCTTCAAAATGGCTCTTGCCCAGATCCTCTTTCAGGGCATCGTTCACCTCGGTCTCGTACTTTTTGACGGCGGCGTACAGCTTCTTCAGCTGCGCGAGGCGGAATTCCACCGGAATGGTCGCGCCGCTGCGGTAATAGACACGCTGCTGGTTCAGCAGGCGGCTGATCTGCTCCTGTGTCATCGGCTCATCTCCCTTCTGCGTCGGCATGGTCAACGGGATCGTGGATCCTTTGGGCAACGGCATCGAGACTGTTGCTCACGATGGTCAGGCTGCGGTAAAGGGCGAGCCTTTCCTCCTCGGTCAGGCCGGTGCTGATCTCGTCCAGCACGCGGTCGATCTTGTCTGCGATCTCCCTGGCGACGCCGATGCCCTTGTCCGTCAGGTGCAGTGCGCTTTTGTAGCGCTTGGCGTTCTTCGATTCGCAGACCAGGTAGCCGTTGCTCTCCAGATAGTCCAGGCTCCGGGAGATGGTGGCCTTGTCCTCCTCGCAACGCTCGCAAAGCTCCGTGGCTGTCAGCCCCTCCCCGGTGTAGAGGTAGTACAGGCAGGAAACATGGACGCTCCGCAGGGCATAGGCGGCCATTTCCTGATTTTTGATCTTCCGGATGTTCCGGCTGATGCGGTTGATCAGCACGGTGAAGGTCTCAAACCGCTGCTCCATGGTGATGCTCCTTTTTACGCATGTTGAACTTTCAACAGGAGATAGGATATCACATTCTTGTTGAAATGTCAACAGGAATGTTCCGGAAGGCAGAAAAAAGCCGCACAGCCGATATCCTATGCTTTCTTCAAACACGATGAGAGCGGATGGGTGAGGCGGCTCCATCGTAACCTCGCAAAGGAGCCGGTGCGGCGAAAATGCTTAACGGCCATCCATTCAAAGTGATCCCCTGAATCTGGAACCGCCTAAACGGGACGCAGTCCCCCGCGAAAGCGGCCTTCGATTCGATCAACATATTCTTTGCAGCATATTACCGCCATCTTCCATCCTGTGACGACTCATCGTTCACCCCTCCTGCGCCGCCATTTCGCTTATCCGCCGCGCCTTTCGCCGAAAAATCATGGCAGAACTGTGTCCTGCCCATGAAAATTTACAAAATTCCTTTCCAGATCCGTATATTATGTGCTATAATAGAGAATGGAATGTTATACTGCTCAGCTTATGGCTATGGCAGATTGCATTCCCCCACGACAGAAAATTCAGGAGGGACCCTGATGAACGATACACCCCTGATCCTTGCGTCGGCCTCGCCGCGCCGCCGGGAACTGCTCGCCCTGACCGGACTTCCCTTTCAGGTGGATGCGCCGGATGTGGACGAAAGCTGCACGCTTCCCCCGCGCGAGGCGGTGAAGGAGCTCTCCCGGCGCAAGGCGCTGGCGGCGGCTCGCCTCCACCCCGGATGCATCATCCTCGCGGCGGATACGCTCGTCTCCGTGGACGAGCAGGCGCTGGGCAAGCCCCATGACGCGCAGGACGCTTTCCGCATGCTGAAGATGCTCTCCAGGCGCTGGCATCAGGTCTACACGGGCGTGACCGTCATCGCGGCGGATGGCACGGTGCATTGCGCCTGCGACGCCACGGACGTCCACTTTGAGCCCATGACGGATGAAGACATCCGCGGCTACATCGCCACGGGCGAACCGATGGACAAGGCCGGCGCCTACGCCGTGCAGGGCATCGCAGGGCTGTGGATCGATCAGCTGCGCGGCAGCCATACCAATGTCATCGGCCTGCCTATGAGCCTGACGCGCCGGATGCTCAAGGATGCCGGCGCAATGTGATCCCTCCCCGACTGATTTGAATAAAGGATGAAGCAATATGCATTTTTTCTCCCCCGATATCGGCATTGATCTTGGTTCCTCCAACACGCAGGTGTATGTGAAAAAGCGCGGCATCGTCATCAGCGAGCCGACGCTGGTGGTCGTCTCCGGCACGAACCGCCGCCAAGTGCAGTCCGTGGGTGACGAAGCGCGTCACCTGCTGGGCCGTATGAATGACTCGAAGACCGTCATCCGCCCCATCCGCAATGGCGCCATTGCCGATTTCGACATGACCGCGCTGCTGCTGAAGTATTTCGTGCGCAAAGCCATCGGCGTGAGCAATGTGGTGAAGCCGAAGGTGGTCGTGTCCGTGCCGGCCGGCCTGGATGATGTGAACCGCAAGGCCATCACGGAGGCCGTCCATATGGCCGGTGCGAAGAAGGTCCACCTGGTGGAAAAGCCCTTCGCGGCGGCACTTGGCTCCAATCTGCCCGTGTATGACCCCATCGGCTCCATGGTGGTGGATATCGGCGGCGGCACGACCGATGCCGCGGTGGTCTCCCTGGGCGGCCTGGTCGTCAGCCAGTCCATCCCCGTGGGCGGCGCCAAGATGGACGAGGCCATCATCAACCACATCAAGCGCGAATTCAACATGCTCATCGGCGACCGCACCGCTGAGGACGTCAAGATCGACCTGGCCTCCGCCATGCCGGTGGACGAGGACCGCAGCGTGCGCATCCGCGGCCGCGATCTGCTCTCCCCCCAGGCGATGGACATCGAGTATACCTCCCGCCAGGCCTGCATGGCCGTGCATGAGCCCTGCCGCGCCATCGTGGCGGCCATCCGCTGGGTGCTCGAACGCACCCCCCCTGAGCTCGCCGCAGACGTCATGCGCAGCGGCATCCACCTGACCGGCCGCGTCGCACAGCTCTACGGCATGGATCAGTTCATCGCCACGGAGCTGGGCATCCCCGTGCTCATCGCCAAGGAGCCGGGCGACTGCACCGCGCTGGGCCTGGGCTACATCGTGGAGAACATGCCCATGCTCCAGGAACAGGGCCGCATGCCCTCGCTGAGCTGATCTTCCCAATCCCTGATGATATGAGGTGACCAAAATGGCCAAACGCCATGATCCCAAGAACGCACCCCGCAAGAATCCCTTCCTCCCCGACCCTGACGAATACGACTTCGATGACGATCTGGACGCTGTCACCCGCAACCTCCCCACGGAGGAGGATTATCTCCCCCATGAGGAGGAAGTCCCCGTCGAGGAGCCTGTAACCGAAGGCTACAGCCGCAACGGCGTCCGGATGATCGGCCTCAAGCCCTCCCAGACTGGCGAGCCCCCGGCGGACGAATATGAATTCACCCCTGCATATGACACCGACATGGATGAGGACGACCTCTCCGCACCGCGCCGCATGGCCCGTCCCGTGCCGGATGAGGATGAGCTCCCCCCTGAGGAGGATGACGAGGAAGCCGCGCCGGTCATGCGCACGAAGACCAAGAAGCAGCAGCGCCATCTCCTCGCGCAGGAAAAGCCGAAGGAGAAGAACAAGCGCGCCGGTCTGCTGCGCACGGTGGTGCTGGTGACCATCACCGCGCTGATGCTGCTCATGATCGGCATGATGCTCCTGTCCCGCACGATGATGTCCGACGTGTCGCTGCTCAAGGCGCCCGAACAGGCCGTGTCCAGCGCACTGGGGCCGGTGCAGAGCTTCTTCAGCGGCATTGTGGATGACCTCTCCGACTATTTCCGCCGGGTGAAGCTGCGTGACAACCTCGAACAGGCGTATGTCGAGCTGCTCTCCGTCAACGAGGAGCTCTATATCCAGGCCGCGCTGACGCAGGAATACGCCGACCGCCTCGCCATGTATGAGGACATCGACGACGAGATGCAGCAGAACCTCGGCCTGAATCCCATCCGCTGCCAGGTCATCGGGCGGGAGCAGGGCAATTACTTCTCCACCTTCACCATCAACCGTGGCAGCCGCGACGGGCTGGAGCCGTACATGGCTGTGACGCTCTCCGGCGCGCTGGTCGGCTTCACCGAGGAGGTCTACGAGACCACCGCCACCGTCCGCACCATCATCGATTCCAATGCGTCCATCTCCGGCCTCATCCAGTCCAGCCGCGATCAGGGCATCGTCTCCGGTACCCTGGGCGTCAACGGCGAGGCCATGTGCCGCATGTACTATCTGCCCGATGACCACCTGCCCCGCCCGGGCGATGTGGTTGTCACCTCCGGCGTTGGCATGTCCTTCCCCAAGGGCATCCCGATCGGCACCGTGCGTGAATCCACCCGCGGCATGGACAGCAACAAGCAGTACATCGTCGTGGAGCCTTCCGCGGACTTTGAGCACATCGAGTATGTGATCGTCTACCGCTACAAGCCGGCGGCTGAGGCAGTCGAAGGGCGCGAGAACACCGCCACCTACAACGAGTATGTCGCGACGGTGACGGCGCGCCCCTACCCGACCCTGCGCATCGGCTCGACGCTGCGCTTCGGTGAGACGGCGACCCCTGCGGCCACCTTCACGCCCACCCCTGCGCCCAGCGCCAGCCCGACGCCCACGCCTTCCCCCGTGCCGACGCCCACCCCGGCCACCTCCACCGGGCCCTCCCTGGAGTATTCCTCCTCCCTGCTCGGCCCGACCCCGTCCCCCACGCCTTCGCCCACCCCCTCGCCCACGCCGGTCTTCACCATCGACCCGGATCACTTCACCTGGGAGGAGGAATAAACCGTGCGCAAGGCATTTCTCCGTCAGCTGCGCCTGGCGGTGACGATCCTGCTGGGCTACCTGCTTCAGGTCAGCGTGATGCCCCACCTGCAGTTCGGCGACGCGACACCCAGCCTGCTCATCGTCGTGACGGCGGTGGTGACCGTCGGCTACGGCAAGCTGCGCGCGCTGTGGGTCGGCATGATCTACGGCATCATCATGGAGACGATGCTCCCCACCGTGACCATGCTGAACCTGCTCTTCTACCCCGTGTCGGCGTTGCTGTGCAGCATGTTCTTCGCGGATAAGAGCGAATCCCGCCTGCAGATCGAGCGCTCCACCGGTCGCAGGGGCCGCAACATCAGCCCCTACCCCCGCACAGTGGGCTGCGCGGCGATGAACGTCACGGTCTACGAGATCGTGAACCTGATCTACATGTACCTGAGCGGCGCAACGATCAGTTCCGCCATCCTGAGCCGTTCCCTGGCGGATATCATCGCCACCACGGCCCTCACCCTGCTATTGATGATCCCCCTGCGCAAGATGATGGGCTTCCGCAAGGCGGAAGAGGCCCCCACGGCTTCCCTCCGCTTTGACCATCGCCCCGCAAGGGACTGAGCGCCCCTTTTCCCATTCCCCATTCTCCCGAAAGGAGGAGCCTTATGAGCAATGTCACCTCGCGTGACCCCCACAAGGCCATCAACTGGCGCTTTATCGTCTTCATTTTCGTCCTGCTGGCCATGTTCGGCTATCTGGTCAGCGGCCTGGTCCGCCTCCAGCTGGTGAACAGCGAGGAATACGCTGAAAAGGCCGAGTCCGTCCGCACGAAGAACATCATCATCCGCGGCGTGCGCGGCAATATCACCGATGCGGATTCCGTCATCCTCGCCAAGGACGAACTGGTCTACAACATCACCTTCTACAAGGACGGCTCCAACGTCGCCAAGAAGGACTATTATCAGTACACCCAGTCCATCGTCGAGACCCTCGAGATCATCGAGCGCAACGGCGGCTCCCTGGCGTTTGAATACGACATCCGCCGCGATGAAGAGACCGGCGAGTGGATCTTCGACTTCGGCTCCGGCGTGTCCGAGAGCGTCCTGGCCACCCGTGAGAGCCAGTGGCGCTCCAACAACTACGTCACCGCGAAGAGCTATCCCACGGCGGAGGACTGTCTGCAGCGGCTGAAGCGCAAATACCGCATCATCCAGAATGAGGAAGACCTCGCGGCCTTCCAGGAGATCGAAAAGGACGACAAGACCCAGTGCGACTTCATCCAGCTGGACGAAGATACCATGCTCAAGGTCATGGCCGTCTATGCGGAAATGCAGATGAACCTGTTTAACTCCCTGCCCATCCCGATCGCCAAGGACGTGGCCTATGAAACGGTCATCGAGATCGAGACCAAGGCCATGACCCTGCCCGGCATGGGCGTGGAGATCGGCACCAAGCGTGTCTATCCCAAGCACACCCTGGCCGCGCAGATCATCGGCTACGTCGGCAAGATCCCCAGCCGGACGAAATGGCTGGAGCTGCAGGCGGAAGGATACAGCTACAACGACACCATCGGCCGCGACGGCATCGAGTATTCAATGGAATCCTGGCTGACGGCGTCCTCCAACCGCACGCAGGGCAGCCGCGTGGTGGAACGCGACAACTTCTCCACCATCGTGCGCGAGCTCTCCTACACCGAGCCGGAGGATGGCAACAACGTCAAGCTGACCATCCGCGCGGCGTATCAGCAGCAGGCTGAGCGCGTCATCGCCAGCAATGTCGAGCAGATCCGCGACAAGCAGGAGGCCCTCATGGTGGATTCCTCCTGGCTGGAATCCAACCGTACCGACATCGCCAAGCGCAACTGGGAGCAGTATCCCCTCGAACTGGCCGAGCATGGCGTCATGGTCGTGCTGGACATGGAGGACCGCGTCCTGGCGATGGCGAACTTCCCCACCTATGACCTGAACGCCCTGGTGGCCGGCGGCGCTGAGGCCCGCGCCATCCTCGCCGATGACCGCAACCTCATGCTGAATTACGCCATCGGCTCCCGCGCGACGCCCGGCTCTATTTTCAAGATGGTCACCGGCTTCGGCGTGCTGGCGGAAGGTGAACTCGCCCCCAAGGAGCGCTTCACCGACATGGGCTACTACACCAAGTACAACTCGGATGAATCCACCGCGCCCAAGTGCTGGATCTCCGAGGGCCAGCGCAGCAAGCATGCTGCACAGACCATCGTGGATGCCATCCAGAACTCGTGCAACTTCTTCTTCTACGAGATGGGCGACCGCCTCGGTGAAGACCGCCTGTACCGCTATGCCTCCCTCTTTGGCCTGACGAGCCTGACCGGCATCGACCTGCCCGGCGAGGTCCGCAGCGTGGTGGGCAGCCAGAACACCCTCTACGACCCCTCGAAGGCCCTGGGCGAGGCGTATCAGGATACGTCCATGCCCATCATCGTCTACAACTCCCTCAAGACGCACCTGAAGAAGTGCGGCGCGACCCGCGGCCTGGAATACGAGGACGAGCGCCTCTCCGTCTGCGCCAAGCGCCTGATGGACATGGCCATCAACTACTCCCAGAGCGAGTGGGTGGCGCAGATGCGTATCATCCTCATGGAAGAGCTGGGCATGACCAAGGAAATGGTCTACCTGAACGCCGTCATTCAGGATGCTTACATCTACCTGAACGACATCAAGTGGGGCGGTCAGCAGACCATCCTGACAGCCATTGGTCAGTCCGTTACCACCATTACGCCCATTGCGGCGGCCCGTTACGTCGCGGCGGTGGCCAACGGCGGATACATCTACAACGTGTCCATCATCGACTCCATCATCAGCCCGGAAGGCGAGATTCTCTCCCAGCGCGAGCCGACCCTCGTCAACCAGCTCGAGGATCCGAACAACTACATGTCGCTGATCCGGGAAGGCATGGAGGGCGTTACCGACGATACCGGTACCGCGCGCAAATACTTCAGCAAATACCCCAAGGTGCAGGAGGTCATCGCCGCAAAGACAGGTACCGCGCAGGTCACCTCCATCGACCTGGAGAACAACGCATGGTTCGTCTGCTTCGCGCCCCATGATGACCCCGAGATCGCCATCTGCGTGTTCGTCCCGCATGGATATTCCGGCGGTATGGCCTCTATCGCCGCCCGTGACTTCATCGACTGGTATCTGGATCAGACCGAGCTGCGCACGACGGACTATGTGCTGCCGGCCGGCAACTCTCTCGCACCGTAACAAACCCAAGGAGGCACCAATGAGTACCGCATGGATCATCGCGTCCGGCAAGGGCGGCGTAGGCAAAAGCACCATCACGGCCAATGCGGGCCTGCAAATGGCCCGCAACGGCCAGCGCGTCTGCATCGTGGACGGCGACGTGGGGCTTCGCGACCAGGACGCCATCCTCGGCCTGGAAAACCGCATCGTCTTCGACCTGCTGGATGTCGCGCAGGATGGATGCGCCCTCGAGCAGGCGCTCATCAGCCCCCAGGAGGAACCCAACCTGAGCCTGCTGCCTGCGAGCCAGTTCGCCCGCGCGAAGGAGCTCAAGCCCGGCGCATTCCGCCGCATCCTCAAGCTGCTCAAGCGCCGCTTC
This sequence comes from uncultured Faecalibacterium sp., assembly GCA_964542315.1. GTDB lineage: Bacteria > Bacillota > Clostridia > Christensenellales > Aristaeellaceae > UBA11524. Next base: position 17,480 of record CAZIUA010000034.1, on the reverse strand, counting down.
GACGTGGTGCTGATCGATTGCCCCGCAGGCATCGAGCGCAGCCTCCGCGGATTGATGAACGAGGAGATCGATGAGTGCGTGCTGGTGTGTACGCCGGATGATGTCTGCATCCGCAATGCCGAGCGCACCGCCAGCGTGCTGGAAAGCAAGGGCATGCCCCGTCCGCGGCTGATCGTCAACCGGCTGGATGAAGCGCTCATCCGCGGGGGCGAGATGTATTCCGCCGCGACGGTCGCCGCGACGCTGGATCTGTCGCTGCTGGGCGAGGTGCCGGATGACACCTATGTGTACCGTGCATCGCTGCTGCATCAGCCGCTGATGGATATCGACTGCGACGCGCGGGACGCGCTGATGCGCATTGCCCGCCGCATGACCGATCAGCCCGGGACGCCGCTGCCCGGCATCGGCACGCAGCGCCTGAGCTGGCTGCGCCGCATCTTCCAACCCACCCTCAAGGAGGTCAGGCACATTGATCGCTGAAAACAGACGCACCCGCGCACATATCGACCTGCCGCTGATCTTCCTGGTCGCCGCCATGTCGGTCTTCGGCGTGCTGGCGGTCTGCGTCGCCACCTATTCCACCACCTCCACCGCACAGACCTGGCTGGAGCACATTCTCGAATCCTCCTCCGCCATGCGTCAGTGCTTCTTCCTCATGCTGGCCCCCATCATCGTGGGCGTCATCCTCAACATCCCCCTGCACATCATCAAGCGCTTCACCAAGCTGGCCTACATCGGCGGCACCTGCCTGGTGCTCTTCACCTGGGTGACCAACGGCGCTGAAGGCGTGAAGGCCTGGACCGACGTTATCTGGGGCTACACCATTCAGCCGTCGGAATTCATCAAGCTGGCCATGATCCTCATGCTCGCCCAGGAGCTCTCCAAGTCCGAGCAGCCCATGGGCACTCTGAAGGACTTCTTCCGCATCATGGGCATGATCCTCGTACCCGGCATGATCATTCTCGCCTCCGGTGAGACCGGCTCCCTGATCGTGATCATCTTCTTCGCCGCCATCATGATGTTCTTCTCCAACGTGAACATGAAGCTGCTGCTGACCATGGCGGCCGCCGTGCTGCTGCTGATCCTGGCGATCTACGGCTTCGTTGTGGCGACGGGTGTGGATGACTACCGCATCAACCGCATTCTGGCCTTCCTGAATCCGGAATTGTCCCCCCTGGGCGACGCATACCAGATGCGTCAGAGCCAGATCACCATCGGTTCTGGCGGCGCGACGGGCATCGGCCGCTTTGTGGATGGCGCGCTGAGCCAGCTCAACTACGTCCCGGCGGACTGGACGGACTTCATCTACGCCACCATCGGCGAGGCCTGGGGCTTCGTCGGCTGCTTCTTCGTGCTGGTGATGTACCTGCTCATCATCCTGCGCATGCTGTATCTGGCGCGCTTCACCTACGACAAATACGGCATGCTGGTCATTGTCGGCGTGATGGGCATGCTGCTCTTCCACGTGTTCGAGAATGTCGGCATGACGCTGGGGCTGATGCCCATCACAGGCATTCCCCTGCCCTTCCTGTCCTACGGCGGATCGAACATGACCACCAACATGGGCGGCATCGCCCTGGTGCTCAACGTGACGAAGAACCGCAGCCTGACCAGCACCATCTCCACCCCGCAGACCGGCACCACCGCCGCGCGCTATATCCGCCGCAGATAATGCGCATACAAAATCCCCCACATGCTTCCTTTTTCCGGAGGCACGCGGGGGACTTTTTTTGCATTCAGGGACGGTTTTCAGCCGCTCATTCGGTGCAGGCCTGATGGATCTCCTGCAGATAGCGGATGATGGGCAGATGCTGGGGGCAGGCGGCTTCGCACTTGCCGCAGCGCACGCAGCGGGAGGCATCGTGTTCCTCGGCGATGATGCGCGCATAGCCGTTGCGGAAGCTGCCTTCCGCACGCATCAGGCTCAGATCGTACTGCTGGAAGATATGGGGGATGGTCACGCCGCGCGGACAGGGCTGGCAATAGCGGCAGCCAGTGCAGCGGGTCTTCGTGCAGGCGATGTAGGTGGCCTTCACCTTGGCGTAGAGGGTCTTTTCCGCATCGGTGAGGGTGGGACGCTCCGCCAGGTCGAAGATGCTCAGGTTGTCGCAGAGCTGCTCCCAGCTGCTCATGCCGGAGAGGATGGTGACCACCTCGGGCATGGTGTAGAGATAGCGGAAGGCCCACTCCACGGGGCTACGCTTGTCCGGATGGGCCGCATAGGCGTCGACCACATCCGCCGGCGGATCGGCCAGCAGACCGCCGCGCAGGGGCTCCATGATGACAACGCCCACGCCGCGACGGCCGCATTCGCGGATGCCCTTGAGCGTCGCCTGGTTCTCGTCATCCAGGATGTTCATCTGCACCTGCGCCATCTTCCAGTCATAATCGTTCAGGATGCGCATGAAGGCGTCGTAGTTATCGTGGAAGGAGAAGCCCGGATAGCGGATCTTGCCCTGGCGCACCGCCTCATCCAGGAAGGACTTGTAATCCAGCTGCTGCATCTCCATCAGGTGGTCGGCGCTCATGGCGTGCATGAGGTAGAAGTCCACATGGTCGGTCTGCAGCTTGCGCAGCTGCTCATCCAGGATGGCCATCATGTCCTCATGCTTTTTCACCTGCCACACGGGCAGCTTGGTGGTCAGGATGACCTTCTCGCGGTAGCCATCCTGCAGTGCCTTACCCACGACGATCTCGCTTTCGCCGTCGTGATAGGGGTACGCCGTGTCCACATAGGTCACGCCGCTGTCAATGGCATGGCGGAGCATGCGGATGGCTTCCGGCTCGTCGATCTTGCCATCCGCCGTGCGGGGGAAGCGCATGCAGCCAAAGCCCAGCATGCTGCTCTCGCGGTCGATCACAGGAAATTTCGTTTTCAGCATCGTGTTTCGCTCCTTTTTACAGATACGGGATCATATCGCTGAGTCGGTCGAAGATCAGGTGCGGCTGCACATCGGATGCGGCCACATCCGCCATGGTGGCCTCGCCGGAGAGCACGAGGATGCCCGTCATGCCATGATGCACCGCCGTGGCGACATCGGTGTAGAGCCGGTCGCCGACCATGGCCATCTCACCCGGCGCATACCCCGTGCGCGCCACAGCCTCGCGGACGATGCCGCCATAGGGCTTGCCGAGGATGACATCCGGCTTGCGGCCCGTGCTGGCCTCGATCAGCGCCATGAACGCGCCCACATCCGGGATGAAGCCGGTCTCCGTGGGGCAGTTCAAGTCCGGATGGGTGGCGATGTAGGGCTTGCCCGCGCGGATGAGGTCGCAGGCGCGGCAGAGCTTGGCATAATCCAGCGTGGTGTCGAAGGCCAGGAGGACATAATCCGGGTCGTCCTCAGTGAAGGTGAGCCCCATGGCGGTCAACTCCGCCCGGAGCACCTCATTGCCCACCAGCTCGCCGCGTCCGCCCGGGAAGCGCTCCAGCAGATACCGTGCCGCGGCATGTCCGCTGGTCATCACCTGCTGGCGGAAGGGCTCCGGCACGCCCATGCGCGTGAGCTTCTCCACATAGGCTGATGCGGATTTGGAGGAATTGTTCGTCAGGAACCATGCATCCCGCCCCGTGCGGCGCAGCGCTTCGAGGAATTCCAGCGAGCCGTCGATCAGGCGGTCGCCCAGATAAAACGTGCCGTCCATATCCAGCAGAAAGCAGCGGATGCCCGACAGGCTCTCCCGAATGGTCTGTGACATACTTTCGCACCTCTCCTCATCATTCTTTTTATTGTATCACATTTTTCCGCGTCTGAAAAGGGGGAACATGCCCCTTCGCACTATCAAAGATTATCCCCGGCTGTCACGGATTCGCTTTACCAGGCGTCGATTCCGGTGTATGCTGGTATTGTCCCGCATCAGGAAGCACGCTGATGCGGTTTTTTTCGTCCAGCAGCGAATCTGAAGAACACAGGAGGTCCCCCATGGCACAAATCACGACCATCATCACAAGGCGCATCGATCTTGACAGCGGTGTCGGCCCGGCGGAGGTGCTCCGGCAGCATCTGGTGTATTCCAACGCCAACGCGCACGAATTCCGCCTGATCTGCATGCGTGGCCAGCAGCAGGCATCGCTTTCCGGCGCGGTCTGCACGGGCTATGTCCGCCGCAAGGACGGCCTGACCATCCCCGTTCCGGGCCAGATCAGCGGCTGCACGGCGAGCATCCGCCTCACCGCGCCCTGCTATGCCGTACCGGGCTGCATCACCATCAGCATCGAGCTGAGCGAGGGCGATACGCGCGCGACGCATGCTGTCTTTCTCGCGCAGGTGGATCGCACCACCACCGAGGAGGTCGGCGGCGAGGCGGCAGTCGCCATCAGCGAGGCGCTGGAGCGCATCCTCTCCGCCGACAGCCCGGACTGGGCGCAGAATGACCCCGATAGCCCCGACCACATCCGCAGCCGCACGCATTTCCGCACGCGAAAGCACCTGTCCTGCACGGACGATCTGGGCGTCACCGATGGCTGGCGGATGATCTCCGCCGAGGTGCCGCGCTGCAGCTTCCGCCAGACGGAAAACACCGCGAGCGCGCAGAAGGTCAGCGTCTTCGCGGAGGCGGACGGGATCGAAGCCGAACTCGCGCTGGACTTCGCACCGGGTACATCGGCGGAAGACGCCCTCCCCACTGGCGATACATTCGGGCAGGCGCGGCGCACCTTCGGACGCCTCCGCGGCACGCAGACCGATGCGGTCATGTTCGTCCACGAGGCCATCGGTGCATTCAGCCGCGGCACCTACCTCCGCCCCGAGGCCATCGCGCCGCAGGTCTTCCGCCGCATCAGCTGGTATGACCACACCCCCCTGGACGATGCGTACATCCCCGACACCATCGCCCGCCGGTCGGAGCTGAGCACGCTCTGCGCGCCGCCCATCGTCGCCACGGCGAAGGGGCTGGGCTTCGTGTTCATCGAGGGCGCATCGAACCGCCCCCTGGCCGGTCTGCGGATTTTCGGGCGGACGCAGCAAAATGCCAATCCGACGCCGGATGCGCCGGTGGAGCTGGTGCATGTCGGTGCTTCCCGGGGGCAGATCACCGTCGCGGTGAACGATGACCGCGCCATCGTCCATGTGGACGGCGGCCTGGCGGGCATCCCCATCGACAGCGAGGACGCAGGCAACTTCGTGGACAGCAGCGGTCAGCGGTGGATCTGCGACGAGATCGACTTCGCGCGCGGCGTGCGCATCCAGCGTGTGGCGCGGATCGTCTGCGGTGCGGACAACGCGGAGTATTTCGCTGACGGGCTGTGGCAGATCACATCGCCGCTGGCCCGCACCACCGAGCCCATGGCAGTCATGTCCAGCCACTACAAGGCCAGTGGCCGCGATATCACCCCGCACGGCAGCGTCTACGTCAACCTTGACGGCAAGGTCACTCTGTGCAACGACAAGTACACCTCGGCGCGCATCATGCGCGAAGACCTCGCCGTGAACCCGGTGACTGTCCTCTACGAGCTGCCGACGCCCATCGAAACGCCGCTGGATGACCTCACCCTGGCGGAATTCGCCTCATTCCGCACCCATGCGTCCGATCAGACCACCATCCTCAACACAGCCGCCGCAGAGATGGAGGCGGCCTACATCGCCGACACGAAGCACTACATCGATGCGCAGATCGCGGCCCTCGCGGGGCATTAAGGGGGCGGATGCATGCTGACACCCACCCAGATATCCATCCGCAATCACGCCCTGAGCCAGGTCGGTGCGGCGTACATCATGGGCGCGACGGCCATCCCCTGCACGCCGAAAAACAGGCGCGCCCTCGCCGATGGACGCTCCTCCGCCTATGCGGAACAGATCCGCGCCAACTGTCCCGTGCTGTCCAGCAAGCGATCCGCCTGCGACGGCTGCCCCTATGACGGACGCCTGGCCTTCGACTGCGCCCAGCTGAGCAAATTCGCCGCCGCAGCCGCCGGTGTGACCCTGCCCAGCGGCTCGAACTCCCAATGGACGAAAGCCGATTGGGGCGTCACGGGCGAAATCACCGCGCTCCCCCGGGACGTGGTGTGCTTCGTCTTCCACCGCAGCGGAACGACCCACCGCATGAGCCATGTCGGCGTGTATCTGGGCGATGGTCAGGTCGCCGATGCCCGCGGACATGCGTCCGGCGTTGTGCTGAGCGCCCTCGCCAGCTACCCCTGGACGCACTTCGCCATCCCCCGTGCCGTCGCGCTGGAATGCGGCCTCCCCATGGCCGCTGCGGCAGATCACCCGACCCTCCGCATGGGCGCAAAGGGCGATGCTGTCCGCCAGGCGCAGGAGTTCCTCAACCGCTTCGACCCTTCCCTCGCCCTGACGGCGGACGGCGTCTTCGGCGCGCACACCAAGGCGGCGGTGCGGCGCTTCCAGACGGCGAAGGGGCTGACGGCGGATGGCATCATCGGCGAAAACACCTGGGCGGCGCTGCTGTCCGCCGAAGCGGACGCATGGCAACACATGGACACCGCCACGAAGATCGAGCACCTGTACGAACGCCTTTTGGCGCTGGAAGGAGGTGACTAAAACGGAACCATGGCTGCAAACGGCCTTGACCGCGGTGGGTGCGGTGATCGCATCCTCGGGGTTTTGGGCGTACATCCAGCGGCGGAGCGAAAAGCGCGATGTGCAGACGAAAATGCTGGTCGGGCTGGCGCATGACCGCATTCTCTTTCTGGGGATGCAGTACATCCAGCGCGGCGCCATCACGCAGGACGAATACGAGAACCTGTACGAATACCTCTACCGCCCGTATGTGCAAATGGGCGGCAACGGCTCCGCCAAACGCGTGATGCAGGAGGTGAACCGCCTGCCCATCCAGGTGCATGGGGGATGAAAGAGCCGGAAGCCGCCCGGAACAGGGCCGTGGACGACCTCTTCGAGGCGTTTAGTGAGCCGAAGGCTCCCCCACAATACGAATCAGTCAGAGGACCTGCGAGCTCTCCGACACCAACCGAATCGCTTTTTTGACAGTCCGCAGCTCCCTTTCCACAAGGGAGCCCTTTTGCGCACGCCTGTTGCATTGATATGCCCCAAAGCGCGTATGCATCGGTTTTCAAAACATTTGCGCCATGCCCCCCATTTCGGAAGGCATGGCGCTTTTTTTTATTTCTCCGCGTTCACCGCATCCACAAATTGCATATCGACCATCTTCCCGTATTCCCATTCGCCGTCGTACAGCCCGGAGATCCGCACCGCGCCCATGCAGGTGTCCACGGCGTCCTGCGAAATGAAGCCATCCAGCGACCACAGTTCATCCGCGTAGGCGCGATCCAGCGCAGCCTTGCGGCCTTCCTCGGTGAGGGTGGCGAATTCCGCCGCGAGGACGCGCTCGGCCACCGTGCGATCCACCTGAACCGTCTTCAGCGCACGGATCATCGCCCGAACGAATGCCGCGCAGGTCTCCGGATCCTTCTCGATCGTGGACTTCTTCACCCCGATGACGGAGTAGGCGTAATCCCCCAGATCGGGGAAACTGACGAAGGGCTCCTCGAAGAAGCCTGCCGTCACGCCCTCGGAGATCTGCGGTTCGCCGCCGTTGCCGATGTCCCCCTGGCCGTACTGGAGCATCGCCGTCACGGTGGATGCATCCGCGTTTTCCAGCAGGGTAGCGTCCTTTTCCGGATCAAGGCCGAGGGAGATGAGGAGGAAGCGCGTCAGCACATTGGGCGAACCGCCGTAGCGGCCGGCAATGATGGTCTTCCCGCGGAGGAAGGCCGCCAGGGCCCTGTCGGTGTCGGATGCAGGCGTCAGCCCTTTGCGCGCAAAGAGGTACACATTGGCGCGGTTGACGCAGTTGACGATGGCCAGGATGGGATCGGCATTGCCCACATTGGCGAAGTTGTAGCTATCCACCCCGCCGATGACCGCGAACGCATCACCGGAGACCACAGCGGTCACATGGGCGCCACCGGTGGCCTGCACGACGGTGACATCCAGGCCTTCCTCGGCGAAATAGCCCTCGTGGATGGCGACGTACAGCGGCAGATAGCCGATGAGGTGGACCGGCTCAGCGACGACGATGGGGTTGAGCGCGTCCTCCGCGCAGGCGAAGGGCGCACAGAGCAGCAGCGCCGCCAGCAGCGCAAGGATCCGTTTGTGCATGGGGATCGACCTCCTTTTTTGTTTCAGTCAGGCTGACACACCGTCCACAGCCGCATCAGCAGCTTCTCCAGCAGCACCACGCCGGCATACATCAGCACGCTGACGATGGACAGCACGATCACCCCGACCCATACCAGCTTCAGGTCAAAGACCGTGCCGGCATACACGATCATACGCCCAAGACCACGGTCTGATGCGATGAATTCGCCCACGATGGCGCCAGCCATGGCCAGGGCAATGTTCACACGCAGCCCCGTGATGATGGACGGCATGGCGGACGGCACCACCAGATGCAGGAAGATCTGCCGCCGCCGCGCCCCCAGCGAGATCAGCAGCGTGTGCAGCGCCGGATCCACCGTCTGCACGCCCCCGTAGGCGGACATCGCCGCGACCACCACCGTCATCAGGAACGCCAGGATCACCTTGGACGAAAAGCCGATGCCGAACCAGATGACCAGCACCGGCGCCAGCGCCAGCTTCGGCAGGGCATTGAGGACGATCAGCCACGGCTCCGCCACCAGCGCCACAGGCTTGCTGAACCAGAACAGCAGCCCCACCACAGAGCCGATGAGCGTCCCCAGGAGGAAGCCCAGGAGCGTCGACGCGGCAGTATACTGAATATCCCGCAGGAGCTGCCCGGACTGGAACTTGATCACCGCCGTGCGGACGATCTCCGCCGGGCTGGAGAAAAAGAAGGGATCGATCAGCCCGATGCGGCTGCCAATCTCCCACAGGGCGATCAGCCCCACCAGCAGCCCCCAGCGCCACAATTGCACCCCGATGGGCTTATTCCCGTGCCGCATGGCGCTTCACCTCCCCATCCAGCAGGCGGAGCACATCCGCCTTCATCTTCACCAGCGCAGGCTGCGCCAGGGTATCCATATTGCGCGGCTTCGGCTGATCGAGGGCATAATGGGCGATGATCCGCCCCGGATCGCACCCCATCACGAGGATCTCGTCCGACAGGAGCAGCGCCTCATCCACATCATGGGTCACGAAGAGCACTGTCTTCCCCTTTTGCAGGCACAGGCGCGTCAGCAGCTCCTGCAGGTGGAGCCGCGTCACCGCGTCCAGCGCGCCGAAGGGTTCATCCAGCAGCAGCACCTCCTTGCCGGTCTGGAAGGTGCGCACGAGGGCCGCCCTTTGGCGCTGACCGCCGGACAGGGCATCCGGACGGCGCTGAAGCATCCCCGTCAGCCCGCAAGCCTCGGCGTCTGCCTGCGCCGCCTGAAGCGCATCCCGCTTTTTCCGCCCATGGAGCGTCCCCGGCAGGGTGATGTTGTCCGCGACGGAGCGCCACGGCAGCAGCAGATCCTTCTGCAGCATATAGCCCGTCATGCCCGGGCGCAGGATGAGCGATTCGCCGCCGAGGGTGACGCGGCCTGCGTCAGGCGGGATCAATCCGGCGATGATGTTGAAGAGGGTGGTCTTGCCGCATCCGCTGGGGCCGAGCAGGGTCAGGAATCGCCCCTTCTTGAGGGTGAAGCTGACGTTCTCCAGGGCGGCGACGGCTTCATCCCCTGTGCCGAACCGCTTGCACAGCCCTTCCACGCGCAGTTCAGTTTGGTCTAGCATGGTTCACATCCTTTCAGGACAGGGTCGTGAGGGAATGCGCCCTGCCGTCGCTTTCAGACTATGCGCGGCGGCAGAAAACGTCCCTGCTTCACGGCACGCAAAAAGCCGGACGGATCACCTCCGCCCGGCCTGATTCGTTATGCGTTGACCTTTTTCTCCGTCACGGCCTCGAAATGGTACTTCACGATGCCCAGATCCAGCTTCGTGTAGAAGCCCATGCCGCAGGTGGCCTCGACCGTGCCATCCGCCTTCAGGGTGAAGCAGAATTTCTGCTGATTCATCGCCGTGGGGGCGAGCATGGCGGCCTCCATGCCGGTCTTGAACCAGTCGGGAATGTCACCATCGACGCGGCAGAGCTGCGCCATCGGCTTGGAGCGATGCGGCACGCCCTCATTCTCGCCGTAGCCCAGGCTCAGCAGGCAGACCAGCTTCTCGCCCTTGCGCACCTCAGCGGCGCTTTTGCCGTGCGTCATGGCCACCCAGCAGGTGTTCAGGCCGAGTTCCTGCGCCTTCAGGGCGATCATTTCGCCATAATATCCCAGCTTCACGTCCAGGTCGGCGGACTTCCGCCCCACCAGCGCGATATAATTCTTCACGCCGCTGAATTTGCCGTAATGCGCCATCAGCGAGTCAAAGCATTTCGGTTCGTCATAGACGATCTGGATATGCAGCCCTTCCGCCTGATTGCACTGGCGCACCAGCGCATCGAGCTCCTTGCGGATGGGCGCGGGGATGGGCTGATCTGCATACTGGCGGACGCTGTGGCGTGCTTCCATGGTCTTCATCATTTTCATCGTTGATCCCTCCATTATTTATTCGCCGCTGCGGTCCGGCATGGTCTTGAGGACGTCCTTTGCCATCTGCAGGGCGGAGATCAGGCGGTCGAGGCTTTCCATTTCCGGGTCGAAATAGTAGTAATTCTTCGTCCCTTCCTTGCGGACCTTCACCAGCCCGGCTTCCTTCATGATCTTCAGGTGATGCGACACCGCTGGCCGCGAGAGGTTCGTCCGCGTGGTGATCTCCCCCACCCGAACCCCGCTGCACCGGCCGATCCTGAGCATCTCCATGATCAGGTGCAGGCGCGTTTCATCGCCGATCGCGGTGAGCATCCCCGCGCAGGAGGCGAACTTCTCCGCAAGGACGCACACCTTCGCTGATTCTTCCACTTGCAGCCCTTCCTTCGTTCATGCGTTTAAACCCATGAACATGATAGCACAAAAACACCCCCCGCGGCACATCGGGAAAGAAAATCAAGACGATTCCGGGACGAAAAAACTGCCGGCAGCACATCGCCGCCGACAGGCAGGGTCAAAGTCACTTTTCTTCCGCGCGGTTCAGGCGATGATACGCCGTCAGGGACATGGCGGCCATGCCGATCAGCGCCAGGATCGTCACCACCTGGCAGGCCATCACGGGCATCTCCAGGCCGAAGAAGGGCTTGTTGTCCAGGGTGAATTCCATATCGATGATCACGACCATGAACAGCAGCGTCACCCCTGCGGGGATGAGCGCGCGCAGGCCAGCATGCTTCATGCGGCAGATGCAGGGATACAGGATGACCGCAAAGGCCACCACCGCGCAGAGCAGCTGCTCGATGCGGACGAAGCCCCACCGCATGCACTGGTTGAGCAGGCGCTCGCAGAAGACCTGCGGCAGCGCGAGGAAGAACACCGTATGCAGGAACACGCGCCCATCGGCGAAGCGGCCGCGATGGCTCAGCACAAAGCTGAACACCGCGCACACCAGCGCGCAAGCGGCCTCCAGCATGAACACGGCGTAGAACCAGCTGTAGAGCTGCGGCACCTCCACCGACACGGGGAAGCCATGCAGCGCTTCGTTCTCCACGAATTCGCCCATGCCCACCAGGCTCATGGGGCGCAACAGCCCTTCACACGCACGCGCAAGGGCCGCCATCAGCGCACCGCAGGGCGCGAAGGCATCCAGCACCTGAGGGATCCGCTGACCACTGAGGCGCGCAGCCAGCATCACCGCCAGCAAAACGCCCGCGCATCCGCTGACGAAGCTGAATTCGGAAGGGACATCCGTCAGGAGGCCCGCCATGCCGTACCGGGTGTACTGATCTCGCAGCTCCAGCAGGAAATAGCCGACCTTGGAGCACACCAGCCCCAGCACGATCGACAGGGGCAGCCCCGTCCATGCGGTTTGCATTTTCAGCCCGGCCCGGCGCAACTTCCACGCGAAGAGCATCGCACAGAGCACCGCGCTCACGCCCAGACCGGCAAAATAGGCAGCATTCATCGTGATACTTCCTTACTGGCCATCCCAAGCGGAGGCAAAATAGATAATGTCGCTGATTTTGCGCGGATTGCTGTTGCCGCGGGTGTTGACCATTTCACCATTGAAATACAGCATGGTGGAATCGCCGCCATCCAGGTTGTAGGCATTGATCGCGCCCAGCTCCTTCGCCAGCGTGGCGAACTGCTTCAGATCCATACCGTAGGAGCCGCGCAGAGGACCGGCGCAGCACAGCGCCATGTATTCCAGCGGGCCCGTCTGGGCGATGCACATGCGCTGACGGCGCTCAGTCGGCACCATCCAGCTGCTGGCGCTCAGATCGGCGATCTCGCCATCGATGACCAGGCCGGGGCCGAAGTGGAAGACGTTGACAGCCTTCTTGCCGTCGACAGTCTCGCCGATCTCGCCGTCCTTCGGGACGCTGAAGATGTGGAAATCGCCGTCTTCGTCGATGACAAGGACGTCGCGTTCACCGCGCAGGGCATTGCGGTACATCACACCCTGACGCACCACCATGCCGTCGGGATGGTAGGAGTAATAATCGCCATCCACCGCCAGCACGGCATTCTGGCGCTTGGCCAGGTAGACGCCGTTCATGGTGAAATCATTGCTCTCGAAGCCGCCCGCCGCCGCCGTGCGCAGCTGGGACGGATCGCTGATAGTGATCCGCGCGACCCAATAATCGCAGTCTTCCGTGCGGCCGCTCTCCACAACCACATGGATCGTAGGATCCTCATACTCGGTCTCGCTGAGGAAATTCGCCTCATTCAGGGGCATACCGGGGGTGAAATCCACCGGGAGGGCAGATCCGCCTTCCTCCGCAAACGCCGCGCCAACACACAGCATGAGCATCATAGCCAGCGCAGCAGCCTTCAAAATACGCAAAGGGACACACACCTTTCCTGTCATATATACAGTATTATTGTAGCAGAAACACCGCGCCCTGTCAACCGAGGCGCGGCGAACCACTCGAGCCGCGGATGCACAGACTCAGCGGGAAGGTGACGCATTCCGGTGCGGCCGGCTGATCCATCGCCTTGAGCGCCGTTTCGATCAGCAGCGCGCCATACCGCTCATAATCCACATGGATGCTGCTCAGATGGGGCTGGGTCAATTCCGGCAGGAAGGCATCGTCACAGCCAATGAGCGCGAAATCCTCCGGCACATTCCGCCCCTGATCGCGGATCGCCTGCAATGCGCCGACGCACATCATATCGTTCGCCGCGAGGATGGCCGTCGGCGGCTGCGGCAGGGACAGCAGGCGCATCATGCCGCGATAGCCGCTCGTCTCGTCGAAGCTGCCCTCATCCACCAGGTAGGCCGGATCTGCCGGCAGCCCCAGCGCGGACAGCATCCGCTGATAGGCCTCCACCTTGATCTGCGTCTGGACGATGTTCGCCGGGCCATGCAGGAACGCGATCCGCCGATGCCCCTGCGCGGCCAGATGCTCCATCGCCTGACGCATGCCATCAGCATGATCCAGCACCACCTGATGACAGTTGACCTCCATGGGCGCGCCGGCCACCACCACGGGCAGCTGGCGGATGCACTGCTGCAGCGCCTGCGCAAAGGACGCAGGCAGCGGATTCCAGTCCGCGACGCCGCCGCAGATGATCAGGCTGTCCACGCGCTGCTCGGTCATGCGCTGCATGTAGGTGATCTCCTTCTCCGGGTCAGCGAAGGTGTTGTTGAGCAGCAGCGTATACCCCGCCTGGTAGGCGGCCTGCTCGCACTGGGCGAACACATACGAATAGAACGGGTTGCGCACATCCGAACAGAGCATGCCGATGAGCTTGCTGCGGGATTTGCTCAGCCCCTTGGCCATGGCATTGGGCGTGAAGTTGTATTTCTCCACCAATTCCATCACGCGCTGGCGCTTGTCCGGCTTGACACCGGCGCTGTTGGCCAGGATGCGCGACACCGTGGCGGCGGAAACGCCGGCTTCACGGGCAATGTCGTAGATGGTGATGGGTTTTTGCGTCATGCGCCCTGCGCCTCCTTTCCTGGGCACTCAGCTGATGCAGCGGATGGGATGCTCCGCCGGGATTTCCACATGCGGATGTTCCACGAGGTAGTTCAGGATCAGTTCGCTGATCTCCGTCTGGATCTCGCGCACCCGCGGACAATCGCAGTAGCAGTCGAAATCGCCCGCACCGGTGGCGCGATAGTCGCACATCGCCAGGGTGAAGGTATCCGCCGGGGCGATGGGCTGTCCGCCGCGCGTCAGGGACACGACACGCTCCCCTTCCGGCGCATGCAGGTCGAAGGTGTATTCGATGCCGCTGAAGTAGTCGTAGTTATAGTGCGCGACCTTCGGCTCGAGGAAGGCATCCGCGATGGTGACGCGGCCATCCGCCGTCACGGCGAAATACCGCGCGCACTGCTCCAGCGCCGTCTTGAGCACCTCGCCCGTCACCTGCAGCACCACCAGCGTGTTGGAATACACATAGCTGGCCACCACGTCGCGCACGGTGACCTCGCTGTCAAAACCGCGCACCTCATTGCCCAGCGCCGCGCAGGACACATCCGCCCCGCTGGCCCATAGCTGCACGGTGTTGAAGAAATCCGCGATGGCGGAGCCGTGCATGGCCATATGGAGCTTGTCCTCCGGCCAGATCGCGCGGCTCAGATGGCCGATGGGGCGATCCAGCCAGGCGTTCAGCTCCTCCCAGAGGGATGCTTCCGCCGCGGTCAGCTTTGCTTCGGCCGGGACGCTGCACAGTTCGGAATGGAAGCCATCCTCCTCCAGCGTGACCTTGACATACGCCGCCGCATTGCAGGGCGTCTGCACGATATGCGTGCCATGCCACTGGCAATTCGCCATGGGGATGTGCTGATGCCCGGTCAGCAGCAGGTCGATGTGCAGTTCTTCGCAGAGGCGGCAGGCGATGTTCTCGTCCGTCGCGGAAAGAAGGCGTCCGCTGTTCAGGTCGCGCTCCACGCCGCCATGGTAGATGCCGACGATGACATCCGCATCCAGCGCGGCGATGGCTTCCCGCGCGGCCGCCAGAGGATCGCCCACGCGAAGTTCGGTCAGGTTGGACGGCTTCTCCCACCGGTTGACCCAGTCCGTCACGATGCCCACCAGCCCCACGCGCAGGCCATTGCCCAGGGTATGCACCGTCGCGCCGGTCAGGGGCAGTTCGCCGCGCAGATCGGTCACATTGGCGCAGAGGCAGCGCGCGTCCAGCGCATCAAGGTGACGCTTGAGGTAGTCATAGCCGTTGTTGAAATCATGATTGCCCAGGGTGACGTAGTCATAGCCGCGGGCGTTCATAGCGGCGGCGACGGGCAATTCGCGGTCATGGAGCTTGCAGAAATACGTCATGGGCGAACCCTGGATGGTATCGCCGCCGTCGATGACGAGGGTGTTTTCATCCTTGGGGAATGACATAGCAAGCAGCCCCATAGGACGGGGCTGCTTGTCTGCAAAGTTATTCGGATAGAGATACCCATGGGTATCCGAGGTGAAATAGATCGTCAGCTTGGACATAGTTTATCCTCTCGTCAGGCGATTGCGGATCTTGGTGGAGAACAGCTCGATGAAGAGCATCAGCACCACCATGCCGCACAGGTATGCGCCCACCATGCTCCAGCGGCTGGAGTTGATGCACTGGATCAGCGCCGCGCCAATGCCGCCCGCGCCGACGATGCCCAGGGTGGTCGCATCCTTGACATTGATGTCGAAGCGGTAGATCACGGTGGAGATGAAATTCGGGATGATCTGTGGCAGCATGCCATAGCGGATCTTCTGGAAGGTGGTGCAGCCGGAGGCATCGAGACTCTCCAGGATGCGGGTGTCGATATCCTCAATGGCGGTGATGTACATCTTCGAGATCATGCCGATGGAGCACACGGACATCGTCACCACACCGCAGAAAGCGTTGGGGCCGGTCACGCGGATCCACATCAGCGCCCACACCAGGCTCGGGATGGTGCGGATGAGCAGGATGACGGCATTGGTAATGACCGCCACCCACTTCGGTACGATCTTATCGCTGGCCAGGAAGCTGAACGGCACCGCGAGGATGCCGCCGATGACTGTGCCGAGGACGGCGATGGCCACCGTCTGGAACAGCTGATACGGCACGCCCTCATCCGTGAGGTTGAAGAGCAGCTTCGTATCCGGATGGAGCAGGCCGTTTCCGACGCCCTTGGCGACCTCGATGCCCTTTCTCGCAAAGCCCTTCCACTCCACGGCCGTGCCGCTCCAGCCCAAAAGCGCCGCCACGATCAGGATGATGATCGTATACAGCCACCACAGGCGCGGACGGGCGTCATACGCCTCCTCGATCGACATGGGACGATCGAGCATCTTGTTTTTTGTCTTTCCCATCGTTCCCATTCCTCCTTAGCTGAGCTTCTTGCGCAGGTACTGGCTGGTGTTCTCGATGATGAAGACCACCACGAACAGCGCCAGCAGCACCATGCCCAAGCCCTCGTAATCGCGCCAGCCGATGCGCTCGTTGATGAGCAGGCCCAGACCGCCCGCGCCGACATAACCCAGGATGGCCGCCGCGCGGATGTTCATCTCCAGGCTGTACAGGCAGTAGCTGAGGTAGGTGGGCAGGATCTGCGGGAAGCAGGCCGTCCAGAAGGACTGGAACTTGTTGCCGCCAGCGGATTCCATGGCCTCGAAGGCGCCCATGTCGATGGTCTCGATGGCCTCGTACATCATCTTGGACACGACGCCGAAGGTGAACACCGTGATGGCCACCGTGCCGGCGAAAGTACCCAGGCCGAAGATCAGCGCGGCGAACTTCGCGATGACCAGCGTGGGCAGCGTGCGGATGATGTTCAGCAGGAAGCGGCAGATGGACACGATCCAGCTGTTGCGGTTGATGTTGGTGGACGCCACCACCGAGAAGGGCAGCGCCAGCGTCGCACCCAGGACGGAGCCGAGGATGGACATCTTGATGGTATCCAGCAAAGGTCCGATGACCTTGTTAAAATAGGAGAAATTCGGGTGGAAAATGCGCTTGAGGATGTAGGTGAACTGATGTCCGCGCTTGATGATGATGCCGATATCAAAGCCGGTCAGCAGCACGGACGCCCACAGCACCGCCACGATGGCCGCGACGATCAGCGGCATGCGGCTGCGGGGACGCGCAACGGTCTTGCCGTTGGGCAGGGTGATGATCTGCGGCTTGAAGATGCGGTCAAACAGCGGCACACGATAGGCGGCTTCCTTCTTCTTCGCCATATCACTCACCCGCCTGCGGAACGGCCGCGCCGTTGTAGATGGAGTCGAGGACTTCCTGCGTGACGGCAGTGGTCGGGCCATCGTAGACGATCTCGCCCGCGCGGATGCCGATGACGCGGCTGGCATACTTCAGCGCAAGGTCAACATGGTGGATGTTGATCAGCACGGTGATGTTCATTTCCTCATTGATGCGCTTGAAATCGCTCATGACCTGATGGGCGGTCACGGGGTCAAGGGCGGCAACGGGTTCATCCGCGAGGATGATGGACGGGGACTGATTCAGCGTGCGGGCCAGGGCAACGCGCTGCTGCTGACCGCCGGAGAGCTGGTCGCAGCGGGTGTAGGCCTTGTCCAGGATGCCGACCTTG
>CAZIUA010000033.1:0-26591 GCA_964542315.1 uncultured Faecalibacterium sp. | reverse complement strand
CCGTCCCCCGTGCCCTATGCGGATTTTGTGACCACCACCACCCACAAGACACTTCGCGGCCCGCGCGGCGGCATGATCATGTGCAAGGCGGAATGGGCCAAGGCCATCGACAAGGCGATCTTCCCCGGCACCCAGGGCGGACCGCTGATGCACGTCATCGCGGCGAAGGCGGTCTGCTTCGGCGAGGCGCTGACGGATGAATTCAAGGCGTATCAGCATCAGATCGTTTGCAATGCCAAGGCGCTGGAAGCGGCTTTCCGCGCGGAAGGCATCCGCATGGTGTCCGGCGGCACGGACAATCATCTGCTCCTGCTGGATTTCTCCGACACGGAGATGACCGGCAAGCTGCTGGAGAATCTGCTGGAGGAGGCCAACATCACCGTCAACAAGAACACCGTGCCGAATGAAAAGCGCTCGCCCTTCGTGACCAGCGGCGTGCGTGTGGGGACGCCCGCAGCGACCTCGCGCGGCCTGAAGGAAAAGGAGATGGCGCAGGTCGCGTCATGGATCGCGCGGATCGTTCGTGAAGGGGAGAGCGCGGTGCCGCAGGTGAAGGCGGAAGTGGAGGCGCTGATGGCGGGGTTTCCGCTGTATGTGTGAAAATAGGAACGTTCAAGCCTGAATTTTCCATGACGTTCGGATACGCACATGCGTTTTCGGCAATGTTTTCATAAAAAATCATGTGATTTGCATAGAATCCACCAAATTATTGTCGAAGATTCGGCAGAATTTCGGTGGATTTTTTTTGAATGATGTGCTATAATAATAGAACGAAAGGTGTTGCCGGGAGGATCGTCCGGCAGCCCTGCCATGAACGTTGAAATCCATTCCGGGAAAAACGGCTGGCACTGCTGCAGGGTCGCATGCAGTGGGCCGGGAATGCATCCGCGTCATGTTTCATGATGTACATCAGCAACGGACGACCGTTATCTGTCCGCTGCTTTGATCAGTTTATTCTTTTTCCCTGTCCGGCCCCCGCAGATGATCTGGCGGCGGATCCCGGTGGGGAAGGTGGGCATCGTCCCGAACGTTGAAAGGAGGATTCCAGTGACCCCGCGTAATGTGAAGCAGAAATCCCGACTCCGTGTCGTCAGCCTGGGCGGCGTGGATGAGGTCGGCAAGAATATGACCGTCTTCGAATATGAAGACGATATCATTGTGGTGGACTGCGGTTCCATTTTCCCCCAGGAGGATATGCTCGGCGTTGACCTGGTCATCCCGGATGTGAGCTATCTGGTGGCCAAGAAGAAGAACGTCCGCGGCTACCTCTTCACCCATGGCCATGAGGACCATATTGGCGCCACGCCGTACATCCTGCGTCAGGTGCCGGCGCCGCTCTACGGCACCAAGCTGACCCTGGCGCTGGTCGATCTCAAGCTCAAGGAGCATCGCCTGAACGGCATCCCCATGCAGGTCGTTCAGCCGCGCGATGAGATCAAGCTGGGCAAGCACTTCACCGCGAAGTTCATCCATGTCAGCCACTCCATCGCCGGTGCGTGCGCCATCGCCATCACCTGCCCGGCCGGTACGGTGGTCGTGACCGGTGACTTCAAGATCGACTATACCCCCATCGACGGCCATGTGACCGACCTGGCCACCTTCGCCGAGATCGGTGAGCGCGGCGCGCTGGCCATGCTGTGCGAATCCACCAATGTGGAGCGTCCCGGCCAGACCATGTCCGAACGCAAGATCGGCGAGACCTTCGAGAAGATGTTCCGCGATGCCAAGGGCCGCGTCATCGTCGCCATGTTCGCCTCCAATATCCACCGTATGCAGATGGTCATCGACAATGCCGTGTCCTATGGGCGCAAGGTGTGCTTCATCGGCCGCAGCATGGTCAATGTCAGCCGTGTGGGCATGCAGATCGGCGAACTGCGCATTCCCGACGGCGCGCTGATCGAGGCGGATGATCTGGATCGCTATGCCGATGACGAGATCCTCGTGATGACCACCGGCTCCCAGGGCGAGGCCATGGCCGGCCTGACCCGTATGGCGTATTCCGAGCACCGCAAGCTTCAGATCCGCCCCAGCGATATGGTCATCATCTCCGCCAGCCCCATCCCCGGCAACGAAAAGTACATCAGCCGCGTCATCAACCAGCTCTACCGCTGCGGCGCGCAGGTGGTATACCACACGATGGAAAAGGTGCATGTCTCCGGCCACGCCTGCCAGGAAGAGCTGAAGCTGATGCACGCGCTGGTCAAGCCGAAGTACTTCATCCCCGTCCACGGCGAATACCGCATGCTGTGGCAGCATGCCGAACTGGCGGAATCCATGGGCATGCCCAGCCAGAACATCGTCCTGCCGGAGATCGGCCAGGTGATCGAGATGGACGAGGAAGGCCTCTATCTGGCCGAACAGGTGCCTACCGGCGGCGTGCTGGTGGACGGCCTGGGCGTCGGCGACGTGGGCAATGTTGTGCTGCGCGACCGCAAGCACCTCTCCCAGGACGGCCTGATCATCGTGGTGATGGGCATCAACCGTGACGAGCGCAAGCTGGTCTCCGGCCCGGATATCATCAGCCGCGGCTTCATCTACGTCCGCGAAAATGAGGACATCATCGAGAACACCCGCGATGTGGTGCGACAGATCCTGTCCTCCTCCAGCCTGGCAGGCGAGGATTGGCCCATGCTCAAGAACCGCATCAAGGATGAGCTCCACCGCTATATCTTCGAGAAGATCAAGCGCAACCCCATGATCCTCCCCATCATCCTGGATGTTTGACGAAAAGCCCCATATCTGCTATCATAGGAGAGGGTACGCAAGTGCCTTCTCCTTTTTTTCTCCTCACGGGATGAATTACCAGCCTGAAATCGTTTCATGATGTGAAAGGACGGTTACAACAAGTATGGAATACTCCAATGCGCATCGTCTTGCTCAGGATATCCGCCAGAGCGAGGAGTATCAGACCTATCACGGCCTTCAGGATGAGGTCATGGCGGATGAGACCACCGCCGCGCTCATCAAGGAATACAAGAAGCTGCAGGTGAAGCTGCAGATGGGCGCTGTCGCCGGCGCCACCCCCGATGATGACGATATGCAGCGCTTCCAGGGCATCACGGCGCTGCTGTTCGGCAATCCGACGGTCAGCAAGTATATGCTGGCGGAGATGCGGCTGCAGCAGGCGTTGGCGGACATTTTCAAGATCCTGACCGACGCGGCTGACATCGATATGGGCCTCCCCGGGGCGGAAGGCTGACCAGGGCGGCTGCGATGCATTTTTGTGTAGGAGGTTGTCACATTGGACAAGCGCAATGATACCTACAGAAGCGTCCGCGATGAGCGGCAATACGGCCCCTACTGGTACAGCGCGCTGTGGCGCATCGTGCGCCCCCTGCTGGTGCTGCTGTGCAGCGTCCTGCTGGTCATCGGCATCCTGTGGAGCGTCTGGAGCAAGGTGTATGATGAATACCTCGCCCCGGCGAACACGGCGGATCACGCACAGGTGGCCTTCCAGGTGGAAAGCGGCCAGAGCCTGACCCGCGTGGCCAACAATCTGGAGGAAGCCGGGCTGATCCGCAACAGGACGGTGTTCAAGTATTACTGCGACTTTGCGGGCATGGGCCAGAAGATCCAGTCCGGCTCGTATCTGCTGACGCCTGCCATGACCATGGCACAGATCGCGGAGCAGCTCACCACGGGCGACGGCAATCCCATCGTGCGCAATATCACCCTCATCCCCGGCTGGACGATCGAGGAGTTCGCCGCCAAGCTGGTGGAGGACGGCGTGCTGCAGGATAGCGCGGAATTCCTCGATATGTGCCGCACGGGCAGCCAGTTCTCCGACTATTATTACATCGCCGATGTCCTGTCCGGCAAGAGCGTCAGCCAGCGCAAGTACGTCCTAGAGGGATACCTTGCGCCCGACACCTATGAGGTGTACACCACCGCCACGGCGGAGGACATCATCCGCAAGCTGCTCAGCCAGACGGATCGCGTCTATCCGGCGGAATATCAGGATCGCGCGGAGGAGCTGGGCATGACCATGGACGAGGTGCTCACGCTGGCCTCCCTCATCCAGAAGGAAGCCAAGGACAGCGACTTCACCAAGACGTCCGCCGTGTTCCATAACCGCCTGAAGGCCGGCATGAAGCTCCAGAGCGACGTGACCATCCACTACGTCACCGGTGTGCGCAAGATGAGCCTGACCAACAGCGATCTGGCGCTGAACAGCCCCTACAACACCTATCAGGTGACGGGGCTGCCCCTGGGCCCGATCTGCAGCCCGTCCAAGGCGGCGATCCAGGCCGCGCTGTATCCGGATGAGACCTATGTGGCGGAGAACTATCTGTACTTCTGCGCCAAGGATCCGGAGAGCGGAGAACTGCATTTCTCCCGCACGCTCCAGGAGCACGAACAGGCCGTGAGCATCTACGCGCCCCTGTGGAAGGAATACGACGCAGAGCGCGGCATCCAGTAAACGACCAAAGAAGGATACGCATGAAGAACAAAATGGATCAGCATATGCCGGAACTGCTTTGTCCGGCTGGAGGAATGGAGGCGCTGCGTGCAGCCCTCCATTTCGGCGCGGATGCGGTGTATGGCGGCATGAAGCGCTTTGGCCTGCGCGCCTTCGCGGGCAATTATGATGAGGAGCAGCTGCGTGAGGCGGTGGCGCTTTGCCATGCGGCCGGGAAGAAGTTCTACCTCACCATGAATGTTTTCCCCTTTGATGATCAGATGGACGATTTTGTCGAAACGGCACGCATCGCCCATGCCATCGGCGTGGATGCCGCCATCGTCAGTGACCTGGGAGCCATCGTCACATTGCGCGAAAAGGTGCCGGGGCTCCCGCTGCATGTGTCCACCCAGGCCAGCACGGTCAACACCGCCGCGGTGAAGCATTATCAGCAGCTGGGGTGCGAACGCGTCATCCTGGCTCGCGAAACGTCCCTTGACCGCATGCAGCACATGATCGCCCAGCTGGACGGCGTGGAGATCGAGACCTTCGTGCATGGCGCGTCCTGCATGGCGTATTCCGGACGCTGCCTGCTTTCGGCGGTGCTGGCGAACCGCAGCGGCAATCAGGGCGAATGCGCCCAGCCCTGCCGCTGGCAATACCATGTGGTGGAGGAAAAGCGGCCGGGCGAGTATCTCCCCGTGTGTGAGGACGACAACGGCACATACATCTTCTCCGCGAAGGACCTGTGCCTGATGCCCGTGCTGCCGCGACTCATCGGCGCCGGTGTGGCCTCGCTGAAGATCGAGGGCCGCATGAAAACTGAATACTATGTGGCGACGGTGACGGCGGCATATCGGCGCGCACTGGACCTGTATGCGCAAAGCCCGGCGGCCTTCGAGGCGGCGCTGCCTGACCTCATGGCGGAATTGGCCTGTGCCAGCCACCGGGAGAGCGATACCGGTTTTGCGCTGGGCAAGCCGGAGATCCCCGGCGGTGCGGAGGGCTTCCATCAGGAGCGGGAGTACATCGCCCGGGCTGTTTCGGCGGCACAGCCGGGGGAGAACGCACGCTTCCTGCTTAAGAACCGCTTCCATGCCGGTGATGCGCTGGAGCTGCTGACGCCGTCCGGCGTGAAGCCGGTCACGGCGGTGCCCTTCCTGCGCGAAAAGACAGGAGAAACGCTGGATACCCTCGGCATCGGCGGTGAGATCATCGCCATGCGGACGGAACATGCCGTGCAGCCGGGCGACATCCTGCGCGGCGAGGTGCGCAATCACCGCCGCTGACGTGAGGCACAGGGTGCATGGCGTGAATGATGGGGATTTTCGTTGCAAGCTGGAGAAAAATGTGCTATAATCAACCATTATGACTCCCAATGATCTGCGCGACGCAAGGAGGTTTTCCTATGTCTGGTCATGTTTCGGACGCGGTGATCCGCCGCCTGCCCGGGTATTATCGGCATCTGCGTGAACTGGAGGCCGCAGGTGTGTCCTCCATCTCCTCCCAGGAACTGGGGGAGCGTATGCACCTCACCCCTTCCCAGATCCGCCAGGATATCAACTGCTTCGGCGGATTCGGCCGTCAGGGCTTCGGCTATAAGGTGACGGAGCTCAAGGATCATATCGGCGAGATCCTCGGGCTGGACAAGGAACACCGGCTGATCATCCTCGGCGCGGGCAATATCGGCTGTGCCGTGGCGCAGTATCCGACTTTCTCCCGCGAGGGCTTCCGCACGGTGGCGCTCTTCGATACCGTCCAGACCAAGGTCGGCCGCAGCCTGGGCGAGATCCCGGTGCTGCACATGGACACGCTGGAGAGCTTCGTGCAGGAGAATGTGGTGGATATCGCCGTCCTCGCCCTGCCCAAACGCTACGCCCAGGAGGCGCTGGAACGCCTCTACCGCTGCGGGGTGCGCGCCATCTGGAATTTTGCACCCACCGATCTGACCCATCCGGAGGATATGCTGGTGGTCAATGTCCACCTGTCGGACAGCCTGCAGCAGCTTTCCTACCGCATGGCGCACAAGGATACCCCTTAAAACGACCAGGAGGAACCTATGACCGAAACACCCCAGGGAAGACGGCGGCGCACGGAACGCCATGCCCGCCCGGAAGATATCGCACCGCAGCCGGAGTCCCGCACGCCGCAGGCACGGATGCCCCAGGCCCGCGCGCCCATCGGACGCTCGCAGGAGCTGATGGAGCGTCAGGCGCAGATGCGCCAGCATGCGGAGCCGCAGCGCCGTGCCTACAGCGATTATGAGGATCATTCCGCCCGCGCGGCCCGGCCCATCCGCAAAAAGAAACGCCGCCGCCAACACAATGGCCTCTGGTTCATGGTGGCTTTCATCTGTCTGATGGCGACCGGCGTGCTGCTCATGTTCGCTGCGCCGCAGCTCTTCGGCGTCACCTATGACAGCATGCCCAATTATGCCTTCATCAATCAGGGCATCCTCCGCATGGACAGCGATCTGATCGCCACGCAGGAGGCCTACCGCCAGTATCTGCAGACCGATCGCATCTATTCCGGCGTGTATATCGACGGCGTGCATGTGGGCGGCATGACCAAGCAGGAGGCGCGCGAGGCCGTCAGCCAGGTGGAGGGCGGCGAGGGTAGCACCTTCGCCATTCAGGTCAGCATGGACGGCTATCTGTGGTCCATTGACTCCAGCACCGTGCCGCTCTACCGCAATATCGATGATGTGGTGGATCAGGCCTACGCTTTGGGACGCGGCAACACCACCGCCATCCGCGGCACGTCCACCACGCCTTTCCGCCAGCGACTGGCCACCGTGCAGGACGTGATGAACGATCCGCGCGCGTTTTACACCGTCACGACCTATGACCGCAACACCGTCCGCCAGATCGTGCAGAGCATCGCGAGCACCATCAACTGCGAGCCGGTGAATGCCTCCGTGGCGACCTTCGACCCCTCCAGCAAGACATTCACCTTCAACAGCGATGAATCCGGCCTGTATGTGGATGCGGATGCCATCTACCAGACGGTCATCGGCCTGCTGGACAGCGGCGTCTATCAGCAGACCATCACCGTGGAGCCGCAGGTGCTCCTGGCCTCCGTCACCAAGGCGGAATTGATGAACACCTTCGGGTGCATTTCGTCCTTCACGACCAAGACCACCAGCAATGCCAACCGCAACACCAACATCTGCCTGTCGGCTGAGGCGATCTCCCACACCACCGTCCTGCCCGGCGAGACCTTCTCCTTCAACAAGGCGACCGGTCAGCGTACCGCCGAGAAGGGCTACAAGCCGGCGGCGGCTATCTCCGGCGGCGAGACCTTCGATGAGATCGGCGGCGGCGTCTGCCAGACTAGCACGACCCTCTTCAATGCGGTGGCGCGCGCCAATCTGACCATCGTGGATCGCGATCCCCATGCCTGGCCGAGCAACTATGTGGACATGGGCGAGGATGCGACGGTCAACTGGCCGAATCTGGATTTCAGCTTCCGCAATGATACGGAATGGCCGATCTTTATCGTGGCGAATTACGCCAACCAGAAGGTGACGGTGGAGATCTACGGCCGGAAGCTGGAGGACGGCATGACCATCGACCTGGTCAGCGAAACGACCTACAAGAAGGCGCCGCCGGACGAGCCGAAGTACGTCTACAACGCCAGCCTGAAGGCAGGGACGGAAAAGGTGACCGTCAAGGCGCGCACCGGCTATACCGTGGTGACCTACAAGGTTTGGTACAAGAATGGGCAGGAGGTCAAGCGCGAGAAGCTGCACACCTCCAACTACAAGATGTATCAGAAGACCATCGAATACAACGACGGCCTGGGCGGCCTGAAATAAGGCGCCCCGATCGCTGCAACAAAAAGGGCCCGTCTCCGGCGCTGTGCCGGGGGCGAGCCTTTTGTATTTGCTGAAAAGTGTGATGTGTGCGCGGATCTTCTCCGCCAGGGTCAAAAAAAGGGCCCGCCTTCGACCTGCGGCCGATGACGAGCCTGATGGATCTTGATGGATCGCGTTAATCCTGGGCGCCGGCGATGCTTTTGTCCGTGAAGGTCAGCACAAGGGACTTTTCGTCCGCATCGAAGACGGTCTCCGCCTTCAGTGCCGTGCGCAGGAAGCCCTCGGACACATAGACGGTGCCGTTGTGCAGGAAGAGATCCTCCACCGCGATGTCCACCGCCTGGCCATCCACCAGCACGGTCGGCACATCCGACAGCAGCTGGATGCTGAGCGTATATCCGCAGGCGTTCAGGGCGTACAGGCCATCCGCGCTGGAACCCATGAGCGTCCAGCCGTCCAGGCAGTCCACCAGTTCGGTCAGGGAGAGCACCGCCTGACCAGCTTCGTTCACCCACAGGGACGGACGCGCCGTGGCCTGCACCGCGAAGGTGTCATACTCGGTGGTGACGGTGCGCTGGAGCATCTCGCCCGTGTTGCCGGAGATGACATAGGCGTTCTCCAGCAGCGTCAGCCCGGTGAGCACTGGCGCGGGCGTGGGAGTGGGCGTGATGGCCGGCAGGGTGGGGGAGAGCGTTGCGGTGGGGACGGCGGTCTCCTTGACCACGCCCACCACATTGGGATTCTCATACAGGTTGGTCAGCGTCGCCGGACCGGCCACGCCATCCACACTCAGCCCGTTGGCCTTCTGGAAGGCCTTGACCGCGTTGTAGGTCTGGTAGCCATAGGCACCGTCCGCCGCGTTCTCAGGCAGATAGCCCAGCGAGATCAGCGCCTTCTGCAGCTTGGTGACCTGCGTGCCGCGATCGCCATAGGCCACCTTGGTGTAGCGGCTGTTGGGGGTGATGGTCGGCACGGGCGCGGAGGTGGGGCTGGGGGTTGCGGTAGGCGCCTCGGTCTGATTCGGCACGGGGGATGCCGTGATATGGCTGGGCAGCGGCGTCGGCGTGGGGACAGCGCTGACCGCGGGGCCTTCCTGCACACCCAGGGCGGCCATCAGGGACATATAGGCCAATAAGGTCTTGAGAAAATCCATATATCGAACCTCCTGTGTGGGGTAGATGCTTACTCACTCTGTATTATACGACAAATCCGCGCGAAACGCAATCATGTTTGACAGCATCGCGAAGTTTTACATTTGACATGCAGGGCAAAATGGAGTATGATAGCAGTAACAACGACACAGGAGGAACTGGAATGAAGGAGCCGATTCTGGTCATTCTCGCGGCAGGCATGGGATCCCGCTACGGCGGATTGAAGCAGATGGATCCCGTCGGCTCGTCGGGCGAGGCGATCATTGACTATTCCGTGTTTGATGCGCGCCGTGCGGGTTTCCGCCGGGTGATCTTCCTTATCAAGCACGAGATCGAGGCGGATTTCAAGCGCCTGGTGGGTGCGCGGATCGAAAAGCATATGGACGTGACCTATGCCTATCAGCAGCTGGATATGCTGCCGGAGGGCTGTACGGTGCCTGAAGGCCGCGTGAAGCCCTGGGGCACGGGGCATGCGGTGTGGTGCTGCCGTGAATACATCGATGCGCCCTTCCTGGCCATCAATGCGGATGATTATTATGGCGTGGAGGCGTTCCGCATCGCCTATGAGAAGCTCAGCACCCTGGCGGACGATGCGCAGGCGCGCTATTTCATGGTCGGGTATGAGCTCAAAAACACCCTGACAGAAAACGGTTATGTGTCCCGCGGCATCTGCACGGCGGATGCGGAAGGCTATCTGACGCAGATCGTGGAGCGCACGCACATCATCAGCACCTGCGACGGCCCCCTCTTCACCGAGGACGGCGAAACCTACCACCGCCTGTCTGCGGATGCGCCCGTGAGCATGAACATGTTCGGCTTCACGCCGTCGATCCTGCGCGAAATGGAGCGTACGTTCCCGGCCTTCCATGCCCGCGCGGCGGCGGAGAATCCCCTCAAGGCGGAATTCTACCTGCCCGGCGTGGTCAATGGCATGCTCGATCAGCACACCGCCACGGTGGAAGTGCTGCGCTGCCCGTCCCGCTGGTATGGCGTGACCTATCAGGCGGATAAGGCGCAGGTCAAGGCAGCCATGGCACGCATGGCGGAGGAAGGTCTCTACCCCACGCCCCTGTGGGAGTGATGCAAAAGGCCGGATCTACGCGGATCCGGCCTTTTGTGTTGCCGTTTTACTTTTCGGGGATCGCCTTTACCAGCGCCTCCGCCACTTCCAGGGGCAGCTCCTGTGCGGGGGCGAAATCAGCCGAGGCCAGGTAGCGATAGATGCTCCCCTGCAGCGCCCGGCATTCGGGGTATTGCTGCAGCGCCTGCAAGCCCAGCGTGGACAGCAGCAGCCGTCCACCGCCGCAGCGCGCCTCCAGCAGCTGCGCCATGGGACGCAGATGCGCATAGCAGTCCATCTCCGTGATGATGGCGTCATAGCGTTCGGGCAGGATCACCGCGCGCTGGGTCGCCATGGGCCACCACTGCCAGTCGGTATGGGCGTCGGTGGGGAAATCCGCAAAGAGGGGATGCGCCGCGTCGATCAGCTGCCCCATGCCGCCCTCCTGGAAGGGGAAGGTGCCGACCGACCAGAAATCCGTGCTGAATTGCGCCTGAATGGAATCCGGCAGCGCCTCCCTGGTGGACGCAGGCGACAGATACACCGTGCCGCCCTGCGCCAGCACAGCCTTGGCGGCCTCGTCCAGCGCGCGGCATTCATGCACGCCCTCCGGACAGACCGGCGTACAGGACGGATACACCCACAGCGGATAGTCATTCTGTGCGCCGCCAAAGGAAAGGTGCAGCGTCAGCTTTTCCGCGCGGGAGATCCCCGTCAGGGGGATGCACAGCGTCCCCAGCGCGGTCAGTCCGCCGACGGGCGCGGTGACTTCCGCCAGCTGGCCTTCCACGCGGAAGCCCTCGCCCGACAGGCTATAGCGCAGGCCATCCGTGAGCGCATGTTTGGCGTAATTCGCCAGCTTCACCTCCGCGCAGAGCGTTTCGCCGGCCTCATAGGTATACCTTTCCAGCATCGCCAGCGGCAGCACATCGGTGAAGAAGGCGCGGAAGCGTTCCGGCTGGGCAAAGGGGAAGGGCTTGGGCTGGAGGTGCGCGTTGAGCATGCCCACCAGCGCCGTTCCCTGACCGGGGAAATCCTGCAGGCCCAGAAGGGAAATGCCCGACAGGCTCTCCGTGCGCAGGACGGCCTCGACCTCCTCGCGATAGCACCGCAGGGATAATTCACCCGTGGCCGCCACATAGCGCTTCCACACGTCTGTAAGGCCGCGCTCCTGCACGCGCCTTTGGATCAGCGCGTAGTTATCCGGCCGGGTCACGCCGTGGAAATCGGCCAGCTCATCGAAATCCGGCAGCACCTCATACTGCCCCACCTCGAAGGTGAACACCGGCTTGGTGTAGGTCTTGCGCAGCGCGGCCATGGCGGAGGAATAATCCGTCCGCGCATTGGGATAGCTTTCGTTCAGATGCCCCTTCATACCGGCGGAGGTCGCACGCAGCGTTCGGTCGTAGAAGCTCTGGGAGGCATAGAAATCGCTCTGCGCGTCGCAGCCGCGTCCGCCGTATTCGCCGTTGGACGCATTGGCATAGAGGCGCGTGTCATCCAGCTGATGCGCCAGGGTGGTCAGCGCATCCATATACGCATGGCCGACCTCGCCCGCCGCCAGCTCATTGCCATAGGTGAGCATGACGAAGGAGGGATGATTGGCCAGCATGCGCAGCGCAGCAATCAATTCCGCGCGGTAATAGCGCTGGCTGGCGTCATCCTCGAAGGCCGTATGGGGATTCCAGTGGGACAGTTCCGGCTGCATGAGCATGCCTATCTCATCCGCCGCGGTGAAGGCAGCTTCCGGCGGAATGTGGGAGTGGAAGCGCATGCAGTTCACGCCATAGCTGCGGTAGATGCCCAGAATGCGCGTCCAGGAAGCCACGTCCATGGGCGGATGCCCCGTTTCGGGGAATTCAGCGCAGTTCGCCTCGCTCCGCAGGAAGATGACGCGCCCGTTGAGGGTCAGGCGTCCGTCTGCGTTGGCGGCAAAGCGGCGGATGCCGAAGGTCACGGTCTTTTTCGCACCGCAGGAGAGTGCCGCTGTCAGGGGATGGAGATGGCCTTCCTGCAGATCCCAGAGGCGCGCATCGGGGCGGATGGGCAAGGCGTCCGCTGTGAAGGTCTGTACACCGGGCTGCATCTGCACTGCCATCACGCAGGGCGAGAGCAGCGCCGGAGAGGTGAAGGTCAGCGTGCCAGCCCAGGGGCGGGATGCATCGATCACCGCACACACACGCAAGCCATCCGCCCGGGGAAGGACGCGCACTTCCGGCACGAACACCTCGTCCTCCACGCGCAGGCGCACATAGCCCAGCAGGCCGTTCCAGTTGGTCTGCGTTTCATCCGTGGCAGCGGAGGAATACACGATGGCATCATGGGGCCAGCCGGGATAGCTGTTGTCCGCCGTCAGGGTCAGCACATCGTGGTTGGTCAGCAGGCCGGTCAGTTCAAACACATAGGGGGTGCTGATGGAGGCCTCGCCGAGGCAAGGCACGGGCTGCCCGTTCACCTTCAGGGTCAGATGGCGGGAGCGTTCCACCTCCAGAAAGACGCGCTTTCCGCAGGGAATGTCCGTTGCGATGCTGCGGCTGATCTCCGCCGCGCCCTCATGGGTGACGCGCCGCGTCAGACGCGTGGCGATGCAGCTCTCCCCGGCCATGTCCGACGCCACATCCGCATCGGGATGCCACGCATAGCCGCCCGCATCGGGGAAGCCGATGCCGCTTTCGTCCAGCGAACCGGGAATGGCGATGGGCGCCGTGATGGTGTCGTTATCGCGGCGGATGACGCATTGCCACTGGCCGCTCAGGTCGATGCAGGTCATTGCTCTTCCGCTCCTTTCAGCAGCCGCAGATGCATCAGCGCACCCTGATGGGCCCGATCCGCCGCCAGCACCGCCTGATAGCTGCTTTCCGCGCGCTGCATGTCCCCCAGACCATAGCTGCCCAGGGCGATGAGGTAATCGCAATGAACGCGGCTGCGCATGTCCAGATCATCGTCAAAGAGCTGCAGATCCGGCAGGGACACGGCGAAGAAGTCGATCTTCACATGGTCGTAATAATGCTTCTCGCCATAGGAGATGAGCTTGTAGAAGCGGCCGCGCGCCTTGTCCTCGCGACCCAACGCCCGATGCGCCAGACCCTGATAGAGGATGAGGTCGGCCGGCTGATCGTTGTAATACATCGCGGAGGCAGGCTCCTGCTCACCGACGGCGGCACGTTCCAGACAGGCGATGGCTTCCGCCTCGTGGCCCAGAGCACGTTCCGCCAGACCCAGGTAGTAGTAGATATCGTTGTCCTTCGCGCCCTCCAGCTTGCCCTCACCCAGGTTGTGCGGGAATACCAGCGCCCGGTGCAGCATGTCCCGCGCCTGCTGCGCATCGCCGCGATGCAGCGCCTGCACGCCCAGCTGGGTCAGCGCAGTGGCATATTGGGTCGTGACCTTGCCTTCGCCGCCCTCCCAGGGGTGGAAGCGCCGCGCCATAAGGAGGTCCAGGGCTACCTCTTGCCGCCCCTGCAAATTCAGCAGCTTGACGTATTCCACATACACATCATCCCGGAGAAAGGCCGTATCCCGGTGCTTTTCCAGCAGGTCAAAGCGCTCTGCCACGCTGCGGTTGAGCTTGCCGTAGAGCTGATACAGCTCCAGCAGCACCCGGGCGTCGCCCTCGTCCAGCGCATAGGCGCGTTCCATGCAGACCAGCGCCTTTGCCTTGTCGCTGCGCTTGTTGAAATACGCCAGGGACAGGTTGCGCCACACGGTGGGGAAGGTCGGATCGAGTTCGGCGGACGTTTCCCAGCAGGCGATGGCTGCATCGTACTGCCGGCGGTCATACCACAGGCAGCCCAGATAGTAGGGCGCACGCGCATCCTGCGGCGCATTCGCCATGGCGAATTGCAGGACGGCGATGTCCTCCAGCTTATTAGGGAAGCAATACAGCGGGGAGGCCGCCGAGGCCTCGTGCAGCGCCTGTGCCGCCTGCGCTGCATCCCCCATGCGGGAGGCATAGCGCGCACGGTGATACTGCACCATGGGGGAAGACACGGGGCAAAGCGTCAGCACCCTGACAGCCTTGGTATAGAAGCCCGCCTCGGCATAGTCGATGGCGCACTCGATGAAGCTGCTGACGCGCCCGTTCATCATCCGGAGCGTATTGTCCTCATCGCCGCTCTCCAAGCGGGACACATAGTCGAAGGCATCCAGGCGGAGGTTCTCTGCATACCAGGTGGCGGCTTCCTCATGCCGCCCCAGCTGATCCAGCAGCAGGCCGCGCAGCGCACGTGCCTTCAGGCTGTGGGCATTGCGCACCAGACTGCGGTCGATGTGCATGAGGGCTGTTTCGTATTCGCCGCGCGCGCTGTCGATGCACGCCAGGAAATAGTGGGCGCTCTCCTGCTGGGCAGCCGTCCAGGTCGCCTTGTAGAAGGCGTCGTAGGCCTCGTCCTCCCGGCCCTGATAGCGCAGCACAAGGCCGAGGTTCACATAGGCCTCGCTGTCATAGGGATTGGGGTTGCGCGCCGTCATCCGGGCGATGGCCGCATGGAAATACGCTTCGCTCTGAGAGAACTGTCCCCGGCGCAGCAGCAGCGTCCCGTAGGCATTGTTGCAGCGGATGTCCCCCGGGTCGCGCTTGAGGCCTTCCAAATAGTAGGGATCGGGCAGATAGGTGGCGTGGCGGTACTGCTCGATGTGCAGGCCGGTCAGATACAGCTCCTCCACCGTGGCGATGTTCTCCGGCTGTTTGGCCGGTGCAGCAGGTTCGGGGATCTCCTCGATCCTGCTCTCCTGCGGGGCGTATTCGATCAGCCTGCGTCCGCCGGAGGTCTCCACCACCAGCCGCAGCGACGTTTCCGCACCGGCAAAGGGGATGTCCGCCGTGAACACATCCACCGGGCTGATCGTCCCCCGATGGTCAAGCAGAACATCGGAATCATTCGTCAGGCGGATGCGCGCATGTTCATACACCGCTGTGGCGTATATCGTCACCCGCGCGCGGCCCTGGAACACGTCGAGGTTCACGGCGCATTCCCGGCTGGCATTTTTGACATGCCCCACCGCCTTGTAGGGCATGAAATACTGCGTGAAGGTCTTTTCCTCAAAGGGCTTGAGCCAGGTGAAATCCGGCTGATTGTCGCAATACATGCCGGTCATCAGCTCGATATAGGGGCCGTTTTCGTCAGTGAGGTTGCGATCCCACGCCCGGCCAAAGTCGCCGCAGCCCCAGGTCCACTGCTTCTTGCCCGTGCTGATGTGATGATCCGCTACATGGAGGATGCCCGCCTGCTTCGCCTCGTCATATCCGCCGACGAAGTCATGCTCGCTGTGGGCGCACATATAGCTGGTCGGCACGGGGATGTTTCGATAGCGGCTGATATCCACCCCTGCGCCGTAGTCGTGCTTATAATACACACCCGTGGCGATGGGGAAGTTGCTCACATCGCGCTTGCCGTGGTCGAAGACGGCATGCACATCCGGCGGAAAGACCGAGTAGGTGTGGTCGTTCACCGCCACAGCCGGGTTCGCCCACCACAGGAAGGTCTGGGGCAGGCTGGTGCGGTTGTACAGCTGCCCGCTGATCTCGATATATGCCTTCCCCGGATGGAGGGTGAAGGTCATCTTGCCCTTCGTGCCGTACATCTGATCCACCTCGGATAATTCCACCGAGACGCTGCCGTCAGGATGCGTCACCATGCGCCAGTCCACCGGCGCAAAGGTCGTGGGACGGTGATGCTGCGGCCAGTTGAACTCGATGCCGCCGCTGATCCACGGGCCGGTCAGACCCACCAGCGCCGGCTTGATGACCTCGTTGTAATACACAAAGTCATAGCCGTTGGTCTTGTCATAGGCGCGCTGGATGCGTCCGCCCAATTCAGGTAGCACCATCACGCGCAGATACTCATTCTCCAGCCAGACCGCCGTATAGGGCTGATCCTGCTTCTCGTCCAGGATCTTGTCCACCACGGGCAGCGGATACACCTTGCCGCTGGAGCCCTGATACACGCGCTTTTCAAGGAACATGGGGTTCTTGTCGGGCTGGCCGGTGCCGTAGGTGGGGATCATCACCCGTTCCGACCAGACCTTTGCTTGCTGCAACATGGATATGCCTCCTGACAGATCATGATGATGGGGCGGATGCGTCCTGCTCAGGCCCGGTGCGGTAGGATCCCGGAGAACACCCGTGCAGACGCTTGAATGTGGCGGAGAACATGCTCGCCGAATGGTAGCCGACCTGCTCGGCGATCTCCGCGATGGGGACGCTCGTGGTGCGCAGCAGGTATCGCGCCTGCGCCATCCGCGCGGAAATGATGTACTGGCGCGGCGTCATGCCGAATTGTGCGCGGAAGACGCGGATGAAGTGGTATTCGCTCAGCCCGACGCTCCTTGCCAGTCCGGCAATGGACATTTCGCTCCCCAGGGCGCCGTTGATGCGCGCGGTGATGCTTTCCAGCAGGGGCTGCGTGCTGTGCTGCGGCGGTTCGGACAGGGCGGACAGTGCCTGCGTCAGTAAAAGGGCCATGCGCACCTCGCTGAGCGTGTCCGACACATCGAACATGCGGTAGAGCGCGCGGATGGCTTCGCTGACCTCCGGCGGACAGGGCGGAAAGGCGATCCCCCAGCGGCGGAGAAACAGGTCGAAATACCCTTTTGCCGCGGAGCCGTCAAAATGCACCCAGCAGGCGTGCCAGCCGGTGTCCGAATAATACCGGTGCGGCTGATGGCAGTCGATCAGCACCGCCTGCCCCTGCTGCGCGCGGAGGGTGTGTCCGCCGGTCTGGATGATCACGCTGCCCTCCAGGATCACCTCCAGCAGGAAGCTGTCATATGTCGTGCGGCGCAGGTCGTATCCGGCTTCGTAGACGAAATCCCCCACGCAGAGCGGATAGAGAAAGTGATCCCGCGCGGTGGTGCTGGGGGAATAATTGTAGTAGCTGGAACCTGCGCTGATGTGCGGCTCGTAGGAACGCATGGTGTCACCCCTTTGCAATATGCCCTTGTATGCGTGCTTGCTGCCCCTATTATAGCATCACGGGCGGCAAAATGCCACCTTGAATCCTGCTGGATCATATCTCAAAATTGCGGTGGAGACGTTCCCCTTGCCATTCGTCGTCCGCTGGAGTATAATGGAAACATACGTCCGGGCCAAACGGTGCCTGCGGACAAATGTGAAACAGAAATGCCAGTAAAGAGGTGCGCGATATGAAATTTCTGCATACTGCGGATCTGCATCTGGGAAAGCAGATGAATGATCTGTCGCTGATGGAGGATCAGGCAGCGGTGCTTGATCAGATCGTCCAGGTGGCGGTCGACGAGGATGTTCAGGCAGTGCTCATCGCGGGCGATGTATACCAGCGCTCCACCCCGCAGGCGGAAGCAATGGCGATGTTCGACCGGTTTGTGTCCCGGCTGGCTGAGGCCGGGAAGATGGTCATGATCATCAGCGGCAACCATGATTCCGCCCAGCGGATCTCCTATTTTTCCTCGCTGGTCAGGGATGCGGGCGTCCACCTGACGGAGGACTTCACCGGCGAATTGCAGCATGTGACCCTGCAGGATGCCTATGGCCCTGTGACGGTCTGGCTGATGCCCTTCCTGCGGCCGGCTCAGGTGCGTCGCGTGTGGCCGGAGGAGAAGATCGCGTCGTATCAGGACGCCGTGGCGGCTGTCATCCGCCATGCGGAGATCGACTGCACCAAGCGCAATGTGCTGATGTGCCACCAGTTCGTCAGCGGATGCGTCACCTGCGATTCGGAGGAGATGTCCGTGGGCACGCTGGATCAGATCGACGGCGCGATCCTGGTAGATTTCGATTATGTGGCGCTGGGGCATATCCACGGGCCGCAGAAAGTGCTGCGGGAGACGATGCGCTACGCCGGTTCGCCGCTGAAGTATTCCTTCTCCGAGGCGCGGCACCATAAGTCCGTCACGATCGTGGAGATGTATGAAAAGGGCGACACGCAGGTGCGCACGGTGCCGCTCTACCCCCTGCGGGACGTGCGGTGCGTCGAGGGGCTGCTCAAGGATCTGATGGACGAACTGTACACCGAGGACTATGTGTGGATCACCATCCATGACGAGCTGCCGCCGCCGGATGCCAAGGTCAGCCTGTCCGTCAATCATCCCAATATGCTGAAATTCTCCGTGGTCAATTCCCGCACGAAGACGGATCAGGATGTCCGCGCCGCCGAAATGATGGAGAAAAAGACCGTGCAGGAGCTGTTCAATGATTTCTACCGCCTGCAGAACAATGACCAGCTCCCCAGCGAGGGCCATCTGCAGGTGCTGAGCCAACTGATCAAGGAACTGGAGGAAGATCCTGATGAAGCCCGTTAAGATCGTCATGTCCGCATTCGGGCCGTATGCGGACCGCACGGAGATCGATTTTACCCTCCTGGGGGAGGATGGCCTGTTCCTGATCGCGGGGGATACCGGCGCCGGCAAGACCACTATCTTCGACGCCATCAGCTTCGCCCTGTATGGCGAGGCCGCCGGCGGCAGGGAACGCCGCAAGAGCCGCTCCTTCCGCTCCGACTATGCCGCCCCCAAGGTCGAGACCATGGTGGAATTCACCTTCACCCATCGCGGCGAAACATGGTGGATCCGCCGCAATCCGGAATATATCCGCCCCAAGCTGACCGGCACGGGTACCACCAAGCAGAATGCCGATGCGCGCATGCGCTGCCAGGAGACCGGGCAGACGTGGTTTGGCCAGCAGGAAGTGAACGCCAAGGTGAATGAGCTGCTCGGCCTGACGCAGGATCAGTTCACCCAGACGGTCATGATTGCCCAGGGCGACTTCCTCAAGATCCTCAACGCCCCGTCGGACGTGCGCAAGCAGCTCTTCCAGAAGCTGTTCAACACCGGCTTCTATGAGACGCTGACGCTCCGCCTGAAGGAGATGAGCAGCGCCTGCACCGCAGAATGCGCCGAGCTGGATGCGCGCATCCGGTTCGCGGCGGACAAGATCTCGCCGGAGATGACCTTCCCGGAGCGGGAGCTGCTGCTGACCTACTGCAGCGACCCCAAATACGCCTCCCTTCTGCTGGAGGTGCTGGAACGCCTCATCCAGCAGGAGCGGAATACCCAGGCCGCTGCGGCTGAAAACTGCACGAAGATCGACCGGATGCGCCGCGAGCTCACCGTCAAGCTGGAACAGGGGCGCGTGGTGAATCAGCTCCATGAGGAGCAGCAACAGTGCAGCACGGCGCTGGCGGCCCTGCAGGGGCAGCAGGACACCGTGAATGCGCAGCAGCAGCGGATCGACCGGGCGCGCAAGGCACAGCAGCTGCTGGCGACAAAGGCGTTGCTGAAAAGTGCGGAAGACCGGCTCGCAGCGCTGGAACGCGATCTCGCGGCGGCACAAAACGCCATGGCGGAGGCCGCACCGAAGCTGCCCGCGGCCGAGCATCAGCTGGATGAAGCGATGTCCCATCAGCAGGAGGCGGATGCCCTTCTGCAGCAGGCGCAGCGGTTGGAAGAAGTGCTGCCCATGCTGCGCGAGCAGGATCGGCATCACAAGACGCAGAAGAAGCTGCAGGCGGATCTGATCCGGCTGACGGCGGAAAGCCGTGCGGCGGATGACGCCTACAGCGCGGCGAAGGAAAGCTACTACCTGAGCCAGGCCGGTTTGCTGGCGCAGGCGCTGGAGAGCGGACATCCGTGTCCGGTGTGCGGATCGTGCGAGCATCCCCATCCAGCGGTGCTGGCGGAATCCGCCGTGACCCGCGAACAGCTGGAAAATGCGGAAGCGGTGCGCCGCGCCGCAGAGGCCAGCCTGGCGGACGTATCGGGCAAGCTGCGCGAGGCCGAAAGGAAGATCAGCGAGACCGCGGACCGTCTGACGTCCCTGGGGCTGGGCGAAAATGAAACGGAGCGCTCCGTCAAGATGAAAATCAAGGCCCTTCACGAACAGGCCGGGCAGTTCCGTCAGGACATCGACCAGTGCCGCAGGGTGCTCCATGACCTGCAGCTGCAGGTGCGCGAGGGCGAGGGGCAGGTGAAGAGCATCCGGGCGCAGATCGAGGATGCCCTGCTGCAGCAGGAAAAGCAGCGGATCATCTTCGGCGAAGGGCTGACGGCATGCGGCTTTGCCGATGCGCAGGACTTTGAACAGGCCGTGCTGGCAGAGGCGGACATCGCCCGTCTGGATAAGGCCGTCCGCACGCATGAGGAACAGAAACGCTCCCTCAGCGACCGGCTGATCCAGGTGCAGCAGAAGCTGGATGGCAAGGCGATGGTGGATGTGGCCGCGCTGGAGGACCGGCTCAAGGCGCTGGACATTGAGCAGCGGCAGGCGGATTCAGCCGAAAAGGAGGCCGCCGCGAAGGTCGCCGCGCATCAGGATGCGCTGCAGGAGATCCAGCGGGCGAGCCGCCTTCGCAAGCGCAAGGAGGAACGCTGGGCGATCGTGCGCGACCTGTCGGACTGCTGCTCCGGCAAGGCTGGCGGAAACCGCCGCGCGAAGCTCACCTTCGAGGCGTATGTGCAGCAGTATTACTTCAAGCAGGTCGTCGCGGCGGCCAACAAGCGACTGACCGTCCTGACTGATGGCATGTTCACCCTGCGTTGCAAGGAGGAGGCG
The DNA here is from genome assembly GCA_964542315.1 of uncultured Faecalibacterium sp. Taxonomy (GTDB): domain Bacteria; phylum Bacillota; class Clostridia; order Christensenellales; family Aristaeellaceae; genus UBA11524. The sequence goes on along the minus strand of CAZIUA010000033.1, from coordinate 5,639 downwards.
GCCGACCGCGTCCATCAGAGCGGCCTTGACCTGGATGTGCTGGATCGCAGCACCGGCCAGTGGCGCGATGTGTCCACGCTGTCCGGCGGCGAATCCTTCCTGGCCAGCCTGGCGCTGGCACTGGGGCTGTCCGACATCGTACAGGGCCAGAGCGGCGCCATCCGCATGGAGGCCATGTTCATCGACGAGGGCTTCGGCACGCTGGACGAGAATGCCCTGCGCAACTCCCTGCGCGTCCTGGGCGAACTGGCGGACGGCAAGCGCCTGATTGGCATCATCTCCCATGTGCATGAGCTGGAGGAGAAGATCGACCGCCAGATCGTGGTGTCCAAGACGCTCAGGGGCTCGGCAGTTTCCATCGTGAACGGGTGACGCGGCAGGCCCTTGCGCTGCGTTCTGACTGCGGAAGATCATTATATTTCTTGATCTGTTTTTTTGCGGTATGGTTGACAATTTCTTCCCGGAAGGGGTATACTGGAAGCAACCAATCACACAGGAGGACAATGCAATGAAAACGGTTGTGGTCACCGGCAGCGGACGCGGTCTGGGGCTGGAGATGGCGCGCTGCTTCGCGCGGAAGGGCATGAACATTGTGCTCAACGATCTGAATGCGGAACGGCTGGAAAAGGCCAGGCAGGAGATCGCGGCGATCCCGGGCGGCAGCAAGGTGTATGCCTGCGTGGGCAATGTGGCGGTCTGTGAGGATCTCGAACATCTGGCGAAGTACGCCGCGGAACAGTGCGGATCAATCGACATCTGGATCAACAACGCGGGCGTGAATCAGCCGATGAAGCCCGTGTGGGAGCTGACCGAGCGCGAGATCGCCATGCTGGTGGATGTGGATCTCAAGGGCGCCGTGCTGGGCAGCAAGGTGGCGATGGAGATCATGGCGGCGCAGGGGCATGGCGCAATCTACAACCTGGAGGGCTATGGCAGCAACGATGCCATGATGCTCGGCCTGAATATGTACGGCACCACCAAGCGCGCGGTGACGCACTTCACCCAGGCGCTGGCGCAGGAGAGCGAAGAAAAACAGACCGGCGTCCTCGTCGGACGGCTGAGCCCGGGCATCATGATCACCGATTTCACCGTCAAGGCGCTGGGTGATCAGGAAGCCATCGACCTGCCGGAAAAGACCAAGAAGGTCTACAACATCCTGGGCGACCGTCCTGATGTGGTGGCGGCGTTCCTGTCCGAAAAGGTGCTGACCAACACACGCAACAACGCACACATCCAGTGGCTGACCAACGGCAAGGCCGCATGGCGCTTCATGACCGCGGCCTTCAACAAGCGCGATTTCTTCCAGTGATGGAAAAACCGCATCAAACAAAAGAAATGAATGAGGAGCATGACCATGAGCAGCTTTGAAAATCTCCGCATTGTGGATAATTTCTATCAGACGTCCCTGTATTTTCCGATGCCGACCGTCATCATTTCCACCCTCTGTGAGGATGGCTCGACCACCCTCGGCCCCTATTCGCTCGTTCAGCCGTATTATGTGGCCGGCAAGGACTTCTACGCCATGCTGCTGTCCTGCCGCAATTCCTCCAACACCGCGCAGAACATCCTCCGCAATGGCAAATGCACGCTGAATTTCATCGATGACAAGCCCTCGACCTTCAAGGAGGCCGTGAAGCTCTCCTGGCCGGGCGATAAGCCGGAGGAGAAGATGCCCAAGTGCAAGTTCAAGCTGGAAAAGAGCCTCCTGGAGGAGGAGACCGGCGAACTCCGCCCCATGGTGCTCACCGATGCCATCCAGGCCATTGAATGCACCTGGGTGCGCGAGCTGGACGGCGCGGACAAGGATCAGCCCGGCGAGCTCAACGGCTACGAAGGCCCCTACCATGACTTCAACGGCATCACGTCGAAGTTCGGCGCGCATTTCATCCTGCGCATCGACAAGATCCTGATGAAGAAGAAGTACGCCGATGCGATCATCAATGGCGTCCGCGCGAAGGACTTCCCGCCGCTGCCGGTGGATTACGGCTACCGCGACAGCAAGAATTTCTGGTTCCACCGCAAGACCCGCATGCGCGCTGAACTGCTGCAGATGCGTCAGGCGTCGCTGGAATCGGTGCGCTATGCGGCGGATCGCGCGGATGACACCGTCAAATTCACCGATGAGGCGCTGATGACCATCCTTGGCGTGCCGCGCGTGTTCCTGTCCGTGGTGCTCAAGGGCTGCGTGTCCTGGGCGAAGGAAAACGGCGTGACCCTGGTCACCGAGGAACATATGAAGATCATCAACGACAAGCGCGCGAAGGAAAAGAGTAAGAAGTAAGGAGGGCAAATCCGATGAAGATCCTGCTGGCTGGCGCCTTTGGCAATCTGGGCGCTGAGATCCTCAAAAAGCTGTGTGCCGATGGGCATGAGGTCATCGCGGCGGACTTGAAGGAGACCGCCGTCCCCGGTACGGAGGGCCGCTACACCTTCGCCCCCATCGATGCCGCCAAGCCCGAAACGCTGAGCGGCCTGTGCGATGGGGTGGAGGCGGTCATCTCCACCGTCGGACTGACAGGCGCATCCACCCGCGTCACCTCCTATGATATCGACTATCAGGGCAACCTGAACCTGCTGGAGGCGGCCAAGGCATCCGGCGTGAAGCATTTCACCTATGTGTCGGTCATCTCCTGCGACGAAAAGGGCGCGGAGAAGGTGCCGATGCTCCATGCGAAATACCTCTTTGAGCAGAAGCTGAAGGAGAGCGGCCTGACCTATGTCATCCACCGCCCCACGGGCTATTTCTACGACATCGCGAAGGTCTTCAAGCCCTATGTGGACAAGGGCGAGATGCAGCTGCTCAAGGGTTATGGCCGCGTGCGCGCCAATGTGGTGGATTGCCCGGATTTCGCGGCGTTCATCGTTGAGCATATGCTGGATGAAAACGCCATGTACAGCGTGGGCGGTCAGGAGACCTACACCTATGAGGAGATGGCCGCCATGTGCTTTGACGCGGCCGGCAAGCCGCTGAAAATCAAGTGGGCGCCCATCTGGCTCTTCGGCCTCCTGGCGAATCTGCCCAAGATCAAGAAGGCCGGCAAGCACGACATCATCCTCTTCTCCAAGTGGACGCTCTCCCATGACCTGGTCGGCGATACCCAGGTGGGCCAGGCGAGCTTTGGCGAGTACATCAAGCGCTATTTCGGCAAGGAGGGGAACTGACATGCCGTGGAATCTGCTGGGGATCCTGTGTGCCGTGTGCGCGGTGCTGTGCGCGGTCGGCTTCTATAAGTTTGTGTATTTCCTGTCCATCGGCTATGGCTTCGCGGTGGCGGGCGGCGGCATCACGGTGCTGGTGATGGCGCTGCTGACCGGCACGGAGGCGCCCCTGTGGGTGCTGCTGATCCAGGCGGCGCTGTTCCTGGCGTATGGCATCCGCCTGTCGGGCTTCCTGCTGGTGCGCGAGCTCAAGAACGCCGCCTACCGCAAGACGCTCAAGGAAGCCACCGGCGATGACAAGAAGATGCCCGTCCTCGTCCTCATCACCATCTGGATCACGGTCGCGGTGCTCTATACCGCGCAGGTCAGCCCGATGCTCTTCCGTGTGACGAACAATGTCCGGAGCAGTGTGCTGCCCATCATCGGCTTTGTGATCTCCATCGCCGGTCTGACGCTGGAGACCTTCGCGGACAGCCAGAAATCCGCGCAGAAGAAGGTGCACCCGGACATGGTCGCCACGCAGGGGCTGTACAAGATCTGCCGCTGCCCGAACTACCTGGGCGAGATCATCTTCTGGACGGGCGTGTTCGTCAGCGGCCTTGATGCATACGCCACGGCCGGACAGTGGATCACTGCTATCGCGGCGTATATCAGCATCGTGTTCGTCATGTTCAACGGTGCGCAGCGGCTGGAGAAGCGTCAGATGGCGCGCTACGGCGCGAATGCCGAATATGCCGCCTATGCCAACAGGACGCCCATCATCATCCCACTGATCCCCCTGTATCACCTCAACAAGCAGGCATAAAGGAGGAATACGATGGAATTCTCCGTTCCGATGGCCCTTGTGGATCTTCTTCCGGTGGCGTTCTTCGGCATCGCCGCGGTGATCCTCATGCGCGACCTGTATCACCGGATGAGCAAGGGCGCATTCGCGGTCTTTTCCGCCGGCATGCTCAATGTCACCCTGGCCGGGCTGCTCAAGGCGCTGTATAAGCTGCTGCACGCGGCGGGCGCGTGCGACTTCAGGGCGCTGAGCGATATGTTCTTTCCCGTGCAGTCCATCGGCTTCCTCCTTGCAGGGGTGGGGCTGCTGAGCATGGTCACGCATCGCCGGGCGGAGAAGAATGCCGCCCTTGCGGTGGCGCCGCCGGTGTTCAAAGGCACTTTCCTCTTCGTCGGCGCGATGGTGCTCGGCCTGGGTATGATCGATACGGTGCTGTGCATCCTGTCCGCCAAGATCAGGAAGCCCTGGCTGATCGCGGTGTTCGTCTTCTCCTTTGTCTGCTCGCTGTGCATGGGATATCTGTCTTCCAAGGACTTCGCCGAAGCCGCCATGAACTGGATCGCTGAAGGTGTCAACGTCGCCGGACAGGGCAGCTTGCTGGCTGGCGTGCTCATCCTCCACCGCAGCGGCCTGCCCACCGCAGAAGGGTGAGGGCTTCCCGCGCTCAAAACGCACCCGCAAGGGCTTGCTGCCTGCACATCGCAGGCGGCAGGCCCTTTTTGTTGTGGGGAAGGGGGCTGAAAAAGTGGCTGCGGCTGCTTTTTTGAAACGAAAAAAGGAGCCCATCCTTTCGGACAGGCCCCTGAAGTGCGGGGGGATTACTTGTTGGCGTTCTCCACGGCCACAGCCACGGCGACGGTCGCACCGACCATGGGGTTGTTGCCCATGCCGATCAGACCCATCATCTCCACGTGCGCAGGCACGGAGGAGGAACCGGCGAACTGAGCGTCGGAGTGCATACGGCCCAGGGTGTCGGTCATGCCGTAGGAGGCGGGGCCGGCAGCCATGTTGTCGGGATGCAGGGTACGGCCCGTGCCGCCGCCGGAAGCGACGGAGAAGTACTTCTTGCCGGCCTCGATCATTTCCTTCTTGTAGGTGCCGGCAACGGGGTGCTGGAAGCGGGTGGGGTTGGTGGAGTTACCGGTGATGGAAACGCCCACGCCCTCGTGCCACATGATGGCCACGCCCTCACGGACGTCGTCAGCGCCGTAGCAGTTGACCAGCGCACGCTCGCCATCGGAATAAGCGGTCTTGTTCACGATGGTCAGCGCATGGTCTTCCTTCACGTCCGCAGACAGGTAGTCATACTTGGTCTGCACATAGGTGAAGCCGTTGATACGGGAGATGATCATGGCGGCGTCCTTGCCCAGGCCGTTCAGGATGACGCGCAGGGGGTTCTTACGAACCTTGTTGGCGTTGCGGGCGATGCCGATGGCACCCTCGGCGGCGGCGAAGGACTCGTGGCCGGCCAGGAAGGCGAAGCACTCGGTGGACTCGTCCAGCAGCATGGCGCCCAGGTTGCCGTGACCCAGACCAACCTGACGCTGGTCAGCGACGGAACCGGGGATGCAGAAGGCCTGCAGGGCCTCGCCGATGCACACGGCGGCTTCCTTGGCGGTCTTGACACCCTTCTTCAGGGCGATGCCGGCGCCCAGCTCGTAGGCCCACTTGGCATTCTCGAAGCAGATGGGCTGGA
>CAZIUA010000032.1:0-27394 GCA_964542315.1 uncultured Faecalibacterium sp. | reverse complement strand
GGCAAGTACCTCTACGACCTGAAGGTCATCGGCCAGACGGACGTGACCGGCACGACCATCCGCTTCCTGCCCGATATCATCTCCGCCGACAACCCCGACGGCATCTTCGAGGAAGGTGTGAGCTTCGAGCATGATGTGCTCAAGAAGCGCCTGCGCGAGATGGCCTTCCTCAACAAGGGCATCCGCATCGTTTTCACCGATGAGCGCCCGGAGGAGCCCATTTCCCACGACTTCTACTACGAGGGCGGCCTGCGCGAATTCGTCAAGTACCTCAACCGCAACAAGGAAGTGCTCTTCCCCGAGCCCATCTACACCGAGGGCATCAAGGACGGCGTGCTGGTCGAGGTCGCGATGCAGTACAACGACTCCTACAACGAGAACATCTACCCCTTCGTCAACAACATCGCCACGCCCGACGGCGGCACCCACCTGACCGGCTTCACCACCGCGCTGACCAGCGCCATCAACGATTACGGCCGCAAGTACAAGGTGCTGCGCGATAATGAGCCCAACCTCAAGAGCGAGGACGTGAAGGAAAGCCTGACCGCCGTCGTGTCCGTGAAGATGGAAGATCCCCAGTTTGAGAGCCAGACCAAGTCGAAGCTCGGCTCCGGCCAGGTGCGCGGCATCGTCAACGACCTGGTGAAGGAAGAGCTCTCCACCTATCTGGAGGAGAATCCTGCCGTGGCGCGCGCCATCGTCGAGCGCTGCGTCAGCGCCCAGCGCGCCCGTGAGGCCGCCCGCAAGGCCCGTGAGGCCACCCGCCGCAAGACGGTACTGGAGTCCGCCTCCCTGCCCGGCAAGCTCTCGGACTGCTCCGAGCGCGATCCCAGCAAGTGCGAGATCTTCCTCGTCGAGGGTGACTCCGCAGGCGGCAGCGCCAAGGAAGGCCGCGACCGCCACTTCCAGGCGATCCTGCCCCTGCGCGGCAAGATCCTCAACGTCGAAAAGACCCGCCTGGACAAGGCGCTGGGCAACCAGGAGATCAGGAGCATGCTGACCGCGTTCGGCTGCGGCTTCGGCGATGAATTCGATGAGAGCAAGCTGCGCTATCACCGCATCGTCTGCATGACCGATGCTGACGTCGACGGCGCGCACATCCGCATTCTCATGCTCACCTTCTTCTACCGCTATATGCGTCCGCTGGTGGAAAAGGGCTATGTGTACGCCGCCATGCCGCCGCTGTACAAGGTGTCCAAGGGCAAGTTCGAGAAGTATGTGTACAACGACGACGAGCTTCAGGCGCTGCTGGACGAGATCGGCCGCGACCCCAAGCCGGAGATCCAGCGCTACAAAGGTCTGGGCGAAATGTCCGCCGAGCAGCTGTGGATGACCACCATGAACCCCGAGACCCGCACGATGATGCAGATCACCCCCGAGGACGCCGCCGAGGCTGACCAGATCTTCACCCTCCTCATGGGCGATCAGGTCGAACCCCGCCGCAAGTTCATCGAGGAGAACGCCGACCTGGTCAAGGATCTCGATATTTGATTCCCCTTCCGAAATTCATAGGGAGTATATACAATGAGTAGCATTCAAGATAAGCTCATCCCGGTCAATCTGGAACAGGAGATGAAGAAGTCCTTCATCTCCTACGCCATGGCCGTCATCATCGACCGCGCGCTGCCCGATGTGCGCGACGGTCTGAAGCCCGTGCATCGCCGCATCCTCTACGATATGGAGGAGCTCGGCATGACCCCGGACAAGCCCTACCGCAAGTCCGCCCGTCTGGTGGGCGACGTGCTGGGTAAATTCCACCCCCACGGCGATTCCTCCGTCTATGACGCCATGGTCCGCCTCGCCCAGCCCTTCAACATCCGCTATACCCTGGTGGATGGTCAGGGCAACTACGGCTCCGTGGACGGTGACGGCGCGGCCGCCATGCGTTATACCGAGGCCCGCATGACCAAGCTGACCCCCTATCTGCTCGAGGGCATCGAGAAGGACACGGTGGACTTCTACCCCAACTTCGACGAGACCCTCATGCAGCCCGCTGTGCTGCCCGCCCGCTTCCCCAACCTGCTGGTGAACGGCTCCAGCGGCATCGCCGTCGGCATGGCCACCAACATTCCGCCCCACAACCTGGGCGAAGTGATCGACGGCGTGGTGTGCATGATCGAGAACCCTGACTGCACCATCGACGACCTGATGGAGCACATCAAGGGGCCTGACTTCCCCACTGGCGGCATCATCCTGGGCCGCCGCGGCATCCGTGAGGCCTATTACACCGGTCATGGCCGCATCGAGGTGCGCGCCAAGACGAATATCGAGCAGATGCCGAACAACCGCTGCCGCATCGTCGTGACGGAGATCCCCTATCAGGTCAACAAGGCGCGCCTGGTGGAGAAGATCGCCGAGCTGGTGCATGAAAAGCGCATCGAGGGCATCAGCGATATCCGCGATGAGTCCGACCGCGAGGGCATGCGCATCGTCATCGAGCTGAAGAAGGACGTCTATCCCCAGGTCGTGCTGAACTACCTGTACAAGCACACCAGCCTGCAGGAGACCTTCGGCGCGAACATGCTCGCCCTGGTGAACGGCCAGCCCAAGGTGCTGCCCCTGCGCGACATGGTGTATTACTACCTGGAGCACCAGAAGGACGTCGTCACCCGCCGCACCCGCTTCGAGCTGAACAAGGCACAGGCGCGCGCGCACATCTTGGAAGGCCTGCTCAAGGCGCTGGATCACATCGACGAGATCGTGTCCATCATCCGCGCCAGCAAGGAGCCTTCCACCGCCAAGGCCGCCCTGATCGAGCGCTTTGAATTCTCCGAAAAGCAGGCACAGGCTATCCTGGATATGCGTCTGGCCCGCCTGACCGGTCTGGAACGCGACCGCCTCCAGGGCGAATATAACGACCTGGAGATCGAGATCGCCCGTCTGCAGGGCATCCTGGCGGACGAAAGCAAGCTGATGGAGGTCATCAAGACCGAGATCCTGGCCATCAAGGAGAAGTTCGCCGACAAGCGCCGCACCGAACTGACCACCATCGACGGCGAGATCGACGTGGAGGATCTCATCGCCGAGGAAGGCATGGTCGTCACCATGACCAAGCAGGGCTATATCAAGCGCATCACCAAGTCCGCCTACCGCAGCCAGAACCGCGGCGGACGCGGCGTATCCGGCATGACCACCAAGGATGAGGACTATGCCGTGCAGATGCGCGTGGTCGGCACGCATGACGAGATCATGTTCTTCACCAACCTGGGCCGTGTGTACATGCTCAAGTGCTACCAGATCCCCGAGGCTGGGCGTCAGGCGCGCGGCACGGCGATGGTCAACCTGCTCCAAATCGGCTCCGGCGAGAAGGTCACGCGCATGGTTCCCGTGCCCAAGGGCAGCAACACGGAGAACTACAACATCGTCATGGCCACTCGCGAGGGCATGATCAAGAAGACCCCCTTCGAGGACTTCCGCAACCTGCGCAAGAACGGCCTGATCGCCATCGTCCTCAAGGAAGGCGACGAGCTGATCGGCGTGGAGCTGTCCTCCGGCGAGGATGAGCTGCTGCTGGGCACGCGCAAGGGCATGTGCATCCGCTTCAACGAGAGCCACATCCGCCCGATGGGCCGTGCCTCCATGGGCGTGAAGTCCATGAAGCTGGCGGAGGACGATGTCGTCATCGACATGGCGCCCATCGAGGAGGGCGCGACCGTACTGGCCATCACCGAGGGCGGCTACGGCAAGCGTACCACCCCCGATGAATACCGCGAGCAGGGCCGCAACGGCAAGGGCATCCGCGCCATCAACCTGACCGAAAAGACAGGTGACCTGGCCGCGCTGCTGCTCGTCCACGAGGATGAGGACATCCTGCTCATCACCGACGACGGCACCATCATCCGTACCCCTGCGGCGGACGTGCGCCTGTGCGGCCGCAACACCCAGGGTGTCCGCGTGATGAAGCTCGCCGAGGGCAGCCGCGTCATCGGTGTCGCCCGTTCCGAAAAGGAAGAAGAAGCCGATGCCGCCGCCATCGCCGCCGAAATGAACGGCGAAGCTGTGGCGGACGCGCCCGAGGCTGAATCCTCCCCCGAAAATACCGAGGAATAAGAGAGATCTCTGATCCCACCCCCTGACCCTTCATCGACAGTTCACACGAATGTCGTATTTTGACCTCCGAAAGGGGGTCATTTTCATTTTCATTCAAACCTATCTCCTCTTTTTCTTCCTGTGCAGCTTTTTGGGGTGGGTGATGGAGGTCTGCGTCAAGCTGGTGCAGCATGGGCGCTTCATCAACCGCGGCTTCCTCATCGGGCCGTACTGCCCCATCTATGGCGTCGGCTGCGTGCTGATGGCCTGGCTGCTGCCCCAATACGCCGAATCCATCCCGGCCACCTTCGCGCTGGCGATGCTGGTCTGCGGCGTGGTGGAATACGTCACCAGCTGGGCGATGGAAAAGCTCTTTCAGGCGCGCTGGTGGGATTACAGCACCAAGCGCTTCCAGCTCAACGGCCGCGTCTGCCTGCAAAACCTGCTGGCCTTCGGCGTGATGGGCGTCGCGGTGGTGAAGCTCCTCGCCCCGTGGATGCTTGGTCTCATGTCAAAGCTCCCCGCCGGGCTGATGAATGACCTGTGCATCGGGCTGTCGGCGCTGTTCGTGGCAGACGAGGCGGTGTCCGTCAACGTGCTGGGACGCATCCGCAGCGTGGCCGCCAATGTCAAGGGCGACAGCACGGAGGTCATCACCCGTGCCGTTCACGAGTGCCTCATGCAGCGCGGACTGCTCCTGCGCCGTGCGCTGCATGCCTTCCCTGATGCGCGCCTGTACAACCGTCACCTGCTGGATCAGCTGCGGAACAACCGCCGCGAGCTGATCCGCCGCGCCCATGAGCGCAATGTCCGCTTCCGCCAGGAGCTGGAGCAGATGGAGAAGCGCCTGCGCAAGTGACATCCGCACGATTTTTCGCAACAAAAAAGATCCCCGGAAGCATCCGCCCTTGTCAGGCATGCCTCCGGGGATCTTCATTTGGTTATCCACAGCTTTTACACTTGATCCACACCCGGATCGACCAGCTCCGCGCCGTCGCCGTAGACCACCAGGTCGTCCTCGTTTTCGCTCATCAGCCGCCAGCATTCCTCCCCGCCGGAGGTGTCGGACATGACGGTCAGCGTCGCGCCGCACTGGAAGACGATGGTCAGGTCGCCCAGATGATTCAGCATAGCCGCGCGGATGCTCAGGCCGGTCAGGTCGCCATTGAGGCGTTCCAGCGCCTCATCCAGGCGGTTGGCGCCTTCCTCGTCGGAGTGGTAATCCTCCGGGATGAAGTCCTCCTCATAGCCCATGGCGCGCCACATGCTCCACATGGCCTCAGAGGGCTGATACGCGTCATTGCGCGCCAGGATCGTCCGCCCTTGCTCGGTCAGGCGATAATAGCACTGGATGCGCAGGGTGTACTGTGTGCCAAAGGCCATGACCAGCATATCCGCCTCACGGGAAACCTCCGTCAGCGGCTGACGGATCAGGCCATTGAGCCGGGTCTGTACCAGATTGATCTCAGAGATGTTCATTGTTTTCCTTTCGCAGGGGGCCGCCCTGCATCAATAGATCAGGGGTTCACTTGGCGCCCAGAGCGGTCAGCACCGCCTGCGCCATATCATCCTTTTCGCACTGCTGATGATGGCGCACGGGCAGGGTACGCAGCGCCTTGACCTGCTGGGGCGCAGGGACGCCGCTGATGCATTCCAGCTTCTCGCAGCACTGGAAGGCATCCAGGCCGTCTGCCGCATCCTTCCCGGCCACCGCGGACAGCACATCCGCCGCGAACTTGTACGGGCTGGCGGTGGACACGATCACCGCCGGCGACAGATCGCCCGTCTTCTCGCGGTATTCGCGCAGGACGTGGCTGGCCACCGCGGTATGAGGGTCCATCAGATAGTGCTCCTGCTCGAAGCGGGTGCGGATCTCCTCCGCGCACTGCTGATCGTCGCAGTAGCCTGCATCGAAGACGGTATTCATCCACTCCTGGCGCTGTTCGCCAATGGCGTAGGTGTAGCTCTCCTTGAGCAGCGTCATCCAGCGGGACACCAATTCGCCATCGCGGTCGGCGCACTCATAAAGCAGGCGCTCGAGGTTGGAGGAGATGAGGATGTCCATCGAGGGGGACGTGGTCTTGAAGAAGGTGCGGCGGATGTCATACACGCCGGAGCGGAAGAAATCCGTCAGGACATTGTTGCGGTTGGAGGCGCAGATCAGCCGTCCCACCGGCAGGCCCATACTGCGGGCATAATACGCCGCGAGGATGTTGCCGAAATTGCCCGTCGGCACGACGAAATTCACCGGATCGCCCAGGTTGACCGCGCCCGAGGCAAGCAGATCCGCATAGGCGCTGAAATAGTAGACGATCTGCGGCACGAGGCGGCCGAAGTTGATGGAATTGGCGCTGGACAGCACGCGGCCATGGTCATTCATCACCTGCTTGAATTCCTCCGAGGCAAACAGCGTCTTCACGCCGGTCTGCGCATCGTCGAAATTGCCGTTGATGCCGATGACATGGGTGTTTTCGCCGCCGGTGGTGGTCATCTGCAGCTTCTGCACGTCGCTGACGCCCTCTGTGGGGTAGAAAACGGTGCAGGAGGTGCCGGGCACATCCTTGAAGCCCTCCAGGGCAGCCTTGCCGGTATCGCCCGAGGTCGCCACGAGGATGGACACCTCGCGCTTCTCGCCGTTCTTCTGCGCCGCCAGCGTCGTCAGGTGGGGCAGCAGCTGGAGCGCCATGTCCTTGAAGGCCAGCGTCGGCCCGTGGAACAATTCCAGCATCCATGTGTCATGATCCAGCTGCTTCACCGGTGCGATGGCCGGGTCGTCGAATTTCTCCGGCGCATAGGCGGATGCAAGCGCGGCATCGATCTCGGGGATGGAGAAATCCTCCAGATAGGTGCGGAGGATGGCGGAAGCCCGCTGGCGGTAGTCCATCGTGGTGAGCTCGCCCAGCTTCTGGGGGGAGATCGGCGGGAACATGGCCGGGACATACAGGCCGCCATCGCTGGCCAGGCCGGTAAGGATCGCCTGGGATGCCGTGACCGCCGCACCGCCGCGGGTGGAGAAGAACGACATGGGAATCACGCTCCATTTCCTGATATGATGGAGGACAGCAGGGCATCAAGTCCCCTCAGATAATAACAATAGGGCGGCAGCATGATCGCCGCCGCCCTTGCAGGAAGTCATCAGATCACATAGCCCTTGCAGAACTCAGGCAGCGTCTCGGGGTCGGCGCTGACGGACAGAACGAAGGTCACATCATGCTTCTTGCCGTACTCATCCAGGCTGCTGAAGAACCAATCCGCCGTGGCGATGTCAACATTGACCAGCTTGAGGAACGCATCCACGAAGATGGTGGAAATGTCGTAGTTGCTGGCCAGCATGCCGCCCAGGAAGCCCAGGAACATCTCGGCGCTGGAAATGTGATAATCATTGACGTTGACGAAGCGAACCGCGCGGTCGACCTCGTACATATAGCTGTTGTCCTTATCCAGGAAGATCACATTGCCGCTGGCGGTCTTGGCGACGTCGTTGGTCATGTCGATAAGCCGCTTGGTCTTGCCGGAGCCCTTGTTACCTGCGATGATCTTGATCATGGGGAAACGCCTCCTTACAATAGAGATATTCTCTTGACTTGATTATAAACCATTTTTGCCATATTTGCAATCCCCCGGCGGAAGATTCCTGCGAAATGGGATGTTTTTCATTCGTTTTTCGCATCCCGGGTGATTTCACTTATATCATTCGCCAACCGGGCCTGCAATTCCTGCCTGGTGAGCAAAGGAAGTTCACGCGGTTTGCATCCGGGCAGGGCCGGATCGACCCCGCAGATGGCGGCGTACTCGCACCACTTGCACGCGGACCAGTCCTTGATTCTCGCCGGGCGGACGGAGATGTCGCCCTCGCGGATGCCATCGGCCAGTGCGGCGGCCTTTTTTGCCGTGTGCCGCAGCAGTTTCTGCATTTCTTCCGGCGAATAGGCATTGGCATACGCCGCCACCGCGCCCGACTTGGTGAAGACATTGCCCAGCGCGGTGCCTTCCGCGTCCATGGCGTTGACCACGTCCGCATCCGCCACCACCACGCCCTTGAGCTGCAGCTGCTTGGCGATGACCTTCTCCGCGGCCTCCTTTTCGTCCGCCGCATCCACCAGCGGATCGCGCACGGCGAAGTAGAACGCACCGGCCGCCTCGCCGTGGAGTCCCTGGGAAGCCGCCTGCAGATACAGCATCAGCTGCAGCTGGAGACCGTGCCACAGCCGTGTGGGATCGATCTCCTTCTTTGCGGATTTGTAGTCGATCACGCGCACATGGCGTCCCTGCGGGCCATCCCATGCGTCGATGCGGTCGATCTTGCCGCGCAGGGCGATGCGCCGCCCGTCATGGAGCTCCAGCACCACCGGCGGCAGACCCGCACCCGATTCGCCAAACGGCACTTCCTCGCCCACCGTCACAAAGCGGCTGCTCCTGGCCTGCCGGGTGAAGAGCCACGCAGCGCGCTTGGCCGTGCGGATGTACTTCTTGCCCTTGAGCTGCTGGGCAGGGGTGTCCGACAGGGGGCCGTCCGCCCAGAGCGCCGTCATGGGCGCGAGCACATCGTCCATCATGCGGTCGATCTCGTCCTCGGGCAGGTTCGGCCAATCCGGATGATGCAGCGCCGCATGGGCGAACCGCTGCAGCGCCTCATGGTAGAATTCGCCCGCGTCATCCGCCTCGAATTCCCATGTGCCGCGCTGAACGGGCTTCAGGCCGTAGTCCACATAATGCTGATACGGGCAGCCGGCAAACCGCTCCAGGCGGCTGATGGACACCGTGTCCTGGGTGAAGATGCACCGCGTGATCTCCGGCGGCAGCGCGTCCACGCCGCCATCCTTCATCGCCGCATACACCACCCGGCGCGTCTGCTCATGCCAATCGGGCGATTGCCACAGCCACCGCAGCGCATCCAGCCACGTCGCGTCCAGCGCTTCCTGATCGCCCTGGGTCAGCGCGCGTAGCCGGGGCGCGAGGGCATCCAGCGCCTGCTGGGGCGAAAGCGGAACATCCTCGGCATCCGCCGTGACGCCGCCGGTCACCTCCAGCGTGGGGAAGAGGGCGTGCAGGTCATCGATGAGGCCTGCCGGACGCAGCGCCGTGCCATCCTGTCCGCCCTGGGAGAAGGTGATAGCGAGCTTCCGGCGCGGCAGGGCCACCGTGCGGTAGAAGTCCGACTGGCGCAGGGCGGCGGTCTCGAGCTTCGTCAAGCCGATGGGGCGTTCCACCGCCTCGGCCAGGACGCGGCGCTCCGTTTCGCTCAGGAGGCTGTCCTGTCCGGAGCCCATGACGCCATCCTGCATCGCGCAGAGCACCAGCGCATCGATGCGGCCCGTCAGCAGATGCCCGGCCTCGCCGATCATGACCGTGTCCGGCTGCGGCGGCAGGCTGGAAATGGCCGCGCCGGTCAGGCCGCTGGTCACAAAGCGCGCCACATCCTTCATCGCGGCACGGCGCTCGCCCAAAAGGGCATAGAGCTGGTCCAGCAGATCCATCACCAGCTGCCACACCTGCCGGTTGGAGGCCGCCTCCGCCGCCATGCCGCGGCGCAGCAGTTCCTCCTCGCGCGCCTTGAGCGTCTGATAGGCATCCACATCCTCCAGCAGGCGGAAGATCGCCTCGGCGGACTGTGCAGCGGTCTTGGCATTGCGCAGGCGCTCACGAAGCGCCTCCACCGGCGCGATCAGCTTCTGGCGCAGCGGTTCCGCCATATCCGCCTGTCCGCGTGTGAAGGGCTTGAGCCACCGCTGATGATCCACACCGTTTTCCAGCGCGTAATTCTCCAACTGATGCGCCTCCGCCTCAGTCAGGGGCGAAAAGCCGCTCTTGGCCAGGTGGAGCACATCCCGCGTGGCATATCCGCCCGTGGCGGAACGCAGCGCACCCAGCAGCATCCTGCACAGGCCATGCCGGATGGCGCTGTCCTTGCGCGCCACATAATGGGGCACGCCCGCGGCGGTCAGCGTCGTGGCGAGAATGCCGGGCATGCTCACGCCTTCCGCCATGGCGACGGCCATATGCTCCCAGGCGATGCCCTCGGCATGCCACTGGCGGAGCGTCCGCGCGATGTGCGCCGCCTCGGCATAGGGATTGGCCGCCGCATGCACGGTGAGCCCCTCGGGTGCGCCCTCATAGGGGACGCCCTGCCGGGTGAAGAGATGCTGCTCCAGATGCGCCAGGGTCGGCGAACGATCCGCGCCATCGCGGATAGGCAGATAGCGGATGTCCGCCCCGATGCCCTGACGCGCCAGGCTCTGCATCAGATCCGCCGCACTGCGCCGCTGGGTGAGGAAAATGCGGCCATCCGGGGCAGATCCGGCATCCATGGTCAACACGACGGTCATGCTGCTGCAGACCTTCGCCGCCTCGGCCAGCTGATCGCACATCGGCTGGGGCAGCACGTCAAAGCCGTAGACGAACACGGCGGCCCCGTCCATCACGCCGCTGGGGATGAGCCTGCGCAGGCAATCCTGCTGCTGCATGGCGTCATCGGCAAAGCGGCCGTCCATCACGGTCAGGTAGGCGCGCCAGATCAGTGCCAGGTCATGCTCCTTGGCCTTCAGGGCGGAACTCGCCATCGATGCGGCATGGCTTTCCAGGTCATCCGGTGTAAGCCCTGCGCGCTGCAGATCCGCCAGCAGCACGGAGACCTTGTCCGGCAGGCTCGGCGTCAGCGCCACCCGCGCGTAGTACACCAGCTCCCCCTGCACCATGGTCAGCGCCTGGGCAATGGCCATGCTGCGCCCGGAGGCATCCAGGGGCGAAAGGGCGCTGTGTCCGCCGCTCTCGCGGATGCGGCGGTTCAGCCGTTTGGGCGAGAGCACCTCGATGTCCATCAGGCCGGGCAGCTTCAGCCCGTTGACCAGCTCCCTCTCCGCCTGAAGGGTATACTGCTCCGGCACGAGCATCAGCACGCGCTGGTTCGCCTGATGCGCCTGCGCCACCTGCGGCAGCAGCGCCGGCAGCAACCGCCCTGCTCGTCCGCCAATGATCTGCACCTTCATGCGTTTTCCTCCCCTGCAAATGTTTGAAATCATCATATCACACATTGACGGAGAAATCAAACCGTGCTATCATCCATTTGAAGAGTTTGATGAACAGGAGCACCGCCGATGAACCGTCCGAATCATCCGGATCAGAAGCATCCGAAGAATCCGAAAAAGCCCTATCCGCCCAAGCCTGCCCGCCGCAGTGCGCCCCGCCCGCAGTGCGACCCGTCCGCCCCCTGTCCCGTTGCAGGGCAATGCGGCGGATGCCAGCTGCTGCACATCCCCTACCCTGAGCAGCTCAAGCGCAAGCAGCGCCGCGTGGAAGCCCTGCTGTCCCCCTATTGCCCGGTGGAGCCCATCCTCGGCATGGACGATCCGAACCACTACCGCGGCAAGGTGCATGCCGTCATCGCCACCGACCGGCAGAAGAACCCCATCAGCGGCGTTTATGCCGCCGGGACGCACCGTGTCGTGCCGGTGGAGCACTGCCTGCTGGAGGATGAGCGCGCCGACCGGATCATCCGCACCATCGTCGGAATGATCCCGCGCTACAAACTGCGCATCTATAATGAGAACACCCATCGGGGCTTCCTGCGCCATGTGCTGGTGCGTTCAGCGGCCGTCACGGGGCAGATCATGGTGGTGCTGGTCACGACGGCGGTGGAATTCCCCGGCGGAAAGGCTTTCGTGGCCGAATTGCTGGAGCACCATCCGGAGATCACCACCATCGTGCTGAACGTAAACCAGCGCGAGACCAGCATGGTGCTGGGCACGAAGGAAAGCGTGCTCTACGGCCCCGGCTATCTGGAGGACGAGCTCTGCGGCAAGCACTTCCGCATCAGCCCGCGCAGCTTCTATCAGGTGAACCTGCGCCAGACGGAGGTGCTCTACCGCACAGCCATCGGCCTGGCCGGCCTGACGGGACGCGAAACGCTGCTGGATGCCTACTGCGGCACGGGAACGATCGGCCTGTGCGCCTCGGACGGCGCCAAGCAGCTCATCGGCGTGGAGCTCAATGGCGATGCGGTGCGCGATGCGAAGGAGAATGCCCGGCTGAACCATGTGCAGAACGCGAAATTCGTCTGTGACGACGCCGGACGCTTTATGCTGCGGATGGCGCAGGAGGGGCTCCCCCTGGACGTGCTGATGATGGATCCTCCCCGCGCTGGCAGCGACGAGCGCTTCCTCTCCGCCGCACTGACCCTCGCCCCCCGCACCATCGTGTATGTGTCCTGCTGCCCCGAGACCCTCGCCCGGGATGTGCAATTCCTCGTCAAGGGCGGATACAAGGCCGTCCGCGCCATCCCGGTGGACATGTTCCCTCATACCGAGCATGTGGAGACGGTATGCCTGCTGACAAGGGACGATCCTGCCTGCAGCCGCGCATAAAGACGTCGAAAGCCTCACAGCCGGATCGAAGGGATCTGCCAAAGGCACCGCGGCGAGGTAAACGCGGCGTCCCGTCCGGCCAGGGCACGAAAATGTTGATCCATGTTTCCATAATGATAAAGGAGGAGATCCCCATGCGTAAGAATTTCGGTGCAAAGCCCATCCTGTATCCCCAGCCCGTGTTCATCATCGCGACCTACAACGAGGATGGCACGGCCAATGCCATGAATGCCGCGTGGGGCGGCATCAGCGAGACCAACGAGATCACCATGTGCATCAGCGAAGAGCACCGCACCACCCGGAACGTGCTGGCACGCAAGGCCTTCACGGTCAGCATGGGCACGGCGGACACGGTCGTGGCCTGCGACTATGTGGGGCTGGTGTCCGGCGAAAAGGAACCTGCCAAGCTGGAAAAGGCAGGCTTCCACACGATGAAGAGCGAATTTGTGGATGCACCGGTGATCCAGGAGCTGCCCATGGCGGTGGAGTGCCGCCTGATCAGCTACGACCCGGAAAGCTGCCGCATGGTGGGCGAAGTGGTCAATGTCTGCGCTGAGGAATCCGTGCTGACGGATGGCAGGATCGATCCGGCCAAGCTCCGCCCCATCACCTATGACGGCATGAACCATGCCTATCTCGTCCTGGGCGAGAAGGTCGGCAATGCCTTCAGCGACGGCGCACAACTCAAGTAAAGGATGAATGATGATGATCTACAGCAATTTTCAGGATATCAGGCTGCCCCTGCTGGGCTTCGGCGCGATGCGTCTGCCCACGGGTGATGACGGCCTGATCGACGAAAAGCAGGTGGCGGACATGGTCCGTCTGGCCATGGATAATGGCGTGAACTACTTCGACACGGCCTGGCCCTACCACAACGGCGAATCCGAGCGGGTCATGGGGCGCGTGCTGGCGCAGTATCCTCGCGACAGCTGGTATCTGGCGTCGAAATTCCCCGGGCATCAGGTGATGGCCTCCTACGACCCGGCGACCATCTTCGAGGAGCAGCTGCGCAAGTGCGGCGTGGATCATTTCGACTTCTACCTCCTGCACAATGTGTATGAGAATTCCATCGGCACCTACCTCGATCCCAAATGGGGCATCCTGGACTACTTCAAGGAGCAGAAGCGCCTGGGACGCATCCGCCATCTTGGCTTTTCCAGCCATGCCAGCGTGGAGACCCTGCGTCACTTCCTGGACGTGGCTCAGCCGCTGATCGATCTGGAATTCTGCCAGATCCAGCTGAATTATCTGGACTGGACGCTCCAGGATGCCAAGGCGAAGGTGGACTTGCTCAACGAGCGCGGCATCCCCGTCTGGGTCATGGAGCCCGTGCGCGGCGGACGCCTGTGCAAGCTGCCCGAACAGGATGAAGCGACCCTCAAGGCGCTGCGCCCGGAGGAAGGCATCCCCGCATGGGGCTTCCGCTTCCTGCAGGACATC
Source organism: uncultured Faecalibacterium sp. (assembly GCA_964542315.1). Taxonomy (GTDB): domain Bacteria; phylum Bacillota; class Clostridia; order Christensenellales; family Aristaeellaceae; genus UBA11524. The sequence goes on along the minus strand of CAZIUA010000032.1, from coordinate 13,565 downwards.
CCCGGCGTGACGATGATCCTCTCCGGCATGTCCAACATCGCGCAGATGGCCGATAACCTCCACACCTTCGCCGTGCGCAAGCCGCTCCAGCCGGCGGAGACCGATGCCCTCCTCGCCATCGCAGAGGGCATGAAGCAGTCCGTCCCCTGCACGGGCTGCCGCTACTGCGTGGATCGCTGTCCCAAGGGGCTGAATATCCCGCTGATGATGGAAACCTGCAGTGAGCTCCGCATCGCGCCCACCACCAATGCCGCCATGCGCCTGGAATTCCTCCCGGCGGACAAGCAGCCTTCCGCCTGCATCGGCTGCGGGGCCTGCGCGCGCATGTGCCCCCAGAAGATCGCCATCCCCCAGGTCATGTCCGAACTCTCCGAGCGCCTCCAGAGCATCCCCAAATGGGCGGACATCTGCCGCCAGCGCGAGGAGGCCGCCGCGCGCCTGCGTGAACGCGCCTGCGAGCAGGGCTGACCGTCAAGCACACATCCTTCGGGGGCCGTCCTGCACGCAGGACGGCCCGTTTCCTGCCATTGGCTTGCCAAATCCGCACGAAAATGATATGATAGAGGTGGAACCCTCCGCGAAAGGAAGGAACAGCATGCTGGTGTCCGCCGTGATTGATCGTCCGCTGGGGTCGGCGCATCCGCGTCACCCTGACATCGTTTATCCCGTGAATTACGGCGAGGTGCCGGGCGTTCCTGCGCCGGACGGCGATTGGCAGGATGTGTATGTCCTGGGGGTGGACGTGCCCATCGCGGCGTTCACCGGGCAGCGCATCGCCATCATTCACCGCCGGGATGATGCGGAGGACAAATGGGTGCTGGCCCCGGAAGGCGTGACCTTCACGGCGGAGGAGATCATGCAGGCCGTCCGCTTTCAGGAGCAGTATTTTGATGCCTGGGTCGAAATGACGCAGGATCAATGATTGGCTGATTTGACGATCTGACGATTTTTATGAGGTGCAAACATGAGCGATATCAAGACCATCGGCATTCTCAGTGCCGGAACATGGGCCGTGGCGCTAGCGCGTCTGCTGCAGCGCAATGGGCATAAGGTCACGGTGTGGTCGAAATTCCAGCGGGAGGTGGATGCGCTGACGCAGAACCGCACCCATCCCAACCTGCCCGGACTGGTGATCTCCGAGGAGATCGACTTCACCACCGACCTTGCGGCGGTCTGCCGGGACAAGGACATCCTGATCTTCGCCACGCCGTCGGTGTTCGTGCGCGAAACGGCAGCGCTGGCGGCGGAATTCATCCCCGACGGGCAGATCATCGTGGATGTGGCCAAGGGTATCGAGCCGGACAGCCTCTTCACCATGACGGAGGTCATCCGGGACGAGCTGAGCAAGGACGGTCAGCATGCCCATGTGAAGCTGGTGGCGCTTTCCGGCCCGACCCATGCCGAGGAGGTCGCGCTGGACATGCCCACCTCCATCGTGTCCGCCTGTGCGGATATGGACGTGGCCGAGATCGTGCAGGATGCGTTTATGAATTCCTGCATGCGCACCTACACCAATGCGGATGTGCTGGGCGTTGAGCTTTGCGGCGCGCTGAAGAACATCATGGCGCTGGCGGCGGGCATTTCCGCCGGTCTGGGCTATGGCGACAACGCCAAGGCGGCGCTGATCACCCGCGGCATGGCGGAGATCACCCGGCTGGGACTGGCGATGGGCTGTTCCGAGCAGACCTTCTATGGCCTGGCCGGCATCGGTGACCTGATCGTCACCGCGACCTCCCTGCACAGCCGCAACAACCGCTGCGGCATGCTCATCGGTCAGGGCGTGAAGCCGGATGAGGCCGTCCGCCAGGTCGGCATGGTGGTCGAGGGCATCAACGCCCTGCCTGCCGCCGTGCAGCTGGCCGAGCGCCATGGGGTGGACATGCCCATCGTCACCGGGGTGAACGCGGTGGTCAGCGGCCAGGTCACCCCCGAGGAACTGTGCTATGCCCTCATGACCCGCGACAAGACCCGCGAGGTCAAGCAGAGCGAGATGAACGTGCGGTTCGAGAGCGCGCTCCAGCGCAGGCGCATGCACGGCGAAACGCGCCGGGTGCTGGTGGGCGGATATTTCTCCGAGCTGACGAATCAGGAGATCGCGTGGCTCAAGCGTGCCAAGGAACAGGGCACCTGGCTGGCGGTCGCACTGGTGGACGATGGGGAGCATTCCTGCTTCGAGGCGCGCCGCGAGGCCCTGTCCGCCCTGCGCTGCGTGGATCGCGTGTTCCCCGTGACCTCCTGGGCGGATCTGACCGACGCCGTGCGCAATCTGCGCATCGACCTGGTGGTCGCCCGTCCCGAACAGGCCAGGCAGTTCGCCGATCAGGAAGCGCTGGGCGTGGAGATCGTCACAGCGGAATGACCCATTTGCATCAAACCAAAAGGCGACCCCCGGTCACACGGCCAGGGATCGCCTTTTCAGTTGCTGATATGCGGCGAATGCATCATTTGTCGGGGAGCATCCAGCCCTTGTAGGCCAGAACCTGCTCATTGCGGCGGACGCCGTCGCCATGCGGATCGAGGCTCGCGCGGTACTGGCGCGGACTCATCCCCACGACCTGCTGGAAATTGCGGTTGAACGAGGAGGCCGATGGCATCCCGACCGCCTGGGCGATGGTCAGCACCGGCTCATTGGTGTTGGCCAGGAGCACGCACGCCTGATAGATGCGCGTGGAGATGACGAACTGCAGGGGTGTGGCGTCCATGCAGGACAGGAAGAGCCGCCGGAAGTGCGTCTGGCTCAGGTGGCACAGCGTCGCCAGCGTCTCGGTGTCGCAGGGTTCCATATAGTGGTCGAGAATGTATTCCAGCGCCGGCTTCAACGGGAAGATGCGGCTGGGCTTCGTCACGGAGGGCGCCGAGGTGGAGAAGTGGCGCGCCAGTTCCGCATTCATCGCGATGGCGTAGACACGCAGCATCTTCGCCGAATCCGCCGCCTTGCGCTGCGCCTCCTCCAGCATGCAGCGTGCCAGATACGGGATGCGGTGCTGCTGGGCGGATGCGCTGAACTTCAGGTAGCGGCTCGGCCACTGCACGGTCTCCAGCGCGAGGGTGGATTTGGCTGCATCCACCAGCGTGCGCGCCAACGCCTCCAGGTCCACATACAGATACGCCCACAGGCTGCGGCAGCCCTGGGTGGAGCAGGTCGTGTGCGGCACATGGCGCGGAATGAGGAATACATCCCCCGCGCGGAAGGGCACGATCTCGTCCTCGAAGCGGATATAGCCGCTGTCGGAATAGCAGAAGCCGATCTCCAGGCAGTTATGGAAGTGCAGCCGGGACGACGGCGTATCCGAAATGCGCCATTCATCGCCCGACAGCACAAAAACAGGCAGATCCACCGGCAGATCATAGATCCGGTATTCAACTACGTCCCTTTTTGCCCTGGGCATGCGCACATTCTCCCTTCGTGAAATGTCTGATTTGTTCCATTCACGACAAGTGTAGCACATTTCAAGGCAAATGAAAAGGGACAAAAATGCATAGTTGGTCGTTTTTGGGCAATGTCCGATCAGTTTGCGGAGGCATGCTCAGCGCTGCATGATGCCGATCGCATTTTCAGGTGCGGAAGCCGCCGCCCGCAGCAATTCCTCCGCCTTTGCCAGCACGGCGCGCATCTTTTCCGCATCGACCTTGCACACCTGCCGGTCGTAGGTGTACAGGCCGTTGATCTCCTCCTCGATGTCGCTGAGCTGGGTATACACCACGCCGCACAGCCCCTCGGGGATGGCCGGATACACCATTTCGGCATACAGGCGCGCGATGGCGTCGGTCAGCAGGGCTTCCGTGTCGTATTTGCCATAGCCGTATTCCTTCGACGCATCCCACAGGTGGCCTTCCATCCGCCGGACATATCCGCCGCATTCGGAGAGGAAGAGCGGCCGCTTCCCCGGATGGAGCCGCTTGTTGCGGAAGTACACATGGCGTGAGTCCACATCCGTTTCCTTGGGGCGGAACCAGCCGCTGGCGGTGTTGTAGAACCGGGTCGGGTCGGCGGACTTCAGCGCACGGTAGATGCGATCGCCGTCATACTGTCCCCAGCCCTCGTTGAAGATGGTATACCCGATGACGCAGGGATGATCATGCAGATGGGCGACCGTTTCCGCCGCACAGCGCTCGAAGATCTCCTTCCGGCGCGCGGAGACCGGCCAGTTCGGCCGCTGCTGGAGGCCGATGGTGGGCAGCACCGTGTCCAGCACATAATGGTAATCGCCACTGTTGACCATGTCCTGCACCACCAGCATGCCCAGCCGGTCGCAGGCCTCGTAGAAGCATTCCGGCTCCACCTTGACATGCTTGCGCAGGGTGTTGAAGCCAAGCGCCTTCATCCGCTGGATGTCGCGGGCGTATTCCTCCGGGTCGCCGGGAAGGAAATGTCCGTCGGTGAAATACCCCTGATCCAGCACGGCGTTGAGGAAGACGGGCTCCCCGTTCAGGCACAGGCGCTGTACGCCACGCGCATCGGGGCAGATCTCCACCGTGCGCAGGGCGAAGTAGCTCTCCACCCTGTCCTCCCCCGCCCGGACGGTCAGATCATACAGCACGGGCGTATCGGGCGTCCACAGGCGGATGCTTTCAGCCGGCAGATCGATGCGGCGCGCTTCGCCGGTGTTCGCCCAGGACGCGCGGACGATCTCCCTGCCATCCAGGCGGATGACTGCATCGCAATGGGCGGCACGGGAATCCACCGTGAGGGCGATGTGCTCCAAACCGGGCACGACCTTGAGCCGCTGGATATGCGTTTCCGGCACGGCCTCCAGCCAGACGGGCTGCCAGATACCCGTGACAGGCGTATACCACATGCCGCCGCGCTTCTTCCGCTGCTTGCCATAGGGGAAATCATGATCCAGCGCATCGATGGCGCAGACGGTCAGATGATTCTCCCCGTTCAGCAGCGCCTTGGTCAGGTCGCCCGAAAAGGGCAGATAGCCGCCCTCATGTCGGACGATGGGGCGCCCGTTGAGGAAGACCTCCGCGATCTGATCCACCGCGCCAAAGTGGATGAGCAGCCGATGCCCCTTCGGCAGGAAGCCCTTGGGCAGCGTGAAGCTCACCTCGTAGGTCATGGTGATGCCCAGCGCGCCCTCATAGCCGCTGAGCAGGCTCTCCGGGCAGAAGGGCATGGTGATCGCCTGCCCGTTGAGCGTCCACCCCTCCATCAGGGGGAGATACGAATCGCGCTTCATCTGCGGGCGCGGATAACAGCTTTGCCAAGTCGCCATATCGTTCACCTCGTGCATAAGTTGTTTTGATTATATCACAGTCATCGCATGGATGCAAATTTGCTCGATCCGGCAGGGATTTTTCAACGCCATGTGGAAATGTTGACACAATAACATCTCAGGAGGCCTCCGCATGATCTTCCAGCATATCGAATTCCATAACGTGGAGCAGATCGTCCCCTATGAGGACGGCTGGAAGCTCCACCGTCTGCCCGAAAGCGTCCGCCAGGAATGCAATGAGGGGCTGCAAAGCACCTCCGCATACGGCACGGGCGTGGAGCTTCGCTTCTGCATCCTGAGCGGGACGGCCGAGATCCGCCTGCGCACCGTCCCCATCGCGGAGGGGCAGATGGCGTATGTGTTCTACGGCGCCATCCAGGGCGGATGGCAGCACTCCTCCTGCATCATCACCCCGGAGGAGACCATCATCCGCATCCCGCGCCCGGACAATATGGAAGGCCTGAAGACCATCACCGCCAATGCGCATCTGCCCTTTTCGCCGGAAGTGGTGCGGATCGCGCTGCCCTACGGGAACAACATTTTCCTCGGCGCATCGGGGGATATCTGTCCGCCCTCGCCGGATATGCTCCCGCGGCAGACCCTGCTGAGCTACGGCTCGTCCATCACCCATGGCTCGCTGGCGCTGGCGGCGCCCTACACCTATCCCTTCCGCATCGCGCAGAAGCTGGGCATGGACAGCCTGAACAAGGGCTTCGCCGGCACCTGCCTGTGCGAAAGGGCCATGGCGGAGTGGTTCGTGTCCCGAAAGGACTGGGACGTCGCGACCCTCGAGCTGGGCATCAACATGATGGGTCTGGAGGAGAAGGAGTTCAAGCGCCGCATCGATGAATTCACCGCGGTCATGGCGGAAGATCCCCGGCCTGTCTTCGTCACGAGCATCTTCGCGACCGCCTTTGATACCCCCAAGCACCACCTGTTCCGCCAGATCGTGCGCAAATACGCCGAACCGCGCCTGCACTTCACCGACGGGCTGGATCTGATGGCGCGTCCGGAATACGTTTCCCAGGACGGCGTGCATCCCTCGCTGGAGGGCATCGCGCAGATCACCGACCGCTGGACGGAGATCATCCGCGCCGGATTGCAGGGCCGCTGATGCGCTTTTTCCGCAGCAAAAAAGCTGCGCCCTCACACAGGACGCAGCCTCGCATGCTGATGGCGGGACTCGAACCCGCACGCCGAAGCAGGGGATTTTAAGTCCCCGGTGTCTGCCATTCCACCACATCAGCAAGTGATGATATTATAGCACAGAAGTCAGGGCGGGTCAATGCGGAATCGACCCGCCCTTTTGGGTGTCGCAAAAGGAGCAGCCTCTTCGATGCGTTTCATGCTCCGAAGGCTCCCCCGCGATACGAATACAGTCCGATGGACTGTCAGATCTCGAAGGCCGCGCCGGTCGTCAGCCGGTGGAGACGCTCGCCCATATGGGCTTTCAGTGCGTCGTACTGCATGTCGCCCGTGCAGTGGCCGGTGTAGTACACGGTGTCCTTCTGCAGCAGCTCCTTCGCGGTGAATTTCAGCCGCGCGGCCTCCTTTTCGGGGTCGAGCTTCATCAGATGGAAGCCGCCGATGAACACATCCGGTGCGAACCAGGTCTTGATATTCAGCACGCCGCGATGGCTGCATCCGCTGACGACGATGCGCCGCGCGCCCTCGCGGATGAGCAGATACTGCTCGTGGCGGAAATCGTCCGGCTCCAGCGCGCCCTTGCGCTTCACCTGCAGGCCGAAGCCGTCGGTGAAATACGGCTGGGGGAAGCCTGCGCACGCATGGAGGGACAGCGTGTCCGACAGGGTGTGGTTATCGCCGGTGAAGATCAGGCGCTCCTCGCTGAGCAGCTCCCAGTCCAGGCCGATGAAGGTATCCGACGCGTTGCAGTATTCGCCAAAGGCGTGGCGGCTGGCATAGACCTTGGCATGGTCGTTGACTTCCAGGAAGCGGTTGATGCCGCCGCCGTGGTCAGCATGGCCATGGCTGAGGATGCACAGATCGACCTGGCTCAGGTCGATGCCGAGCTTCTCCGCGTTGTCGGCAAATGCGCCAGATGCGCCCGTGTCAAAGAGGATGCGCTGCCCATTGGCCTCGATGTACAGGCTCAGGCCGTGCTCGCAGGTCAGGTCATCGCGGCAGGTGGTGTTTTCGGCCAATACGGTTAGCTTCATGTGTTGCTCCTTCATCCCGGTCATCGGGCTCATTCGTCGGTGATGCGGATGCCTTCCTCCAGCCCGGCGGATTCCACCGCACCCAGACGGCGCTGGATATTCCGGGTCTTGACGAAGGCGCTGTCGATGGATTCGCTGGCTTGGCGCAGGCGCTGCTGAGTCTTCTCCAGCACCTCGGAGAACGCGCCGAAGTCCGCCTTGACGGCGCCCAGCAGCTTCCACACCTCGCTGGAACGCTGCTCGATGGCCAGCGTGCGGAAGCCCATTTGCAGCGCATTGAGCAGCGCAGAGAACGTCCCCGGCCCTGCGATGACCACGCGCTGTTCACGCTGGATGGCGTCCACCACATCGGTCTGCTGCACCACCTCGGCATACAGGCCCTCCACCGGGAGGAACATGATGGCAAAATCGGTGGTGTGGGGCGGTGCGATGTACTTGCCGGCGATGCGCTTGGCTTCCAGGCGGATGCGCTGCACAAGGGCCTTGCGGGCCGCGTCCGCAGCGGCGGCATCGGCATTCTGCACCGCGTCCTGCAGGCGGATATAGTCCTCCATGGGGAATTTGCTGTCGATGGGCAGATAGACGGTATCTGCGCCTTTGCCGGGCAGGCGGACGGCGAATTCCACACGCTCCTGGCTGTGCGGCACGACGGCGACATTCTCGGCGTATTGCTCCTTCGTCAGCACGGAGGACAGCAGATTGCCCAGCTGCATCTCGCCCCAGATGCCGCGCGTCTTGACATTGGTCAGCACGCGCTTGAGATCGCCCACACCGGCGGCGAGGTTCTGCATTTCGCCCAGCCCCTTGTAGACCTGCTCCAGCCGCTGGCTCACCAGCGCGAAGGAATCATTCAGGCGCTTGTCCAGGCTCTGGGTGAGGCGCTCGTCCATGCTGCGGCGCATTTCATTCAGCTGACGGGCGTTCTCCTGGCGGAGGTTCTCCAGGCCGCCGGCCGTCGCCTGACGCACCTGCTCCATGCGGGCATCGAGCTGGCTGAGCGTTTCATTGACGCTCGCGGACATCTGGCTGACGCGTTCCTCCTGGTTCCGCGTGGACATGAGGAGCTGGCGCTGCATACTCTCCAGCAGCACACTCTGGTTCTGGCTGATCTGCGCCATCGCGGTGTTGATGCGGTCGCCCAGCTGCTGGATGGCCGCCTGGCTCCCCTGCTGCTGCGCGTCCAGCTCGTCAAAGACATCATCCATGAAGCGGTGCATTTCGTTGGTGGATTGGGCATCGTGCCGTTCGCGCTGATGCGTCCCCTTCCCCTGGCGCACCAGGAGGACGATCACCAGCACGAGCAGGATCGCCAGCAGCATCAGGATGCCCATCAGCAAATATTCGGTCATAATGATCTCCTGCATAGCAAAGAAGCACACCGGGGTGGTGTGCTAAAAAACGGGTGCGATTCGGTCACAGCTCGCGGCGGCCCTCCATGGCCTTCGAGAGCGTCACTTCGTCGGCGTATTCCAGGTCGCTGCCCACAGGGACGCCATGGGCGATGCGGGTACATTTGACGCCCATGGGTTTCAAAATGCGCGCGATGTAGGTGGCCGTGGCCTCGCCTTCGATGTCGGGATTGGTGGCCAGAATGACCTCGTTGACGGTTTCCAACCCCAGACGCGCGATCAGTTCCTTGATGCGGATGTCCTCCGGGCCGACGCCGTCCATGGGGGACAGCGTACCATGGAGCACATGGTACAGCCCGTGGTAATCGTGCATCCGCTCCATCGCGGCGACGTCGCGCGGATCGCGCACGACGCAGATTTGCCCGTTGGCGCGGCGCTCATCCTCGCAGACATTGCACAATTCCGCCGCGGAGAAATTGCCGCAGCGTTCGCAATAGCGGATGGCCTTGCGCCCCTGCCAGAGCGCCGCCGCGAGGGCGTGGACTTCCTCCAGGGGAAGCCCGACGATGTGGTAGGCCAGGCGCTGTGCGGTCTTCTGGCCGATGCCGGGAAGGCGCGCCAGCTCCGATACCATCCGCTGGATGGGTTCGATCTGACCGGCCATCAGAACATGCCGCCCATACCGCCCATGCCGGGCGCCATCTTGTTCATCGCGGCCTCACGGGCTTCCTCGCCCTTGCGCAGCGCTTCGTTCACAGCGGCCATGACCAGATCCTGCAGCATCTCCACGTCCTCGGGATCAACGACCTGGGGATCGATGGTGATGCTGAGCAGCTCACGCTTGCCGCTGACCTTCACGGACACCATGCCGCCACCGGAGGTCGCCTCGTACTCCTGGGCGTCCAGCTTCTCCTGGGTGTCGGTCATCATCTGCTGCATCTTCTGGGCCTGGCGCATCAGCTGCTGCATGTTACCGCCGCCGAAACCGCCGAAATTCTGTCGTGCCATGGGAAATTCCTCCTCAATAATTCATCATGATCGGGTGATCTGTGGATCAGGTCATTCAAGGGTGCAGGAAATGTCCAGATTGCCGGACACGGTGTTAGCGCGGAGCTTGGGCGCGCCCTCCTTGATGGACACACCGCCCGTGCGGATACGGCCGGACATGCTGCGCAGCACCGCATCGCACTCGGTGATGGGCGCATCGACATACAGGCCGCCGGAGACGGAATTCAGCGTCAGCTCCTCAAAGGGCTCGGTGAATTCCAGCGTGACCAGGCCGGACACGGTGTTGACGGTGCAGCTGTGCAGGCTCGTGTGCTGCACGGTCATGACACCGTTGGTGGAGAACAGGCCGCAGTGGTCGCAGTGCAGGTCGCTGAGCTTGATATCGCCGCTCACGTTGTGCGTTCTGACGGTGATGAAGTCCAGCCCCTGCCCGGTGATCAGGCCGTTGACGCTGTCCACCGACAGGTCGGTACCGGTCAGGCCGCGCAGGGTGATCCAGCCGGACACGGTGCGTCCGTTGATGGCGCCCTTCCAGCTGCGGGGCAGACGGATGGCGATCTGCATCCAGTTGCTGTCCGCCGCGGCGGACTTCGCCAGCGCGGTCACGGGCTGCTCCAGCGTCAGTGCGCCCTGGGTCTCCTCGATGCGAAGGGCTTCCACATCGGCCGTTGCGCCGGACACCATCACATGAATATCGTCGATATCATCTGTGCAGATCTCGATCATCGCGCCGGTCAGCCGGAACTGAAGGGCCGTGATCGCCAGGGTTTGGAAAAATTCGTTGCGGTTCATCCGCACACCACCTTTCGCTGGGCACTATGATAACACGTTTTTCCGGGGCTGACAAGGGGAACGCGCTTATTCTGCGTCGTCCGCATCCAGCGCAACCACGCTGGTCACCACATCATCCAGGATGGCCATGACACAGGGGTTGCCGCGATCCTGCTTGCCCTGGAGGAGGATGGTGTCCTTGCCCAGACGGGTCACCGGGGATTGCTTTTGGCGGATGAGCAGGTCGCACGGGCGCTTCTCACACTTGACGATGCCCGCCAGATACCTGCCGTTGGAGCCATTCTTGTTAAAGTAGAAGGACTTCACGCCCTTGCCGTTGCGGTTCTGCCGCTCAAAGTCCACCGCGAGCAGGCGCTTGGCATAGCCGCGCTCGGAGAAGAGCACCATCTGCTCCGTTTCGCCGATCTGTCCGACCCAGATCACCTCGTCATCCACTTCGACCTGCATGCACTTCACACCGGCGGACGCGCGCCCCTGGGTGGGAATGGTCTCCAGCGCAAAGCGGATGCACTGTCCCGCGCGGGAGAACATGAGCAGATCGTCACGCGTGGCGGCCGGGAAGACAGCCAGCAGCGCATCGTCCTTCTTGATGTTCACCGCGGCGAATTTCTTGCTGCGCACGTCGTAATCTGCAGCGGCGGTGCGCTTGATCATGCCCTGTTTGGTCACAAAGAGGAAGTCCGGCATATGGCCGATCTCCGCGCGGCGCAGGCAGGAGATCCACAGGGCGGTCTCGCCGTCCTCCAGGCCCACCAGCACGCCGGAGAGCAGCTGGCCGCGGTCCTTGGGCTTGCACTCGTTGAGCGCATTGACGTTCAGCGGATAACAGTTGCCGTGGTTGGTGAAGATGAGCAGCGTTTCGTCCGTGCGGGACATAAAGAGGAATTCCGCGGAATCCATTTCGCTCTCCTCGCGGGGCGGAAGGGGATTCTTGCGGTAGACATCGGGGCGCATGCGCTTGAGGAAGCCTGCGCGGGTGTAGGCGACGATGGTCTCCTCGGGCGCGATGACCTCTGTGAAGGTTTCCGCAGGGATGTCGTCCGCCGCCTCGATGGTAGTGCGGCGTTCGTCGGCGTATTCGTACGCGATCTCCTGCAATTCCTTCTTGATGACATTGAGCAGCTTCTTCTCGCTCCCCAGGATGCCCTCGAGCTTGTCTATGAGCTTCAAAATGTCCTCATATTCCTTGCGCAGGGCGACGATCTCGAGGTTGGTCAGGCGCTGCAGGCGCATATCGAGGATGGCCTGCGCCTGCACCTCCGTCAGTTCGAAGCGCGCCATCAGCTTCTCCTTGGCCTCCTTGGGATTCTTGGAGCTGCGGATGAGCGCGATCACCTCGTCCAGGTTGTCCACGGCGATCATCAGGCCCTGCAGGATGTGGGCGCGGGCGCGGGCATGCTTCAGGTCGTATTCGGTGCGGCGGGTGACGACCTCCTTCTGGTGGCGGATGAAGTGGCCGATCATGGTCTTGAGGCCCATCTGGACGGGCTTGCCCTCCGCGATGGCGACCATGTTCACGCCAAAGGTCACCTGCAGGTCGGAATACTTGTACAGGAAGTTCAGCACCTTCTGCACATCGGCATCCTTCTTCAGTTCGATCACGGCGCGCATGCCGTTGCGGTCGGACTCATCGCGGATGTCGTAAATGCAGCCCAGCTGCGCCTTCTTTTCCTCGCTGAGCTTGAGGATCTTCTCCAGCATGGCGGCCTTGTTGACCGCGTAGGGGATCTCGTGGATGACGATGAGCTGGCGGCCGGCCATGCCCTCCTCGATCTCCACGCGCGCGCGGACGGAGAGCTTGCTGCGGCCGGTCTCATAGCCCTTGCGGATCTCATCGTTCTTCACCAGCACGCCGCCGGTGGGGAAATCCGGGCCGGGGATGATCTTCATCAGCTCATCCAGGCTGATGTTGGGGTTTTCGATCTGCGCGATGACGGCGCGGATGCTCTCGCCCAGGTTGTGGGGCGGGATGTTCGTCGCCAGGCCGACGGCGATGCCGGTCGCGCCATTCACCAGCAGATTGGGGAAGCGCGCGGGCAGCATGTCCGGCTCCTTCAGCGTGTCATCGAAATTCAGGCGGAAGGGCACGGTGTCCTTCTCGATATCACGGAGCATGAGCATGGCCAGGGGCGCCATACGCGCCTCGGTGTAACGCATGGCCGCCGCGCCGTCGCCGTCGATGGAGCCGAAGTTGCCGTGGCCGTCCACCATCGGGCCGCGCATGGAGAAATCCTGCGCCATGCGCACCAGCGCATCATACACGGAGGAATCGCCATGGGGATGATACTTACCCAGACAGTCGCCCACGATACGGGCGCACTTGCGGTGCGGCTTATCCGGCGTGGTGCCGAGTTCCATCATGGTGTAGAGGATGCGGCGCTGCACGGGCTTGAGGCCGTCCTCCACGCGGGGAAGGGCGCGCTCCAGGATGACGTGCTCGGCATAGGGGATCATCGAGTTGTGCATCACGTCCTCCACAGAGGTCTGGAGGATGCGGGACGGGTCATCCTTGGGGATGGGCCGGTTGTCGCTGGTCTTTTTCTTCGCCATGCCTTACACGCCTCCTTCCTGCTGGTGGATGGGCACTTCGAAATTGTCGGGCTTGTTGAAGTCCGCATGCTCGGTGATATAGTCGCGGCGGGGCTCGACCTTGTCGCCCATGAGGATGGTGATGCGGCGATCCGCCAGGGCGGCATCCTCGATGGTGACCTGCATCAGCTTGCGCTGTTCTGGATCCATGGTCGTGGCCCAGAGCTGTTCGGGATTCATTTCGCCAAGGCCCTTATAGCGCTGGAGCGTGTAGCCCTTGCCGGCGGCCTTGATGCACTTTTGCAGCTCCTTGTCATCATAGGCGTACATCACCTTGGAGCCCTTCTGCACCTTGTACAGCGGGGGCATGCCGATGTAGACATGGCCGTTGGTGACCAGATCCTTCATATAGCGGAAGAAGAAGGTCAGCAGGATGGCGCGGATATGCGCACCGTCCTGGTCGGCATCGGAGAGGATGATGACCTTGT
>CAZIUA010000031.1:0-27630 GCA_964542315.1 uncultured Faecalibacterium sp. | reverse complement strand
CCATCGAGGGCTACATCACCAAGGGCGCCTGGGAAATGACCGACATGTTCCACCTCAAGGCCATCGAAATCATCGCCAAGTCCCTGCGTGACGCTGCGGCGGGCAAGGCCGAGGGCTTCGACGGCATGGCGCTGGGCCAGTATGTGGCCGGCATGGGCTTCTCCAATGTGGGTCTGGGCATCGTCCACTCCATGGCGCACTGCCTGGGCGCTGTGTATGACACCCCCCACGGCGTCGCCAATGCCATCCTCCTGCCCACCGTGATGGAATACAACGCCCCCGTGACCGGCGACAAGTATAAGTACATCGCCATCGCCATGGGCGTGCAGGGCGTGGAGAACATGACCGTCGAGGAGTACCGCAAGGCCGCCTGCGACGCGGTGAAGCAGCTGTCCATGGATGTGGGCATCCCCGCTGACCTGAAGGATATCGTGAACCCCGCTGATCTGGACTTCCTGGCTGAATCCGCCTATGCGGACGCCTGCCGTCCCGGCAACCCCCGCGACACCTCTGTGGAAGAGATCAAGGAGCTGTACAAGAAGCTGCTGTAATCCGGCCTCCGATAAAAAGCAATGGCTCTCCGGCTTGCACCGGAGAGCCATTTTTTTGTGTATTTTCCGACTTAGCTGAAAAAGTTCACGCCGAGGATGACCACGCCCAGCACCACCAGCACGATGCCCGTGGCCCGGTTGAGGGTCTCCGGCTTGGCCTTGTTGGCGAACTTCGCCGCGACCTGCGCGAACGTCAGTGTCCATACCACGCACCAGAGCATCACCCACCAGTCCGGCGCGCCGCCGATGGCGAAGTGGCTGACAGCACCCGTCAGCGCGGTGAAGGCCATGATGAACACGCTCGTGCCGACAGCAGTTTTCAGCTCGTAGCCCATGACGCTGGTCAGGATGAGCAGCATCATCATGCCGCCGCCTGCGCCCACAAAGCCGCAGATGAAGCCGATGATCGCGCCGCAGCCGATGCTCTGCATCATGCGGGTCTTTGCGTCCACCTGCGCCATGGCCTCCTTGGTGGTCATGACCGGCTTCACGATGAACTTGATGCCCAGGATCATGGTCATGAACACGGAGAAATTGCCCATCGTCGAGGACGGCAACAGGCTGGAGACCCAGCTGCCCACCACGGTGAACAGCAGCACCGTCACCATCATGGTCAGGCCGTTTTTGATGTCGAGGTTGCCGTTCTTGTGGTATGTCCAGGCGGAAACGGCACTGGCGAGCACGTCGCTAGCCAGGGCGATACCCACCGCCGCATAGGGATCCATATCCAGGAAGGTCACCAGCATGGGCGAAATGACCGCCGCGGCACTCATGCCCGCGAAGCCCGTGCCAAGACCTGCACCCAGACCTGCGAACACGCAGACGATGAATGAGATCAGCATATTCATTGTCGTATCAATTCCTTATCTTGATGTAAGAGGGCGTCGCCTTACTTGCCGTCGCCCATATTCTCCGCCAGCTGGATCACATGGATGCTGCTGGAGCGCAGCACCTCCATGGCAGCCTTGATGTCCGCCAGATCGGCCTCGTTCATCTTGTCCGGCTTGGCGCGGGAGACCAGCTTGCGCAGGGCGGCCTCGTCATCCTTGACGCGCTTCTTTTCTTCCTTGTCCAGCTGCTTGCCGGCCTTGCTCATCGCGGCGCTCACCTGATTGCAGAGCATCTGCGCTTCGTTGAGGGCCTGCATCAGGTCGCGGCGGAAACCATCCTGTGCGGCATACTGCTCGGCATCGCGGATGGCCTGCTGGATCTCCGCCTCGGACATCTTCTCGTTCGCCGTGATGGTGATGGACTGCGCCGCGCCGGTATCCTGATCGCGGGCGGAAACGGTGAGGATGCCGTTGACGTCGATATCGAAGGTGACCTCGATCTTCGGCACGCCTGCCATGGCCTTGCGGATGCCCTTGAGCTTGAATTTGCCGATGGTCTTGTTGTCCTTGGCCATGGGGCGTTCACCCTGAAGGACATGGATCTCGACGCTGCCCTGGAACATGCCGGCGGTGGTGAACACCTGGGAATAATGCACGGGCAGGGTGGAATTGCGCTCCACGACGCGGGTGGCGACACCGCCGACCGTTTCAATCGCCAGGGACAGGGGGGTGACGTCCAGCAGGAGGATGCCTGTGGACTGAGTCAGGGAGGTGTTGTCGCTGCCGAGGGTGTCACCCTGGATGGCCGCGCCCTGCGCCACGCATTCATCGGGGTTGATGTTCTTGGAAGGCACCTTGCCGGTGAGGGCCTGCACCTTCTGCTGCACGGCGGGGATGCGCGTCGAGCCACCCACCAGCAGCACGCGGCCCAGCTCGGAGGCCGCAATGCCCGCGTCGTTCAGCGCCGTGCGGACGGGGCCTTCCGTGCGATCCACCAGATCACGGGTCAGCTCGTTGAACTTGGCGCGGGTCAGCGTCATGTCCAGATGGGCGGGCTGACCGTTCACCTGCATGATGAAGGGCAGGGAGATGTTCGCCATTTCACCAGAGGACAGCTCCTTCTTGGCCTGCTCGGCGGCTTCGCGGACGCGCACCATGGCCGCAGCATCCTTCGTCAGGTCACCGCGGGTGGTCTTCATGAATTCGCCGCACATCCACTGGACGATGCGCTCATCGAAATCGTCGCCTCCCAGGTGATTGTCGCCGCAGGTGGCCAGCACCTCGATCACGCCGTCGCCGATCTCGATGATGGACACGTCAAACGTGCCGCCGCCCAGGTCATAGACCATGATCTTCTGCGCCGCGCCGTTGTTCAGGCCATAGGCCAGGGCCGCGCTGGTGGGCTCGTTGATGATGCGGCGAACATTCAGTCCGGCGATGCGTCCGGCGTCCTTGGTGGCCTGGCGCTGGATGTCATTGAAATAGGCCGGGACGGTAATGACTGCGTCCGTGACCTTCTCGCCCAGGTAGTTTTCGGCATCCTCGCGCAGCTTGCGGAGGATCATCGCGCTGATCTCCTGCGGATTATAGCGCTTTCCACCCAGCTCCTTCTGCCAATCCGTGCCCATATGGCGCTTGATGGAGGACACAGTGCGGCCTGCATTCACAGCAGCCTGCCGACGCGCAGCGGTGCCGACGAGGCGTTCGCCGCTGTCCGTGAATGCCACGACGGACGGGGTCGTGCGTTCGCCCTTGTCATTAGGGATGATGGTGGCCACGCCGCCCTCCACGACGGCGACGCAGCTGTTGGTGGTGCCAAGATCGATACCGATGACTTTACCCATAATGTAACCCTCGACTATATAGATTTGTAATGGTGTATCATGCATGATGGATCAGGGATTTCGTTACTGCGCACGGAGAACGGTGCTGCTCAGGTTTTCCCAACGCAGCAGGGGACGGAATGCCTCAGCAGCAGATGAACCTGGAGTAGGGGCAGCACAGCTGCATCATGCAGCAGAGGTAGCACAGCCTTGTGGGGTCGAAGAAAGAAGTGCTGTGTCCGCCGGCGTTCTGCTGATAGGTCTGGCCGGACTGGCGGTACTGGCGCAGCAGCGCGGTGTAGACCTGGTTGTTCGGATCCATCTGGCAGGCGCGGGTCATGTGCTCCACCGCCTGGATGGTGTTGCCTGCGCCATGGTTCGCCACGCCGGAGAGATAATACCAGCGGGCGTTGCGCTGTGCGCTGACCACATTCTGCAGGTGGAGGATGGCGGAATGATAGGCACGCTGCTGCATATCGCGGATGGCCTGGCGAACGAGTTCGGAGTCGCCGGGCTGCTCAGAGGGAGGAGGCACCTGTGCGGACTGGTATCCGCCAAATCCGAACAGATCCTCAAAGCCGAATCCGCCGAAGTCGCTCTGCCAGCCGCCGCGGCTGTATCCGCCCTGGCCGCCGTATCCGCCGTAGCCGCCGCCATACTGCTGGCGCTGCCCATAGGGGTTGCTCTGCTGGCTCTGCCCATAGCTGCTCTGCCCATAGGGGTTCTGCTGCTGCTGACGCTTCTGGTATTTCTCCGGATTCATCAGCATGTCGTATGCCTCGTTCAGCTCGTTCATCTTGCGGGCGGCTTCGGGGTCGTTGGGGTGAAGGTCAGGGTGGCATTCCTTGGCCTTGCGGCGGTAGGCGCGCTTGATCTCCTCCTGCGTGGCGTTTTCCGATACACCCAGCAGCTGATGGGGGTTACTCACCATCGCCGTCCACCTCGCTTTCTTTCTTCAGCATTTTATCCTTCCTGTGCAGGTACTCATTATAGCCCTGCCATACGCCGGAATAGAGGACGTTGCGCAGGATGGTTTCATCCTGCACCATGGGCAGCTTCTCAAAGGCGGCGGATGCGTCGCCCAGGAGCATTTCGAGGCTGTCGCGCATGTCCTCCGGCTTTTTGTCCATCAGCAGCACCGGATTGTACCCTCCGCGCTTTTCGTCCTTGGCGGAATCGCACACCGCATCCAGCATGTAGATGTAGCGTCCCAGCGAATACCCGAAGGCGCGCAGGGCGTTGGCCCAGTAGTCCTCCTGCATGACGAACACCTCGGACATGAGCTGGCCGAAGCACTTCGCAGCGGCATCCGGCGAGGGATCGCGGCGTTTTTCCGCCTCGCTCAGGTCGCGCAGCCCCTTCTCGATGGCCTCGCACTGGCGGGGGTAGGCCGCCTTCACCTGCGTGTAGGCCTTCTTCAGCCATGCCGCGCAGCCCTTGGCCGCCAGGTTGCGGTCATCCTGCCAGTCGTCCAGGCACTTGTGGTACGTCAGGGCGATGGTCATGTCCGCAGCGTAGTCCGTGGCGGCGGTGCGCGTCCACTGATGCTGCTTCACCGGATGGGGGACGCATTTGCCCTCGCCGCTGCTTTCCTCCGGCTCATACAGGGAGCCCAGGAAGATGGCCAGGTAGGTCAGGTCAAAGGTGAGTGCCATACGCGCGGCATGGCCGTACTTTTCGCCCAGGGCGTGGCAGAGGCCGCAGTAGTGCGCACGGTACCGCTGCTGCTCCTTTTCGGGGAGATCATTCAGGTTGGGTCTGACATATCCGAACATCTTCTCACGCCCTCTGATCGAACTGGTGCTTGCACACGGGACAGGTGATGTGACGCTCTCCGCAGCCACGGCGCAGGCGCAGGCGGTTCTTGCAGGCGGGGCAACGGAAATACTTGTATTCCTTCGTGCCGCGCACGCGCAGGAAGAACTGCTTCACTTCCTTCTGCCAATTCTCGGTGAAATGCACATAGCGGCTGTTTTCCGCCTGACGCTTCTGCACATTCCGGCTGAGCATGCGGAAGATAGCATAGATATACAGCGCATTGCCCACCAGGCTCAAAAGGAGCGAGCCGATGAAGCTGTTCACCAGCACAAGGATCAGACCTGCCCACAGGGCATGATAGCCAAGGTTGTCCACACCGTTGCGCCCCTGCATGAAGCGAGCCAGCGCCATTTTAATGCGAGTCCACATAGAGTTCCTTCTTTCCATCCGGGCTTTCCCCGGACTATGATCCTTAATCAAGGATAAAGTATAATTGAGAATTTTCAACCGAATATGAACAGAATCAGAAACTTCATTGAAAAAAAGCCTGATTCGCCTTATAATGTTGTAAGAATCACAAAAGGTGGAGGAAAAAATATGCTGCTTGTCAATGCGACCCTGCTGCTGGACGGGCGATTCGTTCCGGGAATGTGTGTGCGGATCGCGTCGGGGCGCATCGCGGAGATCGCGCCGGCGCTTTCCCCCATGGCGGAGGAACAGGTTTGCGACCTGGACAGCGATCATCTGCTGCCCGGCTTTGTGGATGTCCACATCCATGCCTACCGCGGACAGGATACCATGCAGGGCGAAGCAGCCGTGCGCGATATGAGCCGCGCCTTGTATGCATCGGGCGTGGCGGCCTTCCTGCCCACGACCATGAGCGCATCGCCGGAGGACACTGCGCGCGCCGTGGCGGGCATCCGCGCAGTGATGGCGCATCCGGAGGATCATGCCGCGCAGGTGCTGGGTGCGCATCTGGAGGCGCCCTTCCTCAGCCCGGAAAAGGCAGGCGCCCAGCGGCCGGACTGCCTCTGTCCGCCGGACTGGCAGACTTTCCTCGCCATGACGGGCGGGAATGTGTCCGCCGTGCGGATGCTGACCCTTGCCCCCGAATTGCCCGGTGCGGACGAATTCATCCGCCGCGCGGCAGAGGCGGGCATCGTCATTTCCCTGGGGCACAGCGCCGCCACCGCGGAGCAGGCGCATCACGCCGCTGACCTGGGCGCGACCCATGTGACCCACACCTTCAACGCCCAGCCGCCCCTGCATCACCGTGCGCCGGGGCTGACGGGTGCGGCGCTGACGGATGACCGGCTGTATGCGGAGTTCATCGCGGACGGCATCCACCTACACGGGGACATCGTGCGCCTGCTGTGCCGCGCCAAGGGAGCGGAACACGCCGTGGCCATCACCGACGCCATGGAGGCAGCCGGCATGCCCGATGGCGAATACAGCCTGGGCGGTCAGCCCGTCACGGTGAAGGACGGTCAGGCGCGCCTGCATGACGGCACGCTGGCCGGTTCGGTGCTGACGATGCCCCGGGCGCTGCACCATCTGATCCATCGCTTCGGGATCGCACCTGCGGAGGCTGTCCGCATGTGTACCCAGACCCCTGCTGAATCCATCGGGGAAGGCATCATCGGCCATATGGCGGTGGGCAGCCCCGTTCCCCTGACCCGCTGGAGCCGGGATTGGGAATTCATCTGCATTGTGGAGGAGAACTGACCATGCACAAGCTCGATCTGTCCGGCGCGTGGCGCGTCTGTCTGGATGCGGACAAGCATCCCGCGCTGCCGCAAACATACCCCGATGAAATGACCCTGCCCGGCACGACCTCCGCTGCGTCCCTGGGGGCGGAGAATCCTGCGCGGGAGACCTATTTTCTCACCGATGCGCACAAATTCGAGGGCTATGCGTGGTTCATGCGCACCATCGAGGCGCAGGCGGACTGGCAGGGGCAGCAGGTGCTGCTCACCCTGGAGCGCACCCGCAAGACCACCGTGTATCTGGATGGCCGCGAGATCGGGCATCAGAAGAGCCTCTGCACGCCCCATCGCTATCTGCTGCCGGAGATGTCCGCCGGCACGCATACCCTCGTCATCCGCGTGGACAACACCGATTACCCCACCCGCGGCGGTCACATGACCAGCCCGGACACCCAGAGCAACTGGAACGGCATCACGGGCGAGATCAGCCTGAGCATCGCCCGGGTGCTCGTCAGCGGCATCCGCGTCATGGCGGATCTGCCCGGCGGACGGCTGCATCTCTGCGCGGAGGTGCAGGGACAGCACAGCGGCTTTGCATCCGTGGCGCTGCCCGGACAGATGGAGCAACTCGTGCCGATCTGCGATGACCGGCTGGACGGCGTGCTGCCGCTGACGGGCGCGGAAGCCCTCTGGGATGAGTTTGCCCCGAACCTCCATGCCCTGACCATCGACGTGGATGGCGATGTCTACGAAACAACCTTTGGCCTGCGCAAATTTGAGGGGCAGGGGCGGACGCTCCTGTGCAACGGACGGGAGGTCTTCCTGCGCGGCAAGCACGACGGGCTGATCTTCCCCCTGACGGGCTATGCGCCCACGGATGTGGAAAGCTGGCGAAAGGTGCTCCGGACCGCCAAGGACTACGGCGTGAACCATTACCGTTTCCACACCTGCTGTCCGCCGGATGCGGCCTTCACCGCGGCAGACGAACTGGGCATCGTCATGTCCCCGGAGCTGCCCTTCTGGGGGACGATCACCGTGGAGGGCGAGGAGGGCTACGACGCGAAGGAGCGTGCCTTCCTGATCGCGGAAGGCTTCCGCAGCCTGACGGAATTCGGCCATCACCCGTCCTTTGTGTTCCTGTCCATGGGCAATGAGCTCTGGGGCAGCAAGCAGGCCCTCAATGCCATGCTGGCGGATTACCGCGCCTTTGACCCGGACAAGCTCTACATTTCCGGCGCGAACAATTTCCAGTGGGTGCCGGAGGTGCTCTCCCAGGAGGATGTCTTTGTGGGCGTGCGCCTGTCGGGCGCGCGGCTCATCCGCGGCAGCTATGCCATGTGCGATGCGCCCCAGGGCATCGTCCAGACCACCGCGCCGGAATCCGTGTCGAACTACGACCGCATGATCGTCCCCCGGCAGATGACGCAGGCGCAGGATCGTGCCGGCACCATCCAGATCCAGTACGGCACGGGCGTGAAGGAGGTCGAGGCCGAAGAGGGGCAGGCCTTCATCCCGGATGTCCCCGTCATCAGCCACGAGGTCGGCCAATATGAATTCTACCCGGATTTTGAGGAGATCAGCCGCTATACAGGGCCGCTCAAGGCGCGGAATTTCGAAGTCTTCCGCGAGCGGCTGCAAAATGCGGGGCTGTGGCCGGATCATGCGCGGTTCTTCCGCTGCGCCGGACAGCTGGCGGTGGACTGCTACCGCAGGGAGATCGAAACGGCCCTGCGCTCCTCGGAGCTGAGCGGCTTCCAGCTGCTGGATCTGCAGGACTTCACCGGTCAGGGGACTGCGCTGGTGGGGGTGCTGAATGCCTTCATGACGTCGAAGGGGCTGATCACGCCCGAAGGCTGGCGGGAATTCTGTGCTTCGACTGTGGTGCTGGGGCTGTTCGACCGCTTTGTGCTGACGGATGGGGAGGAACTTCGCTTTGCCGTGCAGGTCAGCGAATGCGATCCGCGCAGGCAGCACACGTCCGTCCGCTGCGAGCTGCTGGAGGGCGATGTCTGCCTGGCGGACGCGACTGTTCCTGTGCAGCCCACCGGGAAGCGTCTGTCCGCGCCCATCGAAGTCCGCCTGGGCCATGTATCCGCCGCCCAGCCGCGCCGCCTGTGCGTCCGTCTGACGCTGGAGGACGGCACGGTCAACCACTATCCGCTGTGGTTGTTCCCTCATTATGAAGTCGAGATCACGCGTGAAGGCATGCGCATGGGCGAAAAACGCGTGGCCTTCGTGGACAGCATCGACGCGGTGAAAGCATCCGCCGTGCCGGCCATCGTCATCCCGGCGGCGGAGGGCAAGCTGCCTGCTGCCTATGCCAGCGACTTCTGGTGCTACCCCATGTTCCGCTCCATCTCGGAGAGCATGGGCAAGCCCGTCCCCGTCGGCACGCTGGGGCTGTGCGTGGATGCGGCGCATCCGTGGCTCAGCCGCTTCGTGCAGGAGGAATACACCACGCCCGTGTGGCATCCCCTGCTTCAGACGGCGCATTGCGAGGCGGTGGATGCCATTGCCCCCGCCGTGCAGATGATCGACAACACGGAGCGTTGCCAGCGCCTGTGCCTGCTGTGGATGCAGGACGGCGCGGCGCACATGACCTTCCGCCTGTGGGAGGCATCACAGGATGCGGCGGTGCGAGCCTTTGCCGCGTCCCTGCTGGAGGCGATGGTATGAAGCTGATCGCGCCCCACTATTATCCGGATTTCCGCTGTATCGCGGATCGCTGCCGCCATTCCTGCTGCATCGGCTGGGAGATCGACATCGACCCCAAAGCGCGCGCGCGATACCGCAGCATCCCTGGCGCCTTTGGCCAGCGGCTGAATGCCGCCATCGAGGATGGCGAGGACGGCGCCTTTTTCCGCCTGGACGCCGACGAACGCTGCCCGATGCTGAATGCCTCCGGTCTGTGCGACCTGATCACGGCTCAGGGCGAGGAAGCCCTCTGCCAGATCTGCGCTGACCATCCGCGCTTTCGCAACGCCTTCACCGACCGCATGGAGATCGGTCTGGGGCTGTGCTGCGAGGCCGCCGCGCTCCTTGTCCTCACCGCCAAGGAGCCCATGCGCCTCGTTCGTCTGGAGGAGGATGGTGCATCCGAGCCCCTCACGGCGGAGGAAAATGCCCTGCTGACCCTGCGTGCTGCACTGATCGACCGCATGCAGGATGAAACGCGTCCCCTGGCAGAACGGCTGGACGATCTGCTGGGCGCGGTGGACTTCCCCCTGCCCGATCTGGACTGGGTGGCGGAATACCGCCAGCTGGAGCGGCTCGATCCCCACTGGGACGATGTGCTGGATCGCTTCGACCCCGATGCGCCCTTCCGCGCCGACCTTGCGCCCATGCTGACGCGGTTCGCGGTGTATCTGCTCTACCGGCATCTGCCCGGTGCGCTGGAGGATGAGGACCTCCCCGGCCGTGTTGCGTTCTGTGTGCTCTCCACGCAGATGCTGTCCGCCCTGTGCGCGTCCCTCCCCGCCCCTACGCCGGACGATTGCATCGAGCTGGCCCGGATGTACTCCGCCGAGATCGAGTATTCCCAGGAGAACATCGATGCCCTGCTGGACGCCCTGTACAGCGGAGCGGCGGAATGAATCGCGCGGAGGCTTCGCCTCGTTTGGGCGGCGTAAAGCAGTCCAGCACAAGGCCGCTTTCGCGCGGAGGCTTCGTACCGGCGGCCTTTCCGCATTCCACCGGGATGAAGCCGATATAGGGGACGAAGTTAATAAACGGGACGAAGTTAATAAACGGGACGAAGTCCCCATATGAAAACACCCCATCCGCCGCGAAGGCAGATGGGGCGTTTTTTGTTGGCATGCCGCAAGGGGCGGTGGGATCACTCCGCGATGGCGTAGAACGCGGGCTTGGGCTGGGCCTTGGCGTCGAACAGCAGCGGATACTCGGTCACGCGCCAGCTCAGGTCATCCACAGTGCCCCAGACCTGCACGGCGATCAGCTGACCGGCATACTGCTTGTACAGGTTGAACAGGTTGCTGTAGTAGCGCGCCTGACGCTCCAGCATCTCGTCGGTGTTCTCGCTGATGCCCACATCCAGTTCGGACACGCGAATCTTCAGGGGCGTGCCGTCCTTGAGCTTCTTGGAGGCGATATTCGTCCAGGCAATCTGGATGCGGTCCAGTGTCGGATAGCCAACGCTGTAGTGGCTCTGGAAGCCATAGCCGTCGATGGTGCCATCCTCGATCAGGCTGTCCAGCAGATGCATGATGCCCAGCTGCTTGGGAGTCTCATGGGTGTTGTAGTCGTTGTAGAACAGCAGGGTGCCTTCCGCGGCGTACTTGCGGGCGTACTCAAAGGCGCGGTTGACGAAATCCTCGCCGACGGTCTGCGTCCACAGGGAATCGCGCAGCTTGCTGGAGCCATCAGCCACAGCCTCGTTCACCACGTCCCAGGAGACGATGACGCCGGGATAGTTCTCGTTCGTCCAGGTCAGCACCTGCTTGATGTAGCTCTCCATACGGGCAAGCATGATCTCGCGGGAGGCCATAGGCTTATGGGTGGCGTAGTCCTCATAGAAGAACGCGGTCGGGATCTGGCTGTGCCACACCAGGGTATGGCCATGCACGGGGATGTCGTTGGCCTTCGCCCAGTCCAACAGGGGGATGCAGTTGTCAAACTTGACGCACACGATGGTCTGGTCGCCGGTCTGGCGCACCTGCCTGCGAGTCTCAGCCATATCCAGCAGGGAATCAGGCTTCATCTCGTTGCCGGCGGTGAACAGGCCGAACTGGCTCTTGTAGAACTTCATGCGCTCCTCGTCCAGCACTTCGCTGCCCACGACTGCGGTGCCAACGACGAACTGATCCGCATAGACCTCCTTCAGGCTGGGGATGCCGGCCTTGCCGTAAGTGCTGATCTTCTCCGCGCACTTGAATTCCTTGATCTGGAACTCGGTATCCGCCGCGCCGCCCTCCACATACAGGACGAACTTGTCATAGCGGCCTGCCACATAGGTGGCCTGGATGAGCGTCCACTCGCCCTTCTTGGCGGTGCAGGTGCCGAGGTTCTCGTAGGATTCCGCCTCATCGCGAGTATGGGCGATGGACAGGATGAAGCCGGTGGAATCGGTCTGATCCTGCTTGACCAGGACAGAAATGTTGTAGGTCTTGCCGGGGACAAGGGCGAAGTCGCGGCCGGGAGAATTCCAGGTGGAGGTACGGCCGACGATCATCAGGCCCTGCTCATCCGTCACATAGACGGACGCGCTGCCGCCGGAACGGGCATACCAGCCGTCCTCGCCTTCGGAGAAGTCAGAAACGTAGTCGATGGGCGGCTCGGTGGATTCTTCCGTCTCTTCCGCCTGGCCGACTTCCACCACCACATCGTCGATGTAGAATTCGGCATTGTTCCAGTTTTCGCTTTCATTCTGGAAGCGGATATCCACCGGCTGATCCAGGTTGAATTCCGCGGTGATCTCCGTCCAGGTGCGGCCAGCGAAGGTCGCCTTGCCCAGCGTGCCGTAATCGCCGCCAGCCTTGGCGATGCGGAAGGTGCCTTCCTCCTCGCTGTCCACATACACCCACGCGGTGATCTTGCAGGGCACATTCATGCCGATGCCCAGGGAGTCCGCCAGGAGATCCACAGCATCCCAGTTGTTGCCGCTGCGGCCGGTCACATACAGGGATGCAGCGCCGGTGTGCGCGACGGTCTCGGACGTGGTGGGCTTGGTGGAGCCGGACAGGGTGAAGTTCGCAGGCAGACCGGCCTCGAAGTCGAAGGCAATGGCGGTCATTTCCACGTCAGCGGCTTCCACAGGGGCCGCCACGGTCACAGTCACATCGTCGATGTAGAAATCAACGCTGTTCCAGTTCTCGCCATAGTTCTGGAAACGGATGTCCACATCGTCCGCCAGGGTGAAGGTGGCGGTGAATTCCGTCCAGGTCTTGCCGGGGATGGTGGCATTGGCCAGCCAGCCGTAGTCCGCGCCGGACTTGGCGATGACGAAGGTGCCTTCCTCCTCGCTGTCCACATAGACCCAGGCATTGATGGTCACCTGGTCGCCCAGGGTGAAACCGGCCTGATCCTTCTTCAGATCGGCAGCGTCCCAGTTGTTGCCGCTGCGCCCGGTGACGGACAGCGCCTTGCTGCCGCCATGGGCAACGGCATCCGTCACGGCGACGGTGCAGCTGCCGCTCTGGCTGAACGGCGCCGTCTGGCCATTTTCAAAGTCGGCGACCAACGTGCCGTCCTCCGCCAGGGCGAAGGGCAGACACAGCGTCAGCGCCAGCAGGAGCATGATGAGCTTCTTCATGAAACGTTTCTCCTTTCAGGATATGAAGTTAACGGGAATACCTATATCATGAGTATACCCGACCTGAAAAGGAACGTCAATCATTTCGCAAACATTGAGAATAAGTCAGCAATTTTTGATGCCTTCCGCGCAGAAGGGAACGAAGTCCCTCATTTAGTCATGGACGAAGTCCCCCGGAGACCGGCAAAGGTGTCCGGCCAGCGGTCGTATTCCTCCAGATAGCTGTGGGATTCGCCATGGACCTTCCAGCCCGGGAAGGTGTCCAGCGTCACGGTGTGGATGCTGTTGAAGATGCTCTTCTCCACATCAGGATTGGTCTTGCGCAGCTCGCGCAGCAGCAGCTTGATCTCCTGGCGCTTGGAATCCCCCACGCCGTCGGTGCTGTGATCGCGCTGCTCCACAAATCGGCATGCGCACTGGATGAAGGTCAGGTCATTGGCGGCGCACCAGGCCTTGATCTCGTCCTCGTGGATCATATACATCGGGCGGATCAGCTCCATCCCGGCGAAGTTGCGGCTGTGGAGCTTGGGCAGCATCGCCTGCAGCTGACTGCCGTAGAGCATGCCGATCATGGTGGTCTCCACCACATCGTTGAAGTGATGCCCCAGGGCGATCTTGTTGCAGCCCAGCTCCTGCGCGCGGTCATAGAGGAAGCCGCGGCGCATCCTCGCGCAGAGATAGCAGGGGTTGCGTTCCGCCTGGGTGGCCGCATCGAAGATGTCCGAATCGAAAATGCGGATCGGGATCTCCATCAGCGCCGCATTGTCGATGATCTTCTGGCGGTTGACCGCGTTGTACCCCGGATCCATGACGATGAATTCCACCTCGAACGGGATGGCCGTGTGGCGGTGCAGCACCTGAAAGAGCTTCGCCAGCAGCATCGAGTCCTTTCCGCCCGATATGCACACGGCGATGCGGTCGTCAGGCTGGATCAGGTCATACTGCTTGATGGCGGCGATGAAGGGCTTCCACAGCGTCTTGCGGAAGTCGGTGAGGATGCTGCGCTCCATCCGGGCTGCAGGCGAAAGTGTGCGGGCCATGATATTCCTCCGGCGTCAATGAATATTCTCTGAAGTGGTTGAAATGACAACAATAATATGATATAATTTTTGTTAACCATGAGCAAGGAGATGATACGAATGAAGATTTCCACGAAGGGGCGCTATGCGCTGCGGATGATCCTGGATATGGCGCGCCATCAGGGCAATGGCGCCGTGGCCCTCAAGGAAATTGCAGAGCGGCAGAACGTTTCCCAGAAGTACCTGGAGCAGATCGCCCTGGCATTGTCCCGTGCGGACGTGCTGCAGGGGACGCGCGGCCATCAGGGTGGATACCGACTCGTGGCTGATCCGGCCACCCTGACCGTGTATGACGTGCTGGAGGTGGCGGAAGGCTCCATGCGGCCCGTCGCATGCCTGGATCAGACCCCCAATGCCTGCGAACGCTGTGGTGGCTGCGACACCATCGGCATCTGGGAGGGGCTCGATCGCGTGATCCGCGAATACCTGACCAGCCTGAGCATTCAGGATGTGCTCAATATGTCCAAGCAGGATTGACGGCATCAAGGCTCCCGAAAGGGGGCCTTTTTTCTTTGCTGCATGCGGGAAATGGATGGAAGTTCCGCCCACTACATGGGACGAAGTCCCTCGCGAGAACGGGACAAAGTCCCCGCGTTAAACGCGAGAAAGTCCCCTGATGACGTGGCTTGCGATCAGCAGCCCCATCGCACTTGGCACAAAGGCGGTGGAGCCAGGGGGCGTCCGGCCGTTTTCGGCGGACAAACAGGGCGCATCCTCCGGCGGAACGACCGGTTCCTCCGTGGAATAGGCCACAGTCAGATGCTTCACACCCTTCTTGCGCAGGGTGGTGCGCATGGCGCGCGCCAGCGGACAGACGCTGGTCTTGTAGATGTCCGCGATCTGCAGCCTGGACGGGTCGAGCTTGTTGCCCGCGCCCATCGCCGCGATGAGCGGAATGCCGCCAGCCTCGCAGCGGACAGCCAATTCGACCTTCGCCGCGACCGTGTCCACCGCATCCACCACATAGTCATAGACGCTCAGGTCGATCTCATCCGCATTTTCCGGCAGGTAGAACATCTTGTGCTCATTCACCGCCACATCGGGGTTGATATCCCGCATGCGCGCGGCGATAACACTCACCTTTTCCTGCCCGATGGTGGACTGCAGCGCGATGATCTGGCGGTTCAGGTTGCTGACGCTCACATCATCCTTATCGAAGACATCCAGCGTGCCGACACCGGAACGCACCAGCGCCTCGCAGACGTATCCACCCACGCCGCCCACGCCGAAGACCGCCACGCGGGCTGCTTTCAGCCGTTCCATCGCAGCCGCGCCCAGGAGCGCTTCCGTGCGCGAAAACTGCTCGGACATGGCGCTCACCTCCCCTTTCGATCGTTTGCTTTCATGCTGATATTGCCCCCTGGCATGGCGTCAGGGGGCAGAATGTGCTTTAGTTGAACCACGGGCGGAATTTCGCCGCGATGGCCGAGATGACCGGACCAAGGAAGAAGCAGGCCGCCACGGTGAACAGACCGACCTGTCCGCCCATGAGGAAGCCCAGCACCGTGACCACGATGTCAAACGCGATGCGGATGATGGAGAAAGGCACCTTGGGCAGGCGCGCGGCGATGATCTGCGAGATCGCGTCATAGGGCGCCGTGCCAAGTTCCACCACCATATAGAAGGCCACCGAGACCAGGAAGAGCACCATCGTGGGCAGGAACACGCCGCCGCGCACCAGCAGGGAATGCGCATCCCCCGGGAGAAGCATTTCCACAATGGGCTTGAAAAAATCGCGGGAATAGCCCACCAGCACCATGTTCGCCAGGGAGCCCAGGCCGATGAAGCGGCCCTCCTTCATCAGGAGAATCACCACCAGCAGGAAAAGGTTGAACAGCAGCTGCCAGGTGCCGAGGTTCTGCCAGTGGAGCACATTCTGCGCCACGGCCAGGTTGAAGACCGTGCAGGGATCCGTGCCGACCTGCAGCTTCTCAAAAAAGGCGACGCACATGCCCATCATGATCACGCTGATGAGCAGTACAGGGATCCGCCGCGCCATATGCGGCTGGCAGAAGAGATGTTTGCTGAGCTTTCGTAGCATGGGCTTTCCTCCGGAAATGTCGTTTTTCGTGTTTTATCGTATCACATTTGCGCCGGAATGAAAAGCCCTTTTCCCGGCGGATGCGCCAGTTTATTTTACCATCGGCTTCAGGCGCGGATACAGCGCATGGCAGACCAGCCCCAGCGCCACGCCCGCCGCGCCCTGGATGACATTAGGCACCAGCGCAGCCCAGGCCGCCGCCGTGCCATACACGAGCCCTTCCAGCGCGAAATAGCCTGCCGCCATCGTGATCTCCGCCAGGATGAACGCCGCTGCCGCGCGCAGCCAGGAGTCCGCGCGCCAGATCCGCCAGGCGATCAGCGCCACCAGCGCCTTGATGAGCATCGTCGGCAGGACATAGACCATGTATCCGCCCAGCAGGTCGGACAGGCCGGAACCAATGGCCGCCGCCGGAATGCCCAGCGGGCCCAGCAGCAGCACCGCAAGGAAGATCGCGCCGTCCCCCAGATGGACATAGCCGCCCGTCACCGGCACGGGCACCCGGGGGATGCAGGTCATCACGAAGACCAGCGCCGCCATGACGCCTGCCAGCGTCAGCCGCTTCACAGACTGATTCCGCATCAGAATCGCTTCCTTCTGTTCCTTCTGATTTGACATCGCACGCAAAAAGCGGACGCTGCATCCGTTCAGGGGATACAGCGCCCGCATTATATACCTTTTTGATGGGGTTTGTCAATTCCCGTACAGGGGAAAGACAACGCCTTACGCCTCCAGCTTCGCCAGACCCAGATCGATGCGGCGCAGGCACTCGTCCTTGCCCAGGAGCCACGCGATCTCGATCGCGCCGCCGGGGGTAGACATCTGGCCGGAAATGGCGATGCGCAGCGGCCACAGGGCAGCGGCGTTCTTCATGCCAGCCTCGGCGATCTTCGCCATCAGCGCGTCGTGGATGGCGGTCTCCGTCCAGTCCTCCACGCCCTCGATGACCGGACGCAGCAGCGTCAGCGCCGTCCTGGACACCTCGGGGTTGGTCTTGGACTTCTTGTTGGTGAACATCTCCACGTCGTACTCCGGCAGCTCCGCCAGGAAGCGCACCATATCCGGCACACGGTTGAAGACCTCAGTGCGGGTCTGCATCAGCTCCGCCAGACGCTTGTAGTCGATGTTCTTGCCCGCCAGCGCCTGATCGAACCAGGGCGTGACCAGCTCCAGATACTTCTCCGGGGACAGGCGGCGGATGTACTCCGCGTTGAACCAGGTCAGCTTATCCACATCGAAGATGCCGGGGGACTTCGACAGGCGATCCACGCTGAAGGCCTCCACCAGCTCATCCAGGGTGAAGAATTCGCGATCCGTGCCGGGATTCCAGCCGACCAGCGCCAGATAGTTGATGAGCGCCTCGGTCAGGTAGCCCTTCTCCACATAGTCGGAATAGTAGGCATCGCCGTCGCGCTTGGACAGCTTATGGGTGGCATCGCGCATGACGGGCGCCATGTGGATGTACTGGGGAATCTCCCAGCCAAAGGCCTCATAGAGCAGGTTGTACTTGGGCGTGGAGGAAATGTACTCCAGGCCGCGCATGACATGGGTGATGCCCATCAGGTGGTCGTCAATGACATTGGCGAAGTTGTAGGTGGGCATGCCGTCCTGCTTGATGAGGATCATATCGTCCAGCGTGTCATTGGGGAAGGTCATGTGGCCGAACACCAGATCATCATAGCTGGACTCACCGGTGGTGGGGGCATTCTGGCGGATGACATAGGGCGTGCCTGCATCCAGCTTGGCCTGCACCTCTTCGGGGGTGAGCTTCAGGCAGTGCTTGTCGTACTTGAAGACCTCGCCGCGAGCCTCCGCAGCGGCACGGCGCTCCTCCAGCTCGCACTTGGTGCAGAAGCAGTAGTACGCATGGCCGGTCTTGACCAGCTGCTGGGCATAGGGCAGGTACATGGACTTGCGCTCGGACTGGATGTAGGGGCCGTAATCGCCGCCGACATCGGGGCCTTCGTCCCAGTTGATGCCGCAGCCGCGCAGCGTGTCGTAGATGACCTCGGTGGCGCCTTCCACATAGCGCTCCTGGTCGGTATCCTCAATGCGGAGGATGAACTTGCCGCCCATCTTCTTGGCGAACAGATAGCCATACAGCGCCGTGCGCAGGCCGCCCAGGTGCATGAAGCCCGTGGGGGACGGCGCAAAGCGGGTTCGAACTTGATTAGCCATATTGCATGATCTCCTTATGATATCAGTTTTTCTTCATTTGAAACCAGGGAACGACGTTGGCGCGGCGGAAAGTCCTCACACTGCCAGCAGAAAAGGGACGCCCCCCCACCTCATCAGTCGCTGCGGCGACAGCTTCCCCTCAAGGGGAAGCCAAGGGAGACGCCGTGCCAAGCCTTCCCATCTGAGGGGAAGGTGGCCGTAAGGCCGGATGAGGTCGATGAGCAATCCCTCCGTCACGGCAAGCCGTGACACATCCCTTTACACAATGGAGGCTTTGGCGCATTTCTCGTGTAAAAAGGGTCGAAGTCCCCTCTTAGAACAGCGCGTCCACAAAGTCCTTGGCATTGAAGGGCTGCAGATCGTCGATGCCCTCGCCCACGCCGATATACCACACGGGAACATCCAGCTCCTGGCGGATGGCCAGCGCGATGCCGCCCTTGGCCGTGCCGTCCAGCTTGGTCAGGATGATGCCGCCCACCTCGCAGACCTCCTTGAAGGCGCGCGCCTGCGCCAGGCCATTCTGGCCGGTGGTCGCATCCAGCACCAGCATGCAGCGGACTTCCGCCTCGGGCCATTCGCGATCCACCACACGGCGCATCTTGTTCAGCTCATCCATCAGGTTCTTCTTGTTGTGCAGGCGGCCGGCGGTATCCACGATCAGCAGGTCCGCGCCCTGTCCCTTGGCGGACTTGATGCCGTCGAACACCACCGCCGCAGGATCAGCACCCTCGGCATGCTTGACGATCGGCACGCGCGCCCGCTGCGCCCAGACGGTCAGCTGTTCC
This sequence comes from uncultured Faecalibacterium sp., assembly GCA_964542315.1. GTDB lineage: Bacteria > Bacillota > Clostridia > Christensenellales > Aristaeellaceae > UBA11524. The sequence continues at coordinate 8,611 of CAZIUA010000031.1, read as the reverse complement.
GCCGCGGCGGCACGGAAGGTATCGCCGGCGCAGAGGATGATGCGGCGCCCGATGGACTGGAAGCGCAGCGCGAGCTTGCCGATGGTGGTGGTCTTGCCGACGCCATTGACGCCAACGACCATCATCACCATGGGCCAGCGCAGCGGCGGACGCGGGATATCCATCTGCTCGACCATGATCTGCTTGAGGATGTTCTTGGCTTCCTCGGCGTCCTTGACCTTGTTCTGCTCCACGCGGACGCGCAGCTCATCCATGATGGCCATGGTGGCCTTCATGCCGCAGTCGGACAGCAGGAGGATGTCCTCCAGCTCCTCATAGAATTCATCATCGATCTTGCGGGTCTCCTTGACCAGCGTATCCACGCGGCCGGTCAGCGCATCGCGGGTCTTGGACAGACCATCGCGCAAACGGGCGAAAAGGCCCTTCTTTTCTGCCATCAGGGGATTTCCTCCTTGATTTTCGGTACTTTTCCTATTCTATCACACTTTTCCTCATTTGCAAAGAGACTTCGTCCCGTTTATCACATTTGAGGGGGCGGACGTGTCATACTATATGCGCGTGGGGGACTTCATCCCGTTTAGGCGGCACAAAGCCGCCGTGGGGAGGCTTCGCCTCTTTTCTAAAGAGCAGTCTTGCTCTTATAAAGGGGTCGAAGACCCTCCGCGTGGATCAGAGCCGATGCCCCTTCCGCAGCATCCCCATGCTGCCCATGAGGTAGAGCACCAGGCCCAAGACCGTCACCAGGCCGCCGATGAGCAGCAGCGACGTCGGACGCTCGCCGAACATCAGCAGGCTCCAGACCATCGCGCCCACCGGTTCGCCCAGCATCGCAAAGGACACCACCGTCGCAGGCACCTTCCCCAGCGCCAGGGTGAACATCGAATGCCCCAGCAGCGTGCAGCCCACCGCCAGACCCGCCGCGCACAGCAGCGACGGCCCGGTCATCTGGAAGCCGCCCATGAGGGGCAGCGCACACAGCAGGATCAGCGCGGTCTGCCCATACAGCAGGAGGGTGAAGGGCAGCGTATCCACCGTGCGGCGGGCATAGCGGTTGCACAGCCAGTGCCCGGCCATGAACACCGCCCCGGCCAGTGCCAGCAGGTCGCCCGTGATATCGCCCGACAGCCCGGCGATGCTGTTCATGCCGATAAGCAGCGTGCCGCCCAGGGACACCAGCGCGCCCAGCCGGGCATCCTTGGGCATCTTCTCCTTCAGCAGCAGGCCGCTGAGCGCCGCCACGAACAGCGGCTGCGTGCAGACCAGCGCCACCGATGCGAAGGTGGACGTCGCGTTCAGCGAGGTCATCCAGGTCAGGTAATGCAGGGCGAGGAAGGCGCTGGCCGCCAGACTCCACAGCCACTGATGGAGCGTCATGCGCTTGAGCGAAACGATGGGGGCTTCCTCCTGACCCTTGCGCCGCACACACATCACCGGCAGGAGGATGGCGGCGGAGATCACCATGCGCATCAGCGCCATGGAGGCCGGATTCGCGCCGTTTTGCAGGCCCAGCTTCACCAGCGGCCCGGAATACGACACCATCGCCACGCCCAAGAGAACAAGCAGATAAGAGGGGTTCATGTCAGCGTTCCTTCTTTCGCAGAATCAATGAAGGGGATCCTCATTTTTTCATCTTTTCCAGGTGGATCATCAGCACCGCGACGTCCGCCGGTGACACTCCGGGGATGCGGCTGGCTGCGGCCAGGCTGCGCGGACGCTGCTTCTCCAGCTTCTGCCGGGCCTCGATGCGAAGGCCCGTCACCGCGGCGTAGTCGGTGTCCTCCGGCAGCAGCGTTTCCTCCATCGCGCGGGCGCGGCGGATCATCGCATCCTGCCTGTCCAGATAACCGGCGTATTTCACGGCGATCTCCGCCTGTTCCTGCGCCTGCGGATCCTCCACCGCCAGTTCCGGGCTCATCTCGCACAGATCCGCCAGACGGATCTCCGGCCGGCGCAGCAGCTCCTCCGCCGAAGCGCCCGTTGCGCTTTCCGGCTGGTCATGCTTCTCCAGCCAGGTATTGAACGCCGCGCCGGGGGTGTACCGCGTTGCACGCAGCACGCCCAGCAGCTTCTCCGTTTCGCGGATCTTGCGCTCCGTGCGTGCCATGCGCTCATCGCTGGCCAGCCCCAGGTCATGGCTGAGCCTGGTCAGGCGCAGGTCGGCATTGTCCTGGCGGAGCTTCAGCCGGTGCTCCGCGCGGGAGGTCATCATGCGGTAGGGCTCATCGGTGCCCTTGGTGGTCAGGTCATCGGTCAGCACGCCGATATAGGCCATGTCCCGGGTGAGGACGAGGGGCTGACGGCCCTGCATGGTCAGGGCAGCGTTCATGCCCGCCAGCAGGCCCTGGCACGCGGCCTCCTCATAGCCGCTGGTGCCGTTGATCTGCCCGGCGAAGAACAGCCCCTGCACATGCAGGCTCTCCAGCGTCAGCCGCAGCTGGCGGCTGTCGATACAGTCATACTCGATGGCGTAGGCCAGACGGGTCAGTTCCGCACGGCGCAGGCCGGGAATGGAGCGGTACATCTCCCACTGCACGTCCTCCGGCAGGCTGGTGGACATGCCCTGGACATACCATTCGCGGCTCTTGGCGCCCTCCGGCTCCAGAAAGACCTGATGCCGGTCCTTGTCGGCGAACTTGACGATCTTATCCTCGATGGACGGGCAGTAGCGCGGCCCGACCCCGTGGATCTTGCCGGAATACAGCGGCGCACGGTGCAGGTTCGCGCGGATGATGTCATGGGTCTGCTGGTTCGTCCAGGTGAGGTAGCACTGATGGGTGTTGGTCAGCGTGCGCTCCGTCAGGAAGGAGAAAGGCACCACCGGCTCGTCCCCGGGCTGCGGGGTCATTTCGTCAAAATCGATGGAGCGCACGTCGATGCGCGCAGGCGTGCCGGTCTTGAAGCGCCGCAGCGGGAAGCCCAGCGCCTCCAGGCTGGCGGACAGGCGGGAGGCGTTCATCAGCCCCTGCGGACCGCCGGGGCTGATGCTCTCGCCGATGATGATATCGCTGCGCAGATACACGCCGCTGGCGACCACCACCGCCTGACAGGGGATGCGCTGTCCGCTGGCGGTGTGGACGGCCGTCACATGCCCATCCGCCACGTCGATGGCGGACACTTCCCCCTGGCGGACGGTCAGACGGGGCTGCGTCATGAGCGCGGTGCGCATGCGGTTCTGGTATTCCTGCTTGTCCGCCTGGGCGCGCAGGGCATGCACCGCAGGACCCTTCGAGGTGTTGAGCATGCGGCTCTGCAGGAAGGTATCGTCGATGGCCAGGCCCATTTCGCCGCCCAGCGCATCCAGCTCGCGGACGAGATGCCCCTTGGCGCTGCCGCCGATGACCGGATTGCAGGCCATCAGGGCGATGCCGTCCATATTCAGGGTGAGCAAAAGGGTATCGATCCCCATGCGGGCAGCGGCGAGGGCCGCTTCACATCCAGCGTGTCCGCCGCCGATCACAACGAGGTCTGGCATATGATCATTCCTTCGGATCAGAATCGTCAGGGACGCGATCCCCAACCTGTTGATTATATCACAGTTTCGCCCGATTGCAACGGGAAATCTCCCCGGAAGCCCCGTCCGCACCGCCGCCGCGCTTTTTTTCATTTAATGTAGAAACAATGAAGAAAAAAATAGACGAATCGCCTCTTTTGTGTTATACTGTAAGTTGGTTCAGTGTGACTGAACGCTTGTTGTGATCAACACGAGGACTGATATAGAAAGGGAGTCGAAGACCCTGCGATTAAAGAAATTGGAGCTCTACGGGTTCAAGTCCTTTGCCCAGCGGACGGAGATCGTCTTTGACGAGGGCATCACGGGCATTGTCGGCCCCAACGGCTCCGGAAAGAGCAACATCGGCGACGCGGTCCGCTGGGTGCTGGGAGAACAGAGCGCCAAGACGCTGCGCGGTGCATCCATGGCGGACGTCATCTTCAACGGCACGCAGAAGCGCAAGCCCCTCTCCTACTGCGAGGTGTCGCTGATCTTCGATAACGAGGATGGGCAGCTCCCCATGCAGAATGCGGAGGTGATGGTCACCCGCCGCGTCTACCGCAATGGCGAGAGCGAATACTTCCTCAACCGCGCCGCCTGCCGCCTCAAGGACATCATCGACCTGTTCCGCGATACCGGCATCGGCAAGGAGGGCTACTCCATCATCGGCCAGGGCCGCATTGACGAGATCCTCTCCCGCAAGTCGGAGGATCGCCGCCAGGTCTTCGAGGAGGCCGCCGGCATCGTCAAGTTCCGCGCACGCAAGGAAGAGGCGGACAAGAAGCTCCAGCGCACGCTGGAAAATGTGGAGCGCCTGGAGGACATCCTCGAGGAGCTGACGCGCCGCCTTGGCCCCCTGGAGGAGCAGAGCCGCAACGCGCGCCTCTACATGGAATACGCCGAAGAACTCAAGCATCTGGACATGAACCTCTTCCTCATCCGCACCGATCGGGCGCGGCAGCGTCTGGCTGAGCTGGACGGGGAATTGATGACCCTGGCCACCATTCTGGGGGACTGCGAAAAGGCCGTGGCGGAGAAATCCGCCCAGCGCGATGCCACGCAGGAGAACATCGCCGCGCTGGATGCGCGCATCTCCGCCGCCCGCACCGCCCTGATGGCCTGTGCCGAGCGCGTCCATGAAAGCCAGGAGCAGCTCAGCGCCCTGCGTTCCCGTCAGGAGACGCGCAAGGAGAACCGCGACCGCATCCTCATCGAGCAGCAGGACGCCGAGGCGCGCCTGACGGAGCTGGAAGCCTCCTTCGGGGCCAGCCAGGAGGAGATCGCCGCGCAGGAGAGCCTCATCGCCGGGGCGGAAGCAGCACTGTCCAAGGCACAGAAGGACATGGAGCGCCTTCAGGCAGAGGAGGATCAGGCCGATACCACGCTGGAAAACCACAAGGCGGCCGTCATCGCTGCGATGAACCGTCAGGCGGCGGTGAAGAATGACCAGACCCGCCTGACCACCATGCGCAGCCAGATGAGCGAGCGTCTGGCGGATATCGAGGCATCCGCCGAAACGCTGCATGCCCTGGAGGAAACGCTCGAGAAGGAAGCCGCACAGGCGGAGGAGAACGTCCGCGTGGAGCAGCAGCGTCAGGAGGAGCTCAAGCAGGCGCATGCCGACCTCGTGGCGGAATTCACCGCCCATGACGCGGCGCTGAACCATCAGCGCACCCGCGCCGAAGAGCTGTCCGCCAAGCTGCAGGCCGCCCAGAGCCGCCACGGCATGCTGACCGAAATGGTGCGCGACATGGAGGGCTACAGTCAGGCCGTCCGCCGCGCCGTGCAGTACGCCAAGCAGCGGAACATGCCCGGCGTCAAGGGCGTGCTGGCTCAGCTGATGACCGTCCCCCAGCGGTATGAGACCGCCATCGATATGGCGCTTGGCGCCGCACAGCAGAACATCGTCACCGACAGCGAGGAAACGGCCAAGGAGCTCATCAACTACCTCCGTCAGAACCGCTACGGCCGCGCGACCTTCCTGCCCATGAGCGCCATCCGCCCCCAGTCCCTGAACGCCAATGCACGCAATGTGCTCAAAATGCCCGGTTGCATCGGTGTGGCCAGCGAGCTGGTGCAGTGCGCACCGGAATACCGCGCCATCATCGAGAACCTGCTCGGGCGCACCATCATCGCCGACAATCTGGATCACGGCATCCCGATCATGCGCGCAGGCGGACATTCCTTCCGCCTGGTGACGCTGGAGGGCGACGTGATGCACTCCGGCGGCTCCATGACCGGCGGTTCGGCGCAGTCGAAGGTGTCGAACTTCCTCAGCCGCGAGCGCGAGCTCAAGGAGCTGACCGAGCAGCTGCGCACCGGCAAGGCCGAGCTGGATGCGATGAAGCAGCACCTGGCGGAGAGCCAGCAGAAGAAGGCTGCGCTGCGTCAGAGCATCGCGGACGCGCTGGAAAGCGTCCACCAGCAGGAGATCGCCGTCACCCGCGAGCAGAGCCGCCGCGAAAGCGCGCTGACCGACCTCGCCGCCCACCGCAAGCGCATCTCGGAGACCGATCAGGCCATCATCCAGCTGCAGGATTCCATCGCGGATATCGAGATGCAGCTGTCCTCCATCGGCAATGCGTCCGACGACGCGACGATGGATCAGGCCGCCATGGAGGCCCGCACGGCTGAGTTGCAGCAGCTCCTGGCCGCTGCCCGCGCTGCCTCTGCCGAGGCCAGCGACCGCGTCATGAACCGCACCCTGCAATTGTCCGAACTGCGCCACGGCCTGGATAACCTCCGCCGCGACCAGACGCACTTCGATGCAGATCGTGCGCAGATCCAGCGCGAACAGGAACGCCGCCGTCAGCAACTGGGCGAAATGGACGAGCTGGATCGTCAGGACGCCGCAGCGATCGTGCAGATGGAAAGCGACGTGGCCGAGCGTCAGCAGGATCAGAAGCGGCAGGAGGAGGATGCACAGGCGCTGGAACAGACCCGCGCCGATGCCCAGAACCGCCTGCGCGAACTGCTGCATGATATCGAGGGCCTGCACGAATCCTACAAGCGGGACGGCGAGAAGCAGCATCGCCTGGAAATGACCCGTCAGCGTGTGGAATCCGAGCAGCGCAACCTCGAGAACCGCATTTGGGACACCTACAAGCTGACCTATGCCGGCGCGGAGGAATTCCGCCAGGCCGAGGGATTCAATGAGCGTGAGGCCGACAAGCGCGCAGGCGAATTGAACGCCGCCATCCGCGCGCTGGGCAATGTCAACGTCGGTGCGGTGGAGGAATACGCCGAGACCAAGGCGCGCGTGGATGACCTGACCGCCCAGCAGGCTGACCTGCGCGCGGCCGAGGCCGACCTGCGGGAGCTGATCGAGCGCCTGCTGGATCAGATGCGCGTCACCTTCGTGGACAACTTCACCAAGCTGCAGGGGTATTTCTCCGAGACCTTCACGCGCCTGTTCGGCGGTGGCAAGGCGGAATTACTCCTGATGGACCCGGAGGATCCGCTGAACTGCGGCATCGAGGTCAACGCGCAGCCCCCAGGCAAGAAGCTGCAGCTGTTGTCGCTGCTCTCCGGCGGCGAACGCGCCCTGACGGCCATCGCTATCCTCTTTGCCACCCTGAAGCTCAAGCCCACTCCCTTCTGCATTCTCGACGAGATCGAGGCCGCGCTGGACGATGCCAACATCGGCTATTACGCTGACTATCTGAAGGAGTACTCGAAGGGGACGCAGTTCATCGTCGTCACGCACCGCAAGGGCACGATGGAGCGCTGCAACTCCCTCTTCGGCGTGGCCATGGAGGAACAGGGCGTGTCGAAGATGGTCTCCGTCAGCCTGCAGGACTATAAAGAGTGATGCAGACCCTGGCCGAATCCTGCCGTCCAGCATCATCTGATGCCTTTCGGAGCATGCGCAGGCTTTTTTCCGAAAGAAAGTGCTCCCTGAGCAACTGATTTCATATTGACAACACCGCATCTGCGGATATACAATAAACCGTTGATTTTCCCGACATCATGTAGGAGGCAAACCATGCTGCCCAGCACCGATAGCCAGGCCTTCCGCGACATGCTCCACGAGCAGGTCAAGAAGCGCCGCACGTTCGCCATCATTTCCCACCCTGACGCCGGCAAGACCACCCTGACCGAGAAGCTGCTGCTCTACGGCGGCGCGATCCGTTCGGCTGGCTCTGTCAAGGCCCGCAAGAGCGACAAGCACGCCACCTCCGACTGGATGGAGATCGAGAAGCAGCGCGGTATTTCCGTCACCTCCTCTGCCATGCAGTTTGAATACAAGCCCGAAAAGGTGCAGCCCTTCCCCGGCTCCGGCGAGGAACCGGTGGAGATCCCCGAAGAGGGCTTCCGCATCAACATCCTGGATACCCCCGGTCACCAGGACTTCTCCGAGGATACCTACCGCGTGCTGGTGGCGGCGGATGCGGCCGTCATGCTGATCGACGCTGCCAAGGGCGTTGAGGCGCAGACCATCAAGCTCTTTAAGGTCTGCCGCATGCGCAACATCCCCATCTTCACCTTCGTGAACAAGATGGACCGCGCCGCCAAGGATCCCTTCGCCCTCATGGAGGAGCTGGAGCAGGTGCTGGGCATCCGTTCCTGCCCCATCAACTGGCCCATCGGCGTGGACGGCGACTTCCAGGGCGTGTATCACCGCGACACCGAGACCATCACCCTCTATTCCGGCGGCGACCACGGCTCCAAGCGCGTGGATGAGCTGGAGCTCGCCCTCACCGATGAGGCGCTGCCCCATGTGCTGGATCAGCATTACATCGACCGGCTGGAAGAGGAGATCATGCTGCTGGACGAGGCGGGTGACGCCTTCGACCTGGAGAAGGTCCGCCGGGGCGAGCTGACCCCCATGTTCTTCGGCTCGGCCGTGACCAATTTCGGCGTCGAGCCCTTCCTGGACCGCTTCCTGCAGTATACCAACCCGCCGCTGTCCCGCAATTCCGATGCGGGTGAGATCGGCCCGGAGAACCCCTATTTCTCCGGCTTCATCTTCAAGATCCAGGCCAACATGAACCCCGCCCACCGCGACCGTCTGGCCTTCATGCGCATCGTGTCCGGCGCGTTTGAAAAGGGCATGGAGGTCTGGCATTCCGGCACGAACAAGCAGGTGGCGCTCAAGCAGCCCCAGCAGTTCATGGCGGA
>CAZIUA010000030.1:0-27846 GCA_964542315.1 uncultured Faecalibacterium sp. | reverse complement strand
TGGGCAACTGATCCTGACTTTCGTCCCCGGATGCACCCGCGTCCGGGGATTTTCCTCATCACCCCCGATGGACCCTGCGGCGCTTTGCCCGGGCGGACGAACCCCTCGTCCGTCTGCGCAGATCACCGCATGAAGGAGGCTGCTTATGCACATCATCCCCATGGATCATCCCCATCTCCAGTATGCTGGCCGCGTGGACTTCACCCACCCTGATGCACCGGTGTTCCTGTTCCCGGCCACCAGCGTGCGCTTCCGCCTGACGGCGCGGACGCTCCGCCTGCATCTGCACAACGCCCACCACCTGTGGGAAAACCGCCTGGGCTTCGTCATCAATGGTGAGCAATTCGGCGTGGAACTGGCATGGGATGCGGATCAGGTGATCGACCTGTCCGAACACCTGCAGGACGGCGTGAACGATGTGCTCATCTTCAAGCGGCAGGACAGCTGCCACAAGGTCACCCTGCAGGGCCTGGAGACCGAGGGCGAATTGCTTCCGCCGCCGGAAAGGCCGATGCGCCGCATCGAATTCTACGGGGACAGCGTGTCCGCCGGCGAAGTCACCGAACGGGATGACCATGCCGGTCGGCTGGATCCGCCCGACCACAATGCCCGCTGGAACAATGCCTGGCATTCCTATGCGTGGCAGTGTGCGCGACTGCTCAATGCCGAGATCAGCGACATTGCCCAGGGCGGCATCGCCCTCCAGGATGGGCGCGGATGGTTCCCGGCCTGCGGCATGCTGACCGCGTGGGACAAGATTGCGTACAATCCCTACTGGAATGACATCCGCCCGTGGGATTTCAGCCGCTTTGCGCCCCATGTGGTGGTCATCGCCATCGGGCAGAACGACAACGCCCAGGGGGATTACATGCACGAGGCGTATCATGGCGAACTGGCCGACGCCTGGCGCAGGGATTACCGACGCCTGGTGGAGGGGCTCCGCGCGAAATACCCCCATGCGTATATCCTTTGTACCACAACGGTGATGATGCACAGCCCGGAATGGGATGCAGCCATTGACGAGGTGGTCCGCAGTCTGGGGGACGACCGCGTGCGGCATTTCCTCTATACGGGGAACGGCGCGGTCACGCCGGGGCATGTCCGCCGGTGCGAGGCGGAAAAGATGGCGCAGGAGCTGGCGGCGTACATTGATGCGCTGCCGGAGGTGTGGGAGGACTGAACGAAAATGAAGATCGACATCGCGGCCAACGAAAGGCTCATCCCCATGACGGAGGAACATCTGCGTTTCACCGGGCGCATTGGCCTGGAGGATCCGGAAAACCCCTTCTTTATCTATGTGTGCTCGTCCGTGAGCCTGCGCGTCACGGGGCGCACCCTGCGCGTGACGCTGACCAACCATCATTCCTTCTATGAGAACCGGCTGGGTGTGATCGTCAACGGGAATGAGTCGGCGGTACTTTTGGCGGATGGCGAGCAGGTCATCGACCTGTCTGACCGTCTGACGGCAGGGGAGAACGATGTGCTGCTGTTCAAGCGTCAGGATTGCTGCCACGTGTACACCCTGCATGGCCTGGTGGTCGATGCGGAGGCGGAATTGCTGCCCCTGCCGGAGCGTCCCGCGCGGCGCATGGAGGTCTACGGGGACAGCGTGTCCGCTGGTGAAGTGTCCGAGGCGGAATTCGCCTGCGGCCAGACCGACCCGGAGGGCCACAACGGCCTGTATTCCAACGGATACCTCTCCTATGCGTGGCAGGCGGCCCGGCTGATGCACGCCGAGCTGCACGACATCGCCACCGGCGGCATGGCCCTGCTGGACGGCACGGGGTATTTCTGCGCGCCGGACTATATCGGCATGGCATCCTGCTGGGACAAGGTGAATTACTATCCGGCCTTCGGTGCGCCGACGGCCTGGGATTTCAGCCGCTTCACGCCCCATGTGGTGGTGGTCGCCATCGGGCAGAACGACCATCACCCGGTCAACATCATGGCGGAAGATTACGACAGCATTGCGTCCGTACATTGGCGCGAGGAGTACGTCCGCTTCCTGAATGCGCTGCGGGCGAAGTATCCGAAGGCGCATATCGTCTGCACCACCACCATCCTGGGACACGATGCCGCCTGGGATCGCGCCATCGATGCGTGCGTGCAGCGCACGGGGGATGAGCGCATCCACCACTTCCTCTACAGCAGGAATGGCTGCGGCACGCCGGGGCATATCCGCGGCAGCGAGGCCGCTGTCATGGCGCAGGAACTGGCGGATTTTGTGGAACGCCTGCCCGGTGTGTGGCAGGACTGAGTCAAATACGCAGCAAAAAGGCTCCCGGGGCATGGTGCCGTCCGGGAGCCTTTTTTATGTACTTTTTTTCACGCCGATCTTCTGCATCCAGCCAATGATCTGGCCGGACAGGATGACCGTCAGCAGCGACCAGCCGATGCGGCTGAGGGGGATGTAGCTGATGGAGAGCGCGAGCACCACGATGTCCGTGAAGAGGTAGATCCACTGGATGTCGATCTTCGTCAGGCGGGAAAGCGCCATGGCCAGCGCGTCATCTCCGCCGGGCGCACCGCCGACGCGGACGCACAGACCGGCGCCCACACCAATGAAGACCGCACCGACGATGGCCGCAGCCAGCGGGGATTCCACCAGCGCAGGCCACAGGGGCGCGCAGGGCTCCATCAGCGCGTAAAAGACGGAATAGCCGATGCCGGAAATGGCGGAATACACCAGGAAATCCTTGCCGAGCGTCCGCCAGCCGAAGAGGTAGCACAGCACATTCAGCACAAAGGCGGAAATGGCTGGGGAAATGGCGAACCAGTGGTCGAGCAGCAGCGTCGCACCGAGGACGCCGCCTTCCGTCACATGGGCGTAAGCGTGGATGTTGCACAGGCCCGTGGCCTGGATGGCGCAGCCCAGCAATGCCAGCGCCACACGGGGAGGGGTCTTCATGATACCTTTCCTTTCCATGCACCACCAAATGTGGGGGTATTGCTGGATAGTGTAGCACAGAATATGCTTTGCGTCAAGGGGCGGAAGGCATTTGGGCGAAAAGAAGCGGCGCGCACCGCTTTTATGCCAGTACGCGCCGCCGGATCCGTCAGCAGATCACTTGTTGACGGTGGTGTACATGAAGTACTTGTAGCCCAGGGGGTTGGAGAAGAAGCCTTCCACCGCATCGTCGATCATGTAGATGTCGGTGTAGAAGTACAGGGGAGTGAGGCAGCCGGTCTCCATCAGCATGTCTTCAGCAACGTGCATCATGGCGTAGCGGTTGGCACTGTCGGTGCAGCTCTTGACGGCGCTGATCAGCACGTCGTAGGTTTCCGCCCAGGTGCCGTTCTCGACCTTCACATCCAGGCCGAAGGGGGTCAGATCCAGGTCGTACATCTTCAGGTCCGCATTGGCGCCCTTACCGAACTGCACGTCGTTGTTGCCGGAGCCGGAGACCCACATATCCAGGAAGCAGATCGGGTCGTTGTAGTCCGCCAGCCAGCCGTTACGGGCGACGTAGTAGTCACCAGCCTTACGGGTGTTGAGGAAGGTGTTCCACTCCTGGTTGACCAGGGTGACGTTGATGCCAACGCCAGCCAGCGCGCTCTGCAGGTATTCGCCGATGGCCTTGTGGCCTTCGCTGGTGTTGTAGAGGTATTCCATGGTGGGAGCGTTGGTGAAGGTATAGGAGTCCTCGTCGAAGGCGTAGTACTTCTTCAGGGTCTCGATGGCGGCGGTGAAGTTGTCCTCGAAGGCATCCGCGGACACATTGTAGTAGCCCAGGTATTCGTCGGACTGCTGGCAGTTCTTGTAGAACTCGCTGCCGTCAGCGTCGGTCAGGCCCATGGCCACGAAGGAGGAAGCAGGGACCTGGCCAGCCTGGCCGATCTCCTCGACGATGTAGTTGCGGTCCAGCAGCAGGGACAGCGCCTTGCGGATCTCCGCATTGGCCTTTTCAGCTTCCACACCGGTCAGGGTGGAGTCAGCGGGCAGGAGGTTCTGGTTGATGTTCCAGCAGACGTAGTAGGTGCCGATCTGGCCAGCGACCACGAATTCGGTGGGATACTTGACCTTCAGGTTGGCGATCTCAGCCGTGGGAACGTCGTCGATCAGCTGCCAGTCGCCCTTTTCGAAGTTGGCGAGCATGTTGTTGGCGTCGTCGGAGAGGTAGTTCTCGATGACATCCATGGTCACCGCGTCCGCATTCCAGTAGTTGGGATTCTTGGTCAGGGTGATCTTGGAGGAATGCGCCCAGCTGGTGATGGTGTAGGCGCCGTTGCAGATGTAGGTGGAGGGATCGGTCGCCCAGGCCTCATTGCCCACGACGTCCTCACGGACGGGCATGTAGGTGGGGAAGGCGAGAAGCTCGTTCCAGTAGGCGACGTTGTTGGTCAGCGTCACGGACAGGGTCTTCTCGTCCACGGCTTCCACAGCCAGGTTGTCCGGATAGCCCTTGACGATCTCGAACATGTAGCCGTAGTCGGCGCCCAGGGCGGAGGAGGCAGCACGCTTCCACGCGAAGGCGAAATCAGCGGCGGTCAGGGCCTTGCCGTCGGACCAGGTCAGGCCGTCCTTCAGGGTGTAGGTGTAGGTGGCGGAACCATCATCGTTGAAGACGGGATCGGTCAGCTCAGTGGCGCACTCAGCGACGATGGTCAGGTTGCCATTCGCATCCTGGGCCCAGGTGGCCAGGCCGGAGAACAGATGGGCGATAAGGGTCGCGCCGTCCACGGCGGAGTTCAGTGCGGGATCCAGCGTGTCAGGCTCGGAAGAGAGGCAGATGGAGATGGTGGTCTGATCCTCGGCGGACGCCGCGAACAGGCAGGACATCGCCATCATCAGGGCGAGAACCAATGCTACGATCTTCTTCATGGTATGTTTCCTCCTAATTATATTTCTCAAAAATGCGCAGGGACGCATCAGAGATTCGATGGGGATCAGTTGATCTCCGCCACCCGGTGACAGGCGACGAAGTGGCCCTTTTCGACCTCCTTGAATTCAGGCATGGCCTCGGCGCACTGTGCTGTGGCGTAGGGGCAGCGCGTGCGGAAGGGGCAGCCGGAGGGCGCGTTGAGGGGGCTGGGAATATCGCCGTGGAGCACGATGCGCTTGTTGGCGCGGGCGGCCTTGGGATCGGGCAGCGGCACGGCGGAGAGCAGCGACTTTGAATAGGGGTGGAGCGGACGGTTGTAGATCGTGTCCGCATCGGCCAGCTCGACCATCTTGCCCAGATACATCACGGCGATGCGGTCGGAGATGTGGCGCACCACCAGCAGGTCATGGGCGATGAAGAGGTAGGTCAGGCCGAGTTTCGCCTGCAGATCGTCAAACATGTTGATGACCTGCGCCTGGATGGAGACGTCCAGCGCGGAGACGGGCTCATCACAGACGATGAATTCCGGGTTGACGGCCAGGGCGCGGGCGATGCCGATGCGCTGGCGCTGTCCGCCGGAGAATTCGTGGGCATAGCGGGAGGCATGCTCGCTGTTCAGGCCGACGTAGTTCATCAGCTCCAGGATGCGTTCTTCGCGCTTCTTGCGGTTGGTGTAGAGCTTGTGGACGTCCAGCGGCTCGCCGACGATGTCGGAGACCGTCATGCGGGGGTTCAGCGAGGAGTAGGGATCCTGGAAGACCATCGTGGCCTTCTTGCGGAAGGCGTGAATGTCTTCCTTGGTTTTCAGGAGCTTCCCGTCGTACCAGATCTCGCCTGCGGTGGGCTTATACAGGTGGAGGATGGTTCGGCCGACGGTGGTCTTGCCGCAGCCGGATTCACCCACCAGACCCAGCGTTTCGCCGCGCTTGATGGCGAAGGACACATTGTCCACCGCCTTGAGCGGCTTGGATCGGAAGAAGCCCATGTTGATGTCGAAATACTGCTTCAATCCGCGGACTTCCAGCAGGGTGTCATCGGCTGGCGCATCCATGCGGGGGAGCTGTTCAGACATGTGCGTCGCCTCCTTCCGGATCGTCCTCATCGGGGGTGCTTTCCAGCACCAGATAGTTCTTCGCCAGGGCGGAGGTCAGCACCATCATGCCCTCGGCGAATTTCTTGTCCTGCGCCAGGGGGGAATCCGCCGGCGGCGTGCAGCATTCAATGGCATTCTTGACATTGAGCCAGCAGGTCGCGAAGTGATCCTGGTTGATGTAGAGACGTTCCGGCCGCTGGGTGAGGCAGATCTTCAGCGCATGCTCGCATCGCGGTGCGAAGGGGCAGCCCTTGGGCATGTTCAGCAGGTCGATGGGCGTGCCGAGGATGGGCTGCAGGCGCTGACCGTTGTTTTCCGCCGTGGGGATGGATCGCATCAGCCCCTTGGTGTACTCATGCTTGGGGTTGTAGAAGATCTCGTCCGCCGTGCCCTGCTCACAGATGGAACCGGCATACATGACGATGACCTCGTCGCACATCTGCGCCACAACGCCCAGGTCGTGGGTGATCATGATGATGGCCATGCCCAGTCGCTTCTGCAGATCGGCCATCAATTCCAGGATCTGCGCCTGGATGGTCACGTCCAGGGCGGTGGTGGGTTCATCCGCGATGAGGATGTCCGGTTCGCACGCCAGGGCCATGGCGATCATCACGCGCTGGCGCATGCCGCCGGACAGCTCGTAGGGATACTGATTCAGCCGCTTTTCCGGCTCGTTGACATTGACCAGGCGGAGCATCTCCAGCGCGCGCTCGCGAGCCTGCTTGCGGTTGCGGTCCGTGTGCAGGAGGATGGCCTCCATCAGCTGGCGCCCGATGGTGTAGGTGGGGTTCAGGCTGGTCATGGGGTCCTGGAAGATGATGGAGATGCGGTTGCCGCGCACCTTGCGCATCACCGATTCATCCGCGCCGACCAGCTCCTGCCCGTTGAATTTGACGCTGCCGCCCACGATCTTGCCCGTGGGGGCGAGGATCTGCATGATGGAATAGGCCGTGACCGACTTGCCCGAGCCGGATTCACCCACGATGCCCAGCACCTTGCCGTGATCAAGGTTGAAGGAGACGCCGTTGACGGCCTTCACTTCGCCCGCATCGGTGAAGAAGGTGGTGCGAAGATCTCTGACTTCCAGCATTGCCATAAGCTCATTCGCTCCTTTCTTATGCGTTCAGCTTCGGGTCGAAGGCGTCGCGCAGGCCGTCACCGAAGAGGTTCAGGCTCAGCACGATCAGGCAGATCACGATCGCCGGTGCGATCAGGCGGTGGGGGTAGGAGTAGATGCCGTTGAGCGCATCCGAGGCCAGAGAGCCCAGGGAGGGCATCGGCGCGTTGACGCCCAGGCCAAGGAAGGACAGAAACGACTCAGTGAAGATGGCATTGGGGATCTGCAGGGCGGTGGAGATGATCACCACGCTGATGCAGTTGGGCAGCAGGTGCTTGCGGATGATCCACGAGCCCTTGGCGCCGGTGGCCTGCGCGGAGAGCACATATTCCTGTTCGCGCAGGGAGAGGATCTGGCCGCGGATCATGCGCGCCATGGAAACCCAGTACAGCAGGCCGAAGACGATGAACATCGAGATGATGTTGGAGCCGATCTTTTCCAGGAAGGTGCCTTCCACCGTCAGTACCTCGCCCAGCACCACCGCCAGGAGGATGATGACCAGCGTATCGGGCAGGGAGTAGATGACATCCACGATGCGCATGATGACCAGGTCGATCTTGCCGCCGAAATATCCGGCGATGGAGCCGATGGTCATGCCGATGATCAGGACGATGATCGATGCGAAGAAGCCGACCGCCAGGGAGATACGCGTGCCGTATACCACGCGGATGAAGTAGTCGCGGCCGTGGGCGTCCGTGCCGAGGATGTGGGGGAAGACCGCTTCGCCGGCCTCGATCTTCTTCAGCTCCGTCTTGCCGTAGGTGAACGGCGCCAGATTGTTGTAGCTGCGGTCCATCGGGCGGCCCTTGGTCTGCCCCAGCATCTGATCATAGGAATACGGCCAGACGAACGGCAGCACGATGCAGGCGATGGACACAAACACGATGACGAACAGGCTGATTGTGGCCACCTTGTTCTTAAGCAGGCGCTTCACACCATCCTTGAAGAAGGTGGTGGAGGGGCGCATCTGAGAAATGTACTCCTTGTCCTGATCCGTCGCCGGCTCGAACAGCTTCGGATTCAGATGCAGACTGAAAGGCTTGTTCTTGTTCAGCATGGCGCGTCTCCTTAATCAAACTCGATGCGGGGATCAACGACCTTGTAGAGCAGATCGCTGATCAGGTTCATGATCACGATCAGGGACGCCAGGAAGATGGTCGTGCCCAGGATCATGGTGTAATCGCGGTTGGTGATGGAGGAGATGAATTCCCGGCCGATGCCGGGCACGGCGAAGATGTTCTCCACCACCATGGAACCGGTCACGATGAAGGCCAGCATCGGCCCGAAGTAGGTGATGACGGGGATGAGGCTGTTCTTCAGCGCATGCCCGAAGATGACCTTCATCCCGGGGACGCCCTTGGCGCGCGCCGTGCGGATGTAATCCTGTCCCAGTACATCCAGCATGGAGGAGCGGGTCAGGCGGGTGATGTACGCCATGGGGTAGAGCATCAGCGTGATCACCGGGAGCACCAGGCCGGCGGCGGTCGTGCCGTTGGCCGGCAGCCAGCCCAGCTTCACCGCGAAGGCCAATAGCAGGAACGAGCCCATGATGAATGAGGGCATCGACACGAATGCGGTGGTGACGACCATGATGACCTTATCCAGAATGGAGTTGCGCATCAGTGCGGCCACAGCGCCCAGGCAGATACCCAGCGCCGCCGCGGAGAACGCCGCGATCAGGCCCAGCTTGGCGGAGGTCTTCATGCCGTCCATGATGACGTCGATGACCATTCGTCCGCGCAGCTTCATCGACGGCCCGAAGTCGAACCGGGTCACGATGTCCTTCAGGTAGGTGATGTACTGCTCAAACAGCGATTTGTCCAGCCCATATTTGGCTTCCAGCGCCGCCTGGGCTTCTGCCGTCAGCGCCTTTTCACCTGCGAAGGGATTGCCCGGCACCGCGTGCATGATGAAGAATGTCAGCGTAATGACGATCCAGATCGTCAGAATGGACAACAGGATACGCTTGAGCACATAGAACAGCATCTTGGAACTCATTGACCGCGCCACCTCTCCCGCCAACGGTCGCCCGTCGGGCTGATTGTTCTGATGGATGTGCCGACCACAGTGGATTCTGTATACAATGCGCGTCGGTGAAGATATATCACACTTTGGCACGATAAATTGCAATACCAAATTTGCATTTTTTTGCCCGGAGCATTGCATTTTTCGTGTATTTTGGCGCGAAAACCATGCTGAAATGCATTTTTGAGCGGTTTTCATGCTTTGCGTGGATGCTGCATACAGCAAAAAGGCGCTCCTTCCGTGAGGAAGGAGCGCGCAGTTTGTTGAAAAACAGGCCGTTCGCGTCAGTTGCTCGCCGTCGGCAGACTGAAAATCGAAAATCGGCAACATGTGCGGCGATTTTCGTGCGAATTATTCAAACCACTTTTTCGGCAGGTACTTGCGCTGGTTCTCCAGCATGTCGTCAAAGAGCTTCTTACCGTCCGCCAGGGTCACATGCGCCATCTGCGGATCGTTCATAAAGGTGGTCAGACCCAGCTCGCGGTCGCAGGTGAGGGCGGCGCGCAGGGTGTTCTCCTGATTGTAGACATGGCGGGAAATGAGCGGCAGCAGATTCCCCGGGATTGCGCCTGCAAAGACCGGCTCGATGCGATCCAGGCCGAAGAGCGCATTGGTCTCCACCACCGCGCCCAGGGGCAGATTCGGGATCTGACCGCGGTTGGGCATGTTCACATTGCTGACCAGACCGCCGGTGGGGCTTTCCGTCCCCAGACCCAGCAGCGCCTTGATGAGCAGATGCCCTTCCTCGCCGGAGGCCTTGAGCGTCAGCTCCTCCTTGCCGGTGATCAGGTCGTCCGAGCGCTGCATGCGCTTTTTGAGATCCTCCTTGCGCCAGTCCACGCTGGTCAGGCCGAACTTCCAGCTGGTCACGGTTTCCGGGTCGCGGGTGTAGACGGGCGCCATGAATTCCGCCAGATGGCGGTCGCCTGCCGCGGCGATGGCGCCATAGCGGCGGAACAGGTCGAACTTGACCATTTCTGCGCTGCTGAAGGAGGAATTCATCCAGTTCTTGTCGCCGCCCTTGTCATAGCCGTCGGCGTATTTCCGGGCGAATTCGGCGTACAGGGGCATCAGATCCACATCCTGATAGGACGCGCGGGTCAGCCATGTGAAATGGTTGATGCCGATGACGGTGGTGTTGATCGCATGGCGGTCAACGTCCTCCACGCCCAGGGTTTCGGCGATCATGTCGCACAGGAGCTTCTGCGTGCCGAAGACCTCATGGCAGCAGCCGAAGGCCTTCACCTCGGGGAAGACCTCATACAGCGTGCGGACGCAGAGGCTCATCGGGTTGGTGTAGTTGATGACCCACGCCTTGGGCGCATGGTCGCGGATGGCCTCGGCAATCTCCACATACATGGGGATGGTGCGCATCGCGCGCATGAAGCCGCCTGCGCCCACGGTATCGCCCACGGGCTGCCACACGCCGACGCGTTCGGGCAGATGCACGTCGGAGGCCATCTCGTCAAAGGTGCCGGGCAGGATGGAGATGACCACGAAATCTGCGCCGGTGAGTGCTTCGGCGAGGCTGTCCGCCACGGTATATTGCCAGCGGGACTTGGCGTCGGGGTGGGCGCTGATCTTTCCGCCGATGATCTCGTTGCGGCGCGCGGCCTCCCGGTCGATGTCGTAGAGATGCACCGTGCCGCACAGCTGCTCATCCATTGCCAGATCCATCATAAAGCCCCATGCCCAGCCGCGGCTGCCGCCGCCGATATAGGCGATGTTCAGGTGCTTTGCCTTGTTGGTCAGACTCATGCTGTTTTTCCTCCTCATGCGGATCCATCCGCAGATGCTGACGTTTTCCTTCATGATAGCACGCCCGCTCGCGAAAGTCAATCAGCCGGATCAGCAGGAGAAAAATACACCAGTGGTAGAGTGACAAATGCGCGCAAGTGTGCTATACTATCCCTGTCAAACGATCACACCATGAGTCAGGACACCATGACTCAGGAAAGGAGTCCCCGGGATGTTTGCTGTTTCCATACTCGCGAAGCGGAGCTACAAAATGAGCCTGATGCTGCCTGAACGCAAGCATCATCATTTGTCATGCCAGCATTTGACGCAGATGGAATCGCTGATCCCGCCAGGACGTTCCTGAATCATAGGCTCAGCGAGAGCGCACCCATTATCCACCCGTCAGTGCATGGCGGGTGGATTTTATATTTTTCGACATATCAGGAGGAAGAACATGATCATTCAGGGAAAAAACGCATCGGCGGTCGTATACGCCCATGTGATCGAGCAGGAGGCCATTGACCAGATCCGCCGCATGTGCGATCACGATTTCACGGCCGGCAGCAAGATTCGCATCATGCCCGATGTCCACGCCGGAAAGGGCTGCACCATCGGCACGACGATGACCATCCGCGATAAGGCCGTGCCGAATGTGGTGGGGGTCGATATCGGCTGCGGCATGTACACCGTGCGGCTGAACGAGCGAGAGGTGGACTTTGCGCGCTTCGATGCGGCAGCGCATTACGTCCCTTCGGGCAAGAATGTGTGGGAGGGGCGGCGCGAGCCCTTCGATCTGGAGGCACTGCGCTGCTACCGTGCGCTGAAGGACACCCGCAGGCTCCAGCGCTCGCTGGGGACGCTCGGCGGCGGCAACCACTTCATCGAGATCGACCGCGCGGCGGATGGCACGCTGTACCTGGTCATCCACACGGGCAGCCGAAATCTGGGCAAGCAGGTCGCGGAGCATTATCAGCGCCTGGCGGTCGAGCTGAATCAGGGGAGCGAGACGTATTTCAAGCAGCGGGACGCGCTGATCGCCGAGTACAAGGCGACCGGGCGGCGCAAGGAGATCCAGGCCGCGCTCAAGACGCTGACCTGGGAGAAAAAGCAGCTGACCATCCCGGAGGATCTGTGCTATGTGTACGGCGAGTATCTGGCGGATTACCTCCATGATGTGGAGATCTGTCAGCAGTTCGCCCGGCGCAACCGCGAGCTGATCGCGGAGATCCTGCTGGAGCGTTCTGGACTGACCGGCGGCGAAGCCTTCCACACCATCCACAATTATATCGACACGCAGGAGATGATCCTGCGCAAGGGCGCCATCGCCGCGCACAAGGGCGAAAAGGTGCTCATCCCGATCAACATGCGCGACGGTGCGGTGCTCGCGGTGGGACGCGGCAATCCGGAGTGGAATGACTCCGCGCCCCATGGTGCAGGCCGCCTGATGTCGCGCAGCGCCGCCCGTGAGACGCTGAACATGGCGGACTACGAAGCGGCGATGGCGGGCATCTACACCACCTCGGTGAATGCCGCCACGCTGGACGAGGCGCCCATGGCGTACAAGTCGCTGGAGGACATCATCGACGTGATCCGCGATACCGTCGATGTGATCGATATCATGAAGCCTGTCTACAATTTCAAGGCGTCCGACTGAGCGAAACGCGGCCGGTCGCTGGAAAGGAGAATACGATGCAGTATCCTGTTGTCAACATGAAGCAGACCGGCCTGAACATCGCCATGCTCCGGGAGCAGCGCGGCATCTCCGTCAGGCAGCTCCAGGGGATGATGGGGTTCGCCACGCCCCAGACGATCTACAAGTGGCAGCATGGCGAGTCCCTGCCGACGGTGGATAATCTGGTGGCGCTGTCCGCGATCTTCGCCGTGCCCATTGAGGCGATCCTCGTCACCGGCGCGGCCTGAATGCGCCCCGATGCGCCGGAAGGCTTGCTGTCTGCAGCCCAAAGTGCTATGATGTGCAGGGCGGCTCCCCGGCCGTACCGGAAAATAAGACCGCATGCGGGAGGCAAATATGGCCAAGCCTGTGAAGACCAATGTCCTGCGCCATCTGGACGCAGCGAAGATCCCCTATGAGACCATTGAATATGATGTGT
Source organism: uncultured Faecalibacterium sp. (assembly GCA_964542315.1). GTDB lineage: Bacteria > Bacillota > Clostridia > Christensenellales > Aristaeellaceae > UBA11524. The sequence goes on along the minus strand of CAZIUA010000030.1, from coordinate 14,940 downwards.
CGGACGAAAACTATGACGGCAAGCTCATCGCGCAGAAATCCGGCCTGCCCATGCACATGGTTTACAAGACCCTCGTGCTCATGGGCGACCGGAGCCCGGTGGGTAGTAAGAATCAATACCTGGTCTGCGTGATCCCGGTGGATCGGGAGCTGGACCTGAAGGCCGTGGCGCGGGCGGCGGGGCATAAGGCCGTCGCCATGCTGCCGCAGAAGGAACTGCTGCCCCTGACGGGGTATGTCCGCGGCGGATGCAGCCCCATCGGCATGAAGAAGGCCTTCCCGACCTATATCCAGGCGGATGCGCAGGAGCTGGAGCGCATCAGCGTCAGCGCAGGCGTTCGCGGATGCCAGGTCATCCTCAAGGTGGACGCGCTGGTCAGCTGCACGCGGGCGAATTTCGCCGAATTGTGCGAAAAGTGATCAGCGCCTGGTAAATTTACAGGCATGACGCAGGGAAAACGTTGCTTCCTGCGTTATTTTGTTGTATAATAAAGAATGGTATTTTATGTACCATCGCCATGCGAACAAAAAATGACCTGCTATTACGAAAGGAACGCATATGAGTTATTCACCTGCCTCTGCTGTGATCCTCATCCCCTCCCTGGAGCCGGATGGGCGTCTGCCTGCCTATGTCACCAAGCTGCGCGAGCGCGGCTTCAACCATGTGGTGATCGTCAACGACGGCTCCAGCGAGAAGTATGACGGCATCTTTGACAGCCTCGCCGCGATGGACGGCGTGACCGTCCTGCGCCATGTGGTCAACCGGGGCAAGGGCTGCGGCCTCAAAACAGGCTACACCTACATCCGCGACCACCTGCCTGAGGCCTCCGGCGTCATCACGGCCGATGCCGATGGTCAGCACACGGTGGAGGACTGCTGGCACCTGGCGGAGGCGCTGACGGAGGAGAAGCGCGCGCTCTATCTGGGCAGCCGTGATTTTGATCTGCCCCATGTGCCGCCGAAGTCCCGCTTTGGCAACAAGACCACCAGCGCTGTGTTCAAGCTCCTGTATGGGCAGTGGCTGCCGGATACGCAGACGGGCCTGCGCGCCTTCCGCCGGGAGGAATTGCAGTTCATGATCGACGTGCCGGGTGAGCGCTTCGAATATGAGATGCAGGTGCTCATCGCCTGTGCGCGCGCGGGCATCCCCATGAAGCCCATCACCATCGAAACGGTCTACGAAAACGAGAATGAAGGCACACATTTCCATCCCATCCGTGACAGCTACCGCATCTATAAGGTTATCCTGGGGAATTTTGTGAAGTTCATGGGTGCGTCCATCGCGTCCTTCGTGATCGACTTTGTGATGCTGACGCTGCTGGGCAACCTGGTTTTCGCCAAGGTCGTGCATGGTGCATTCTTCGCCAAGGTGCTGGCGCGCTGTGTGTCCGCCCCCTGCAACTTCTGGATGAACAGCAAGTATGTCTTCGAAAAGAAGATGAGCAAGCAGACCTTCCTGCGCTATGTCATCCTGGCGGTGGGCATTATGCTGGTCTCCGCTGTGGGCGTGGATGGCATCATGCAGTGGCTGAAGTTCCCCAACAAGGTCATCGGCCTGGTGGGCGTCGTGGTGGATGTGCTGCTCTACTTGGTGAGCTATCGCGTGCAGAACAAGTGGGTCTTTGCGCCCGCGAAGGAGACAAAATGAATCGCAAGAACATCCTGCTGACGGTGCTGGCGGTGCTGCTGCTGGTCGGTTTTGCAGCGGCGATCCCCAGCCCGTCCATTACAGAAGAAGCCCGTCAGGCCCATATGAATGAGGGCGTGGACGACGAATACGCTTTCCTGTTTGAATGAAAATGCGAATCACAGATCCGGAGGAGATATCCATGCGCAAAATCCTTTCCATGCTGCTTTTGCTGACCCTGCTCATCCCCGGTGCGCTGGCGGAGGACGCCCCCCCCGCGGATGATACCATCGACCTGGAGGCCGCCCAGACCCTGCCGGCCAATGTCGTGCCCCTGCCCGTTGACCTGAGCGCGGGCTATGTGCCTGATCCGGACTGCTATATCGCCGCGGATGAGGCAAACGGCATCCTCCAGGGCTATCAGGATGACTCCCTGACCGTCACCATGGAGCGCGTCAAGGTCGGCGATTCCACCTTCAACGTGGCGCGCATCAAGATCGCCCATCCCAGCCAGCTGCGTACCGGCCTGGCCAATGAGAAGGGCACCAAGAACAACAAGATCTCCACCATGGCCAAGAATCACAATGCCGTGGTGGCCATCGGCGGCGATTTCTTTGCCGATGCGAAGAACGGCTATATCGTCCGCCAGTATAAGGAGTTCCGCAAGAGCCCCAAGTCCGTCTACGACATGCTGCTGGTGGATGACAAGGGCGATTTCCACATCGTCCTGCGTTCCGATGCGGAGGAGCTCAAGGCGCTGCTCGCCTCCGACACGCTGACCTTCCCGAACATCTTCAATTTCGGCCCCGCCCTCATCAAGGACGGCGAACTGCTGGAAACGCCCCAGTACTACATCGACAACGGCAACAAGTACAACATCAAGTCCACCGCGGAACCCCGCTGCGCCATTGGTCAGCTGGGCGAGCTGGAGTACATGTTCGTGGTGGTGGATGGCCGCCGCAAGGACAGCAATGGCTGCTCCACCGCGGAACTGGGTCAGTGGATGTATGAGCAGGGCTGCGTGCAGGCGTACAACCTGGATGGCGGCAACAGCGCGCTGATGTGGTTCGGCGGCGAGAATTATTCCGACAAGACCACCAAGAGCGAACGCTCCGTGTCCGACTTCATCTATATCTCCACTGCCGTTATCTCCAGCGAGGAGGAATAAGCCATGTTCACCCTTTATGGCGCACTGGCAGGGCTGTCCATGGCGGCACTGCTGGCGGTGGCTTTCCTCATGCTGCGCAGACAGGGCGCCGGGTATGATGCATTCATCCGCTTTGCGGTCGTGTGCATCCCGCTGGCCTTCCTGTGCAGCCGGGCGGCCTTCTGCCTGTCGAACCTTTCCTACTATGTTGAAACCATCGCCATGCCGGAGATGATGCTCCACGTCCGCGATGGCGGCGCATCCATGACCGGTGCGCTGCTGGGCGTGCTGCTGGCTGCGGTGCTGGCGGCGAAATGGAGCCGCGTCCCCACCGGCGTCATGCTGGACGCCGCTGCCTTCGGCCTGCCTGCCGCGCTGGTGATCGAGCGCCTCGCCGAGCCCCTGTGTGAGATGGGCTGGGGCAAGTATTTCCAGTCTTCCGCGTTTGACTTCATGGCGGACTGGACGCAGGGCATGCATCCCGTCTTTGCATATGAGGCCGTCATCGCGGTCATCATAGGGCTGGGGATGTTCCAGTATGCCAAGCGGCATCGCGTGGGTCACGGAGACGCGATGGGCTGCTTCTTGGTGCTGTATGGCGCCACGCAGACCGTGCTGGAATCCCTCCGCAACGATGGCCATATGAAGGTCATCCACTTCGTGCGCATCAACCAGGTGGCCGGCATCGTGCTGGTCATGGCGGTGCTGATCGTGTGGAGCCTGCGCTGCTGGAAGGGCGGTGCGAAGCGTGAATCGCTTCTGTCCTGGGTGACGGCGGCGGTCTGCATCGGCTTCGGCATCATTCAGGAATTCGCCGCGGATGGCGACGAGAATCCCTATTTCAGCTATACGCTGGTGGCGGCGGTGCTGTCTGTCGTGCTGCTGGCGGTCAGCGTGATGTGGTTCTTCCAGTGGCGGCGGTATGGCAAGTCCGCGCTGGCCGTCCCTGCGGCGGCGGTGCTGGCTGCGCTGCTCGTCCTGGTGGAGCGCACGGTGGATACCGGCAGCCATCGCCTGTTCTTCGTGTATGGCGTCATGACCATGAACCTGTTCGAGATCGCCCACATGGCGTTTGCACTGCGCCGGTGGACGCCGGAGGAGGAGTGATTCGGATGGATAAGAAGCAGATCGAGCGCATCAATGAGCTGGCGCGCAAGAAGAAGGCCGAGGGCCTGACGGATGAAGAGCACGCCGAGCGCGCGGCGCTGCACAAGCAGTATATCGCTGAATGGCGTGAAAACACCCGCGCCATGCTGGATAACGTGGTGATCCAGCGCCCCGATGGCACCAAGGAGCCGCTGAAGAAGAAAGCGCCCACGGTGAAGCACTGAGCAAAAGTCCTCCGCAGTGATGATGCTGCGGAGGACTTTTTTTTGCAGGATGGGATTGACAGAAAAAGGCGGGGGGTATAATTGTGGTAATATTTTACCAAGGAGGGTGCCTATGTTCGACAATATTGGCGGAGAAATCAAATCGGTTGCAGTTTGTACTTGTGTTGTGGGGATGATCGCATCCGTCATCTGGGGCATCGTACTGTTTTTTAGTTCGTTTCTGAGCGGCCTGATCGTGATCGTGGTGGGTTGCTGTGCCTCCTTGGTGGGAACGTTCACGCTCTATGGCGTCGGCGAACTGATCGAGGAGACCCGGCGCAATCGCGAAATCAGCCAGCAGCTGCTGACTGCGCTGAAGCCCCCGCAGCCGCCCGTGCAGACGGAATCCGCCAAGCGCGCCGCCAGCGTCGGCAGCTACGCCATTCCCGGTGCGAAGTCCACCACCGGCAGCACGGCTGGTTCCTGGACGTGCAAGACGTGCGGGACGAGCAATCAGTCGACCAGCCTGTTCTGCCGGGACTGCGGCGAATACAAGTAAATCCGCCGAACCAAAACGGGACGCCCCATAGCGGAGCGTCCCGTTTTGTATGTGCTTGTCAGTCCTTCTCGCCCCAGTCCTCCAAGGTGGAAGGAATGTTGTGCCACAGCACGCCTTCGACCTTGCCGACGATCATATCGCGCGGTACGGCGCCGACCTGGGCATTGCGGCTGTCGTTGGAGTTGTTGCGGTTGTCGCCCATGAGGAAGTAATGTCCCTCCGGCACGGTGTAGGGGCCGTAATCGCGGTACATGCGCTCATGCAGGAACTTCTCCTCATAGCGCACGCCGTTGACGTAGAGGTAGCCGTCCTTGATCTGCACCGTGTCGCCCGGCAGACCCACCACGCGCTTGACGAAGTTCAGGCGCTCGCCATTCTTCTTGGTGCGGTTGGGGTAGTTGCACACCACCACGTCGAAGCGCTCGGGCTCGCCGCCGATGGTGACATAGCTGCCGATGCCTGTGAAGGGGATGCCGATGAAGGACGTGCCGTAATCGGTCTTGGAGACATACATAAACTCATTGTGGTGGAGGGTCGGATACATGCTGTCGCCATCGACACGCACGGGCTCGAAGATAAAGGTGCGCACGAGGAAGGCGATGACCAGCGCAGCCAGCAGGGTGACCGTCCATTCGACGACCTCCTGCTTGAAGGGCTTCTTGACCTTCGGGGGCTTGGGCTGCTTGACCCACCAGGAGGGGAGGAAGCGGCTCTTAGTGGGCTGCTCGGCGGACTTTTCCGCCGGTGCGGCAGAATCGTCTGCCTGGAATTTGGCCTGTTCCTTTTCGAGTTCGGACATGGGTACGATCTTCCTTTCGTTTCTGATGCACAGCGTGCCGTCAGCAGATATAACGCATCAGGCGGTGAAAACCCTGCATGGTGCGTCCGCCAGGGCGGAATAACGCTGCGGATGCGCCTTACGCGTCGCCGTTGAGCCAGAAGGCAGGCTTGACGTGGGCGGTGCCGTTTTCGGCATCCATATCCAGCACCATCAGGCTCTTTTCGCCGGTGATGCGCTTGCGCAGGGGCTTGGCGGTGGACATGACGAAGGTCGTGCCGATGACCTCGACGCCGAACTCGTGCATCAGGTCCACCATGCCCTTGGCCGTTCCGCCGCCCTTGAGGAAGTCATCCACGATCAGGCAGCGCTGCCCTTCGCGGACACTGCGGCGGGAAAGGCTCATCGTTTCGATGCTGCCGGAGCCGGAGACATAGTTGATGTTCACGGCGCTGCCCTCATACACCTTGGAGGAGCGGCGGGCGATGACCAGCGGCACGCCCAGTGCATTGGCGGTGGAGAAGGCCACGGGGATGCCCTTGGTCTCCATCGTCAGGACGAAATCGGGCGCCTGGCTGTAGTATTCCGTCGCCATGATCTCGCCCATGCGCCCGGTGATGGACGGGTTGGACAGAATGTCGGAGTAATACAGGAAGCCGCCGGGCAGCACGCGCTCATCACCGGAGAGCATCTGGCACAGCTCGGTCACGAATTTGCGCGCATCGGGGCGCTTCACCTTCGCGCGATAGCGGACGCCGCCGGCAGAGCCCGTCACGGTCTCCAGCTCTCCCAGGCCGAACTGGTTCACCACGTCCCGTAGCAGGTCGATGTCTTCGCTCATGGTGGATTTGGCCGTGCCGAACATCTCGCAGAAGGAGCTCAGGGTGAAAATGCGGTTCGGGGAGGCAGAAAGAATTTTGAGAATGGCGCTCATGCGCTCATTGCGGCGGATCTTGTCCACAGTCAGTACTCCTTTAATACGGTCGGGGTTGGGGATCATGAAGAAAGCCTCCCAAAGGAGGAAACGCACCCATTATAGCACAACTGAACGAATTATGGAAGACCTAAAAGCAGATAATGTTCGCCTTTTCCACACGTTTTTTTGCGAATGTTCGTAAATACAGAAAAAAGACAACCGGATGCACAGGTGAATGTCCGACATTCAGTGCATCCGGTTTCATATTCAGGGGAGCGCGGCCTGGAGCGCGGAGAGCACGAACTGGCGGATCTCGCCGCAGACCATGGGCCAGCGAAGGGCGCTGCACCGGGCCAGATGCTCATCCGGGAGGGAGATCATCAGGCCGATGGAGGGCGCCTCAGGCACATCGGAGAGGGTCAGGAGCCAATCGCCCGTGCTGCACTGGCGGACGGAATCGCTGTCCGCCATATCCGGCATGGGGGAGGCAGGATCGTACTCGGCGGTGAAGTGCGCCAGCACCATGGAGTAGGCGGCCTGCACGCAAGCCTGCCAGCGCTCGGGAAGGAAGGTCAGCGGGCGGCCATCGGGGAGGTAGAGCGTCAGATCCATGAGGGTGGCGGCGCTGTCGAGCAGGCGCAGGTGGAGCACGATGCGGCCATCCGGCAGGGTGAAGGTCTCCGCGGGGGCCATCTGCTCAGTGCGGAAGCGCTCCTTCCAGGCAGCTGCATGCTCGTCGATGAGCGTCCGTCGGCTGGATGGGATGCGCTTTTCAAAGCTGTCGAGGATGTAGCTGCCTTCCTCGGTCACCTCGATCAGGTTGCCCAGGGGATGGGCGCGCTGACTGATCTGCCCCTGGGCCTCCAGGTCGGAGAGGGCCAGCTGCATGGTGATGTAGTTCATCAGGTCGGTCTCCGCCATGGCCTGCAGGAGCTGCATGGCCGTCACCGGGCCAAGGCTGCGCAGGGCATAGAGGAGGATGAGTCGGTTCTCCGTCTCAGGGATGTGTCGGCGTTCCATAAAGCGTCCTTCTCCTGATTGCTGGGATATGGTTCATATTGGACATGGAGCGGCGGGATCCTCCCGGGCAGGGGGAAGATCAGCGGAGCGCCTTGCTCTTGCGTTCCGCATCGCAGAACATGCAACGGTAGACGCCGCGCGCCTTGTCGCGGAGGATGAAATGCTGATCCAGGGAGGGCTCCGCGGTGGTGATGCAGCGCGGATTCTTGCAGGAGATCACGTTGATCAGGTGCTCGGGCAGGGAGAGTTTCTTCTTTTCGGCCACCTTGCCGTCCTTGATGATGTTGACGGTGATGCCGGGGTCGATGTAGCCCAGCACATCCAGATCCACATCGATCTCGGAATCGATCTTGATGATGTCCTTGCGACCGCTGGTCCCGGAGCGCACGTTGCGGATGTATGCCACCGTGCAGTCCAGCTCATCCAGCTTCAGGTAGCGGTATACGTCCATGCCGCGGCCGGCCTGGATGTGATCCAGCACGATGCCGGAATGGATGGCATCGATGTTCATTCCTCATCCCTCCATTTCAGTAGCGTGGTGATCAGCGCCATGCGGACGAAGCGGCCGTTGCGCACCTGCTCGAAATAGGCGGCGCGGGGATCATCGTCCACCTTGGGGGTGATCTCGTTCACACGGGGCAGGGGATGCAGGATGGGCATGTCGGGCTTGGCGGTGCGCAGCTTTTCCGGATCGAGGATGTAGGTATCCTTCAGGCGGATGTAGTCCGCCTCGTTGAAGAAGCGCTCCTTCTGCACGCGCGTCATGTACAGCACGTCCAGCTCGGGCATGACCTCCTCCATCGTTTCCACCTCGCGGAAGGGGATGCCCTTCTGCTTCAGCTCCTCGGTGATATAGGCAGGCACGCGCAGCTCCGGCGGGGAGATCAGCACGAACTCGATGCCCTCATAGCGGCTCATCGCTCCGATGAGGGAATGCACCGTGCGGCCGAATTTCAGGTCGCCGCACATACCCACCACCATGTTGGACAGGCGGCCCTTGCGGCGGCGGATGGTCATCAGGTCGGTGAGGGTCTGGGTGGGGTGATTGTGTCCGCCATCACCGGCGTTGATGATCGGCACATAGGACTTGAGGCTGCCGGCCATGGGGGCGCCTTCCTTGGGATGGCGCATGGCGATCACATCGCAGTAGCAGCTGACCACGCGGATGGTGTCCGTCAGGGTCTCGCCCTTGGTGGTGGAAGAGGAATCCGCCGAGGAGAAGCCCAGGACGCTGCCGCCCAGGCTGAGCATGGCGCTCTCGAAGCTCAGGCGGGTACGGGTGCTCGGCTCGAAGAATAGCGTGGCCAGGATGCGCCCGTGCAGGCTGTCGCGATAGGCCGCAGGGTCAGCGATCATCTTGTCCGCCAGATCGAGGACGGCATTGACTTCCTCCACGGAAAAATCGGTAATGTCAATCAAATGACGCATGGTTGGCTCCTTTCCGTCGCGCTTGCGAGGGATGATCAGGCCTTGGCGCCGTTCACGGCCAGGTAGTTGCGGATGCGCTGGACGTTCTCGGCGTTTTTCTCGTCCTCCTCCAGGTACTCGATGATGTCATACACATCGACCACGGAGTACACCGGGAAGCCGAATTCCTCCTCGACCTCAGCCATGGCGGACTTGTCGGTCTTGCCCTTTTCCTTGCGGTCCACCATGACGAAGGTGGCGGCGACCTTCACGTCCTCCAGGTGGCTGAGGATGGCCATGCTCTCGCGGATGGCGGTGCCGGCGGTGATCACGTCCTCGGTGATGACGACTTCTTCACCGGCCTTGGGGACATAGCCCACGAACACGCCGCCCTCGCCGTGATCCTTCACTTCCTTGCGGTTGAAGAAGAAGGGGACATCCACGCCTTCCTTGCTCAGGGCGATGGAGGAGGCCACAGCGATGGAGATGCCCTTGTAGGCGGGGCCGTAGAGCACCGTGCGGCGCTTGCCGACCTTCTCGATATACGCCTTGGCGTAGAACTCGCCCAGCTTGGCGATCTGGTCGCCGGTCTTGATGTCGCCCGCGTTGATGAAATAGGGGATCTTGCGGCCGGACTTGGCGGTGAAATCGCCGAACTTCAGCACGCCGGCCTGCTCGAGAAATGCGATAAACTCATGCTTGTATGCTTCCATGGTGAATACTCCTTTCAAGTTGAGGAAAATTCTGATTTCTTAACGGAGAGCCGAACTGGGCGGGGGGCGGAAAGGCACCCTTGTGTAAAGGGAAGCTCATAGTCACCCACGCTGCCTGTTTCTTCGAATAAGTCAAGCGCAGCAGGCAAGTGGACGCCTTTTCTTACGCTTCCTCACCGAGGAACTCGCGGATGCAGCGGTTATACGCCGCCACAGGATCGGCCGCGGCAGTGATGGGACGGCCCACCACGATGTAGTCGCTGGCCGCACGGGCCTTTTCGGGGGTCATGATGCGCACCTGGTCGCCCACATCGCCATCGGCAAAGCGGATGCCGGGGGTGACGGTGAGGAAATCGGCGCCGCAGGCTTCCTTGACCAGGGCAGCCTCCAGGGGAGAACACACCACGCCGGACAGGCCAGCGGCCTTGGCGTTCTGGGCGTACTTCTTCACCGTGTCAGGCATGGTGGCGTTGATGAGCAGCTCATTCTGCATGCGCTCCTCGCTGGTGGAGGTCAGCTGGGTCACGGCCAGCAGCACGCCGCAGGAGCCGTCCTCCTTGGTTAGCCCCTCCTTGGCGGCCTCCATCATGGCGATGGTGCCGGAGGCGTGCAGGTTGGTCATGTCCACATCCAGGCGGCGCAGGACGGCCATGGCCTTCTTCACCGTGTTGGGGATGTCGTGCAGCTTCAGGTCGAGGAAGATCTTGTGGCCGCGCGCCTTGATCTCCTCCACGATGGACGGGCCTTCGGCGTAGAACAGCTCCATGCCGATCTTCACATAGGGCTTGCGGCCGGTGAACTGATCGAGGAAGGCGAGGGTCTTTTCCTTATTTTCAAAGTCAAGAGCAATGATGACGTCCTTAGCCATGGTTGTACTCCTCCTTGATGTTTGTCGATGAATATCTTCTCACGCGCTCAGGTGCGCGGGGAATGCGGAATGCTTACACGCGCTGAATGTCGCTCAGGCGCTCGATGCCCAGCTTGTCCATCTCGATGGGCAGCTGCTCGATGATCTCCTTGCAGGCGCAGGGGTTGACGAGGTTCGCCGCGCCGACCTGCACTGCCTTGGCACCGGCCATCATCATCTCGATGACGTCGCGGGCGGTGGAGATGCCGCCCATGCCGATGACGGGGATGCTCACCGCGCCGGTCACCTGATAGACCATGCGGACGGCCACAGGGAAGATGCCGGGGCCGGAATAGCCGCCCATGGTGTTGGCCAGGATGGGCTTGTGGCGCTTGAGGTCGATGCGCATGCCCAGCAGGGTGTTGATGAGGGAGAGGCCGTCAGCACCGGCTTCCTCGCAGGCGCGGGCGATGGACACGATGTCCGTCACGTTGGGGCTGAGCTTGATGTACACGGGCTTGGTGGCGACCTGCTTCACTGCACGGGTGACGGTCGCAGCGGCCTCGGGGTTGGTGCCGAAGGCCATGCCGCCGCCGTGGACATTGGGGCAGGAGATGTTGATCTCGAGGATCTCGACCTGCTCCTCCTTGGTGAGCTTTTCCACACAGGTGACGTATTCGTCGATGGAGAAGCCGCTGATGTTGGCGATGATGGGCTTGTGGAACACCTTGCGCAGCTCGGGCAGCTCATGGGCGATGACATGATCCACGCCGGGGTTCTGCAGGCCGACGGAATTGAGCATGCCGTTGGGGCATTCGGCGATGCGGGGCGTGGGATTGCCGAAGCGGCTTTCCGCCGTGGTGCCCTTGAAGGACAGCGAGCCCAGCACGTCGATATCGTAATACGGCAGGAATTCCTGGCCGAAGCCATAGGTGCCGCTGGCGGGGATGACGGGGTTATCCAGCTTCACGCCGGAGAGAACAACGCTCAGATCCTTCATGCCTTATGCCTCCCAAATCACTTCGTCACGGTCGAGCACGGGGCCATCCTTGCAGATGCGCTTGTATCCGCCCTTGACCTTCACCGTGCAGCCCATGCATGCGCCGAAGCCGCAGCCCATCCGCTCCTCAAAGGAGAGCTGAGCAGGCTTGTCGGTGGCATTCATGATGGCCTTGAGCATGGGCAGGGGGCCGCATGCGCACACATCGGTGAAATCAATGTCCGGCATGGCATCGGTGACCAGGCCCTTCACACCGGCGCTGCCGTCCATCGTCGCCAGGACGAAGGGCGCGCCCAGGGCTTCCACCGCGTCGCGCAGGAAGACCTCGTCCGCCGTGTTGAAACCTGCCAGCACGGTGGGATGCTTGCCCTCAGCCAGCAGCTGACGGCACAGGCCGATCATGGGCGGAAGACCCACGCCGCCGCCGATGAGCAGGGGATGATCGCCGCAACGGGCGGTGTCAAAGCCGTTGCCCAGGCCATTGAGCAGATCCAGCTCCACGCCGGGCTGCATGGCGGACATGACCTCGGTGCCCTGGCCGACCACCTTGTACACCAGGGTCAGGGACGTTTCATCCCAGTCGCAGATGGAGATGGGGCGGCGCAGGTAAAAGCCGGGGACGGTCAGCTGGACGAACTGGCCCGGCGCCTTGATGGCGCTGGTATCGCCCGCCAGACGCATGCGCCAGACGGTCTCGGTCAGTCGGGTGTTCTCAATGAGGCGGTACAGCATGTGGATCCTCCTCTTACATGTTGTCGTATGCGACCTTGTCGCCGCAGATGGTCAGCTTGCAGGCGGCATGCACCTGCCAGCCCTCAAAGGGCGTGGCCTTCCCCTTGGAGAGAAAGTCCGCCGGGTCGATGGTCTCAGTGGCGTGCAGATCGAAGACGGTCACTTCGGCACGGTCGCCCACCTCGAGGCCGCCATCCAGGCGGAAGCGGCGGCGCGGCGTGGCGCTCATCCGGTCGATGAGCGTTTCCAGCGACATGCGGCCCGTTTCCACAAAATAAGTATACATCAGCGGGAAGGCGGTTTCAATCCCCACCACGCCCATGGCGGAAGATTTCAGCCCCTTGGTCTTTTCGTCGGCGGAATGGGGAGCATGGTCGGTGGCGATCATGTCGATGGTGCCATCGAGGATGCCCTCGATCAGTGCCGCCTGATCGGCCTTGTCCCGCAGGGGCGGATTCATCTTGAAGCGCCCCAGATCCTGCAGGTCATCCTGGCTGAGCAGCAGGTAATGCGGCCCGGTCTCGCAGGTGACGTCGATGCCCTTTTGCTTGGCCTGGCGGATGATCTCGACGCTTTCCTTCGTGCTGACGTGGCAGACGTGGTAGCGGCAGCCGGTTTCCTCCGCCAGTGCGACATCGCGGGCGATGGGCGCCCACTCGCTCTCGGACGGGATGCCGGGGATGCCGTGCTCGCGGGCAAATGCGCCGTCATGGATCGCGCCGCCCGCCGGGATCAGGCTCATGTCCTCGCAATGCGCAGCGATGATGGAATCCGCCGCCACACAGCGCTCCATGGCCTCACGCATGGTGGCCTGTTCCTTCACGCCGCGTCCGTCATCCGAAAAGCCGATGACGCGCGGAGCCAGCGCCTGCATGTCCGTCAGCTCGCCCTCGCCCTTTTGCCCTAGGGTGATGGTCGCATAGGGCAGCACACGGATGACGGCCTCGCGGGCGATCATGTCCTCCTCCACGCGCAGGTGCGCATCGCTGTCCGGCGCGGGGTTCAGGTTCGGCATGGCGCCCACCACGGTGTAGCCGCCGCGCGCACACGCCCGGGAGCCCGTTTCGATGGTCTCTTTATAAGAAAATCCCGGCTCGCGAAGATGTACATGCACATCCGCAAATCCGGGAAAAACCGCGAGACCGCGGCAATCATACACTTTGTCTGCGTTGGAAGAAATAGCCGTCCCACGGGCGGTCACGATACCGTCCGTCAGTTCAATATCCATGGGGATGAGATGGCCGTGGTCGTACACCTGACCGCCCTGAAGCAGCATTCGCATGCAAATTCCTCCATTGATGTTTGGCTTATCCTTCTCATTATATATGATGCAGGCAAAATATGCAAGCGTTTTTTGTGAAAAACTTGTCCAACAGGGCGGATGCTTCGCCGCCTTTCCATTTGCATGCCATGCCAAGCTGTGATATAATGATAGCATTCCAAACAATGGGGCGCGTAGGCCCCTACAGGAGGTCCCCCGATGGCATTCACCCACCTTCACCTGCATACGGAGTATTCCCTGCTGGATGGCGCATGCCGCATCCCCAGGCTGGTCCAGCGCATCAAGGCGCTGGGCATGGATTCGTGCGCCATCACCGATCATGGCGTGATGTATGGCTGCATCGATTTCTATCAGGCCATGAAGGCGGAAGGGCTCAAGCCCATCATCGGCTGCGAGGCGTATGTCTGCCGCGACCGCAAGGATAAATCTGCCGTGTCGAGGGAATACAGCCACCTGATCCTCCTGTGCGAGAACAACACGGGCTATCAGAACCTGATGTACCTGATCAGCGAGGGCTTCCTGACGGGCTATTATTACAAGCCGCGCATCGACTATGACCTGCTGCGCGATCATCACGAGGGGCTGATCTGCCTGTCCGCGTGCCTGTCCGGCGATCTGCCCAAGCTCCTGCTGGATGACCGCCATGACGAGGCTGTGGCGTACATCCGCGAGATGCAGGGCATTTTCGGCAAGGACAATTTCTTCGTGGAGATCATGGATCACGGCATTCGCGAGGAAAAGCTGGTGCTGCCGCGCCTGATCGACATCGCGCGTGAGATGGATGTGCCGCTGGTGGCCACCAATGACTGCCACTACCTGGAGGAGAAGGACGCCGATGCGCAGGAAGTGCTGATGTGCATCCAGACCGGCAAGACGCTGGATGACGAGAACCGCATGCGCATGGAAACGCGCCAGCTCTACGTCAAATCCGAGGCGGAGATGCGTGCGCTGTTCCGTTCCTGCCCGGAGGCGGTGGACAACACGCAGAAGATCGCCGACCGATGCCAGGTGGAATTTGAGTTCGGCGTGACGCGTTTGCCGGCCTACCCCGTTCCCACTGACGAAACGCCCTATGAAATGCTGCTGCGCCTGTGCCTGGAGGGACTGCGCAAGCGCTATCCGGACGCCAAGGAAGGTGATGAGCCCTACACCCGTCTGGAATACGAGCTGGGCGTCATTTCCGGCATGGGCTATGTGGATTACTTCCTCATCGTGTGGGATTTCATCAACTACGCCCGCGAGAACGGCATCATGGTCGGCCCGGGACGCGGCAGCGGCGCTGGCTCCATCGTGGCGTATTCGCTGGGCATCACCATGCTCGATCCGCTGAAGTATCAGCTGCTGTTCGAACGCTTCCTCAACCCGGAACGCGTGTCCATGCCCGATATCGACGTGGACTTCTGCTATGAGCGCCGCCAGGAGGTCATCGACTATGTGGCGCGCAAATACGGCGCGGACCATGTCAGCCAGATCATCACCTTCGGCACGATGGCAGCCAAGGGTGTCGTGCGTGACGTAGGCCGTGTGCTGGGCATGAGCTATGCCGAAACGGATGCGGTCGCCAAGGCGATCCCCTTCGACCTGGGCATGACGCTGGAAAAGG
>CAZIUA010000029.1:0-27978 GCA_964542315.1 uncultured Faecalibacterium sp. | reverse complement strand
TAACTAATTTTGCGACAGAGACCTGCTTTTGCGGTGCGGAGGGGATGTGCCGCTGCACTGGACAAGGGGGGATCGCCATGCGGCCTGGACGGGAACGCATCACGCTCCGCAAGGCGCTTTTTCCGGCGGTCTATGGCGCTGTGTTTGCCTCGCTCGTGTTGCTGCTGGCAGTGGGGACGCCCGAGGCCTCCGACGCGCCGCAAGGCTCGCTGGAGGGGCGGTTCGATTCCGCCGTGACCCTGGCCTTCGAAGGGAAAGTGTGGCACTACCGCGAGGCGGAGATCACCAACTACCTGCTCATCGGCGTGGATGGCGGGATGGATCAGCCGGAAAGCGTGCAGGCGGACTTCCTCCTGCTGCTCAGTGTGGATCGCCGCGCACAGTGCATCACGCCGATCATGGTCGATCGCGATACGGCCGCATGGGTGACGACCTACGGCGTGTTCGGACAGGCCTCCGGGCAAAGGGAGATGCAGATCAGCCTGGCGCAGGCCTTCCATGCCAGCGGTAGCACGGGTAGCGCCAACACCGTGCAGGCCCTGAGCCGCCTGCTCTTCGGTGCGCCCATCGACCATTATCTGGCAGTAGACATCGGCGGCATCGCGCAGATCAACGATGCGCTGGGCGGTGTGGTGGTCACGGTCGAGGATGATCTCACTGCGTTGGATGCATCGCTCGTGCCGGGCAGCACCGTGCGTCTGAGCGGCGCGCAGGCGGAAGCCTTCGTTCGCGGACGAATGACGGTCGGCGATGGCACGAATGCATCCCGCATGCGGCGGCAGCGCGTGTATCTGGAAGGCATGCTGGACGCGCTGCAGGACGGTCAGGTGCAGGAAGGTGTGCTCCGTCAGGCGCTGGAAGGGCATTGCGAAACGGACATGACCGAGGCGGCGCTCTGGAGCGCGCTGAAGCGGTATGAGGGGTACAAGTGGGCGGAGATAGTGACGCTGCCCGGCTGGTATGACACGGATGAGGCGGATTTCACCCGGTTCCGCCTGGATGAGGAAGGCACAGCGGCGATCCTGACCGGGCTGTGGTTCCGCTGAGGACGGATGCGAGGAGGACGAGTCGATGAAGAGAATGCTCTGCGTGTGGATGGTGCTTTGCCTGCTGGGGACGCAGGCGTTTGCGACGGCGCTCCGGTCGGACAGCTACACGGATGTGCCAAGCGTCATGACGCATGATTCCGTCCTGTCCTTCACAGCGGGAGCCGCCGGCGAGGTGGCGGTGCTTCCGCCGGATGCAGGGACGTCCGCACTGCTGGAGGATCTCTACGCCTTTGTCTGGTCGCAGAAAAACCGTCCCGCGCGGTTCTATGATACCAAAACTCAGCATAAAATAGAACGATTAGTCCCCGAGATCACGATCGATGCCCTCCACATGTCGGAATTCATGGGCGTTCAGCTGCCCGATGCGGATCCAGCGGCGGAGACGGCGTTCCGGCTGGAGGTCGAGGGCGATTACGCCCCGGGGCAGCTCATCGTGGCGGTTCTTGGCGTGCCTGCGGCGGCCGCCTGGCAGTGGTATCCCTATCGCTGCGAGGCCGTATCGACCGGCGTGATCTGCTGGGAGGTGCCTGCGGTGGATTACCGCAGCCTGGCGGCGGACCGGGCGGTGCTGCATGTGCTGACCATCCGTCAGGGGGTGGGGGATGCGCAGTCCGGCATTGAAAGCCGCGAGGAAAATACGCCGCGTCCGAGCAAACAGGCGGATGATCTGTCGCGCGTGGAAACATGGGAAAGCGCGTCCGGCACCGCGCTGGCGGATGATTTCCGCATCTTCTTCGTGGACAAGACCGACCCCATGCGCGAGGAGATCAGCCGCATAGCGGAACGCATCGGCGAGGGCGTGCCGCCCGTGCGCTGCTTCCCGGAGACGATCCGCCAGGAGGCGCAGCAGCTGCTTCCCCACGCCGATGTGGATGCGCTGGCCGTGTACGACATCGTTGCGGTGCAGGCGGAAAACTACCGCGACACCTACGGCGATGTGTCCACGACGAACCGGTTCGCGGCGTCCTACAGGGCGGATAAGGCCATGATGGCCGTGCTGGGCTTCTGGTCGGATGAAACGGGCTTCGCGTGGTATGTGCTGCGTGCATCCGCCCTGTCGGATGCGGATGAGGTCGAGATCGTATACAAGCAGCTGGTGCTGCCGATGATGGAAGAAAAAGCGGCGATGCTGGTGGTGTTTAGTGAATCGCTGACGGAGAAAGAAGTGAAGTAATGGATAAAAGCAATGAACGGGATGGGTGTCCGCAGGAGGAAAAGCTGCAGCTGCTGATCCGCCGCACGGTGGAGCAGACGCTGGAGAGCATGGCGGTGATGCGCCCTCAAGCCGAGGGCGATGCACAGGTGAAGACCATCGACCTGATGGGGCTGTTCTTCTTCGTGCTGGAGAAATGCTGGTGCGTGCTGCTCAGTGCGGTGCTGTTCACGGCACTGCTGGGGTGGCGTGCGTCGCAGGCGGTGCCGACCTACACCGCCACGGCCAAGCTGTACATCGTCAACCCGGCCAGCAGCGGCATCAGCATCGCGGATCTGCAGCTTGGCACCGTGCTCACGCTGGACTACCAGGAGGTGTTCAAGACCTGGGAGGTGCATGAGATGGTGCGCCAGGAGCTGGATCTGCCCTATTCCTACGCGCAGATGCAAAACATGCTCACCGTGACCAATCCGGAGGACACGCGCCTGCTCTACATCACCGTGGTGAATCCCGAGGCCCAGTTGGCGGCGGACATTGCCAATGCCTACGCCCGCGCGGCCAAGGAGTTCATCATCAGCACCATGAAGGGCGAACAGCCCAGCGATTTCTCCATCGCCCTCGTCCCCGGGTCGGCTCACGTCACCAGCAGGACGCAGTCCATGGTCATGGGCTTCCTCATCGGGAGCGTCCTTGCCATCGGCGTGCTGACGCTCATCTTCCTCCTGGACAATAGCCCCAAAACGCCCGAGGACATCCAGAAGTATACCGCCATGCCCACCCTGGCGCTTCTACCGGCGGTCAAAAAGAGCATGGAGCGCCGCGACGCAAAGGCGCCCACTGAACCGCAGACCCTGCGCTTTGGCCGCTTTCCTGCGCTGGACTACCTCGCCTCGGAGGGCTTCAATACCCTTATCACAAACCTGTCCTACTGCGGCGCGGAGATCCGCAGGGTGATGATCACCAGCCGCTTCTCGAATGAGGGCAAATCCTACGTCACCATGAATCTGATGCGCGCCCTCAGTGCGCTGGGACGCCGCGTCGTGGTGGTGGACACCGACCTGCGCGCATCGGGCATTCAGGCGGAATACAGCCTGCAATATGCCCAGGCGCAGCACAACGGCCTGTCGGAATACCTCGCCGGTCACTGCGATATGCAGACCATCCTTTACCGCACGGACATCCCCGATGCATGGCTGATCCCAGCCGGACACACCGTGCCGAATCCGCTGCAGCTGCTGGACACGGACAGGATGAAGTGCCTGCTGGATGCGATGTCGGAGCGGTTCGATGTGGTGCTGCTGGATACGCCCCCTGCGGGCGTGCTGGTGGACGCCGTCGCAATGGCGAAATACTGCGATGGCGCCGTGCTGGTGGTGGGGTATCATCAGGGGAAGATGAGCGACCTGGAGGACGCTGCGCGCAAGCTCCGCCAGACCGGCTGTCCGGTGCTGGGCGCTGTGCTCAACGAGGTGCGTTTCAAGAGCGTCAGCAACCGGCACTACTACTACCATTCCCGCAAGTATTCTGGGGCATACCGCAGGAAGCAGAAGCGCCTGCGCAAGGCCCGCACTCGAGCGCAGTGAGGTATCGGACATGGATACGCAAACCACTCCGCCGCAGATGCGCAGCCTGAGCATCCTGCAATGGTGCGAGCTGTCCCGCCAGGGCGGCGCACCGCCGGTGACCATCCGCCTGGATGGCGACAGCATGCGGCCGCTCATCCGCAAAAACCGCGATGAGGTCACCATCGCGCCGCTTGTCCGGCCGCTGAAAAAGGGCGATGTGGTGCTCTTTCAGGGCGGAAAAGGGCAGTATGTGGTGCATCGCGTGTGGAAGATGCACCGCGGTCATGTGCGGACGCTGGGGGACAACTGCTGGCAGGCGGATCCATGGATGCCGCAGGAGCGCGTGCTCGGGCAGGCGGTCCGCGTGCAGCGCGATGGACGGAATATCCGCCTGGACGGCGCTTCATCGCGCGTCATCGGGCGCATGTGGATGACCTTCCGCCCGGTGCGGAATCAATGGCGGCGTTGCAGGGCATTCGCCGCACGGACATATAGACAATGCCAGGGCAAAAGGGGGTGATGCGAATGCAGACGCAATTGCCAAAGACGCTGCGTCAGCTCCTCAGCGAGCTGGATGCGCAGGGCGTGACGAAGGAGCAGCGCTATGCGGCGGTGCGGAAATACCTGAATTTCAAGGCGCGGGAGAAGAACCGTCCCATCACCGGCGCATTCGAGCTGACGCCGCTGTGCAATCTGGATTGCCGGATGTGCTATGTCCACCTCACGGGGGACCAGCTTCGTGGCCGGCGCCTGCTGACCACGGCGCAATGGCAGGACATCATGCAGCAGAGCATCGACGCCGGCATGATGTACGCCAGCCTGACAGGCGGCGAATGCCTGACGTATCCGGGCTTCAAGACGCTGTATCTGTTCCTGCAGGAACGCGGCGTGGAGGTGAATATCCTCACCAACGGCGTGCTGATGGATGCCGAAATGGCTGCCTTCCTCACGGATCATCCGCCGGCGCGGGTGCAGATCACCCTCTACGGCGCGAGCGAGGACGCGTACGAACGCGTCACCGGCCGAAGGATGTTCGAGGTCGTCTGGCAGAACATCCGCCACCTGAAAAACGCGGGCATTCCGCTGAGCATTGCCGTCACGCCCAATGGCTTCATGCAGGACGGGGAGGACATCATCCGCCTGCTCCACGGCGAAGGGCTGCCCTTCGTCATCAATGCGGGGCTGCTCATGCCGCGCGAGGATACGGGCAGGGGACTGGCCGATGCCAACCTGGAGGCCTATGTAGGCATGACGCGCCTGCAGATGGCACTGCAAGGGCGGCGGAATGAGGCGGATGTTCCGCCGGAAAGTCTGCCTGATCCGGGCGGAGAGGCGGCATCCGGCGAGGCGGCCTGCGGTGTATCCTGCGGTGCAGGACGGAGCTGCTTCGCTGTGGACTGGCAGGGCGGTCTGCGTCCCTGCAACAACTTCCCCTGTGCGGCGGAAAACGTGATCGACCTGGGCTTTGCCGAGGCCTGGAGGCGCGTCAACCGCATCGCGACCACATTCCGCCGCCCTGCGGAATGTCAGGGCTGCGCATGGCATGCGGTGTGCAAGCACTGCGTCGCCGAGCATGCAGCCGGTGCGCCCATCGGACATGCCAATCCGGCGGTGTGCGCATGGGCCAGACGAATGACCATGGAGGGGCTGCTGAACATTGATCCGCAGGCCCCGTCGACCGATCAAGGGAGGAGGGAAAAAGCATGAAGAAGCCCTACGAGACCCCCAGCGTGGAGACCGTGAAGTTCCAGTACCGCGACCAGGTGGTGGCCGCGAGCAGCGAACAGTGCATCAACCAGTATGTCAATGAAGGCGAAACGAAATGCACGGATTGGACGTATATCAGAAACTATCTGGGCTGATAATGGATCGATGTGAAGGAGGAACGACCATGAAGAAGTTTTACGAGACCCCGTCTGCAGAGAAGATCAGCTTCAACTACCGTGAGCAGGTCGTTGCGGTCAGCGGCGGGAGTACTGGCGACACTAACCGCACGCTTTTCAGCGATGGGTGCAATATCCAGAGCCTGATCGTGCTGGGCTACGACATTTGCAGCTCGTTCTGATGCCATGCCGACGCGAATGAGGAATAGGTGAACAGGGTGGAGAAGCTCACGGAATACGGAGATCTGGATGCGCTGCTGAGCGCCATGGAACGCCAAAGCGACCCGATGCTGGATCAGGCTGGCACGGTGACGCGCTATTTGGAAATGAAGGCCAGGGCCAGGGGCGTGCCGCTCAGCGGCACATTCGAGCTGACGCCCATGTGCAATCTGGATTGCCGGATGTGCTATGTCCACCTCAAGGGCGAACAGCTCAAGGGCCGCCCGCTGCTGACGGTGGCGCAATGGCAGTCCCTGATGGCGCAGACCATCGTGGAGGGGATGCTGCACGCGACCTTCACCGGCGGAGAATGCCTGACCTATCCCGGCTTTGACACGCTGTATCTGTACCTGTGGGCGCATGGCGTGCGCACGGCCATCCTGACCAATGGCGTTCTGCTGGATGAAGCGCGCCTCGACTTTTTCCGGCGCTATCCGCCGCGGGGGATCCAGATAACCCTGTATGGCAGCAACGAGGAGGAATACGAGGCAGTCACCGGGCACAGATGCTTTGCGCGTGTGATGGAAAATGTCCAGCGCACCGCGGAAAGCAGCATCCCGCTGAGCATCGCCGTCACGCCCAACCGCTTCCTGCCCGATGGCGGCGAGGGACTGATCCGCCTGGCGCATCGACTGGGCATCTGGTACAGCATCAACACAGCGCTGTTCAAACCGCGCCAGGAGACCGGCCGCGCCGATGACGCCATCGACCTGACGGATGAGGACTACATCCGCCTGCACACCCTGCGGCGTGAACTCCACGGCCTGCGGACGATCCCGCGCGACTGCGAAACACCGCTGCCTTCCCGGCAGGGCATGCGTCAAAAGGGGCTGCTGTGCAGCGCAGGCACCAGCGCATTCCACATCCGCTGGGACGGGATGATGCTGCCCTGCGCGAGCTTCCACGGGGTGGAGGCCGATCCGCTCACCGAAGGTTTTGCATCGGCCTGGCGGACGATCCATGCCCAATGCGCGCAGTATCCGCTGCCGCAGGAATGCCATGGCTGTGCGTATCAGCCGATCTGCCCGTCCTGCGTGATGGCGCATCGCCAATGCGCCCAGCCGGGACATGCATCACCGGCCCTGTGCCAGCGGGCGAGGAAGCTCGTGGCCAGCGGCCTGGCGGATATCAAAGAGGAGACAACACGATGAAGAAGCAATATCAGGCCCCCAAGGCCCGGTTGGTCAACTACAAATACGACGATCAGGTGGCAGCGACCTCCGTCACCTATTGCGATCAGGGCTGGACGCGCATGACGACGCTCAAGCCGGCCATGCGGACGGTGGATTGCGCACGCTGCGACGATGACCTGATCTGGCTCAACCAGGTGTCCCCATGGTGAGGAAGGTATTTTGCGTGGCCGGTCTGCCGGTGCAGGCAGAGCGCGACCCGGCGCCTTCCTGGTCGGAATTTTCCCGGGTGGAAGGTGCGGACACCGCCCTGACCATCGAGGAGGCGGACGCGCCCTTCGCCCCTGCGGGACGCGCGGTCTCCGTCCATGGCGAATTGATCGTCCATCCCGCGCAAGACGGCGGATGGCTCTTTTGTTCACCGCCGGATATGCCGCCGGCGCAGGTGCATTTGCTGGCGGATCGGCACCTGGTGCGGTATCATCTGCCGCCCTGCGAGGATGAAACTGCCCAGCGGATGAAGCTGAATCACCTGCTGCGCACTGCGATGGAGTGCGTGTTCTGCGATGCGGGTATCGTGTCGCTGCACGCGGCGTGCGTGGAGGCGGATGGCGAGGCGGTGGCCTTCACCGGACACAGCGGACTTGGCAAATCCACCCGTGCAGCCGCATGGGCGGAGGCGCTGGAGGCCAGGTGGATCAGTGGCGACCGGCCTGCCATCCGCCTGGAAGGGCAGGGGAGCACCGCATGCGGCGTGCCGTGGGACGGCAAGGAGCAGATTTTCCGCGATGCCCAATGTCCTTTGCGGTGCATCATGGAGGTGCGCCGCTCGCCGGAGAACTACATTCGGCGGCTCAGTGCCGACCAAAAGCGGCAGCTCCTCATGCAGCAGACCTTCGTCCCCATGTGGGATACGGATGCGGCGGTGAAGGCCATGGCCAATGTCCGCCGTCTGGTGCAGCAAACGCCCGTATACCGCGTCTTCTGCGGGCCGACGGCAGCGGATGCGCGCGTGATCCACGATGTACTGATGCATCACCCTGAAATGATTCGAGAGGAAGCGAATGATATGAAGATCAAGGACGGTTTCGTGCTGCGCAATGTGGTGGACGAGTTCATCGTCATGCCCACGGGGGACAATATCGCCAAATTCGAGGGCGCGGTGGTGCTCAATGAGATCAGCGCGTTCATCTTCAGGCAGTTGGAGAACCCCGTCAGCCGGGATGACCTGCTGTCCGCCGTGCTCAATGCCTACGACGTGGATGAGGGGACCGCTGCGGCCGATCTGGATGCCCTGCTGGACAAGTTCGCCGACATGGGCCTCCTGGCGTGATGATCTATGAAGAACATGCTGCGCGACGTCTGGACGCGTGACCGGCGCGGCTTCCTGACGATCATGTTTTTGAACATCGCCGTGTCGCTGACCGGCGGCATCTCGATCGTGATGCTGGTGCCGATGCTGGGTCTGCTGGACATCTCCGACGGGGCGGTGTCTGCGCTGCAGTTGCTGGCACCCTTTTTGCAGCGCATGCCCTATGAAGCGCGCGCGGTGCTGCTGATCGGGTGCTATTTCGTGCTGGTGGCGTTCAAGGCGGTGCTCGGGCTGGTGCTGAACCTGCGCGAGAACCGCTTCCTGGAGGCCTATGCCTACCGCCTGCGGGAGCAACTGTACCGCACGGTTTCCTCCGCGCGCTGGGAGGAGCTGACGGCCACCCGCCAGGCGGACACCATCAACCTGTTCACCAGCCAGTGCAGCCAGGTCAGCTACGGCGTGGCGGAGATGATCCACCTGATCTCAGCGGTGGTGTCGGCTGCGGTGTCGCTGGGGATCGCGCTGTGGCTAAGCGTGCCGGTGACGCTCTTTGTGCTGCTGTGCGGCGGCGCCTTCGCCTTCCTGTTCCGCAGGCTGCTGAAGACCTCAAAGATGTATGGCGATGAACTGATCCGCATCAACCGCGAATTGTATCAGGAGCTGTTCAACCAGCTCCGCGGCGTGAAGGAAGTGCGCACCTACGGCGTGCAGCAGGAGCATGCGGCGCTGTTTGCAGGCATCAGCCGCGATCTGCGGGATTCGAAGCTCCGCTATGTGCGCCGCCGTGCCTTCCCGTCGCTGCTCTATTCTGTCGCTGCCGCCGGGATGATCGGCGTGATCTTCCTGATCAGCGTGCTCGTCTTCCACATGGATACGGCGCGGCTGATCGTCCTGGTGTATGTGTTCATGCGCCTGTGGCCGGTGTTCAGCGGCTTCTTCGGGCGGATCAACAGCATCATGACGGCTGTCCCGGCACATGAGAAGCTGACGCAGGCCTTCGAGTCGCTCCATGCGGAGAATCCTGCCGATGCGCCGGCGGACATGCTGCCCTTTGAAAACGCGATCGAATTCCGCCATGTGACGATGCAGTATGCCGGCGGAACGGAGCCGGTGCTGCGTGATGTGTCCTTCACGCTGGAGAAGGGCTCGGTCACGGCGCTGGTCGGCCGCAGCGGCGCAGGCAAGACGACCATTGCTGACCTGCTGCTGGGCTTCCTCAGGCCCACGCAGGGGGAGATCCTCATCGATGGTGTCACGCTGAACGCGGAAAATCTGCCTGCATGGCGGCAGGGGATCGGTTACATCCCGCAGGAGCCGCTGATCCTCAATGCGTCCGTGCGGGAGAATCTCCAGCGCTTCCACCCCGAGGCCGCCGAGGCGGACATGATCGATGCGCTCCGGCGCGCGCAGGCCTGGTCCGTCGTCGAGGGACTGCCGCAGGGGCTGGATACGCGCCTGGGGGATGAAGGCGTCCGCCTGTCCGGCGGTGAACGTCAGCGGATCGTGCTGGCACGCGTCCTGCTGGGACGTCCGCGCCTCATCGTCATGGACGAAGCGACCAGCGCCATGGATCACCAGAGCGAGATCGCCGTCCGCAAGGCACTTTCAGCCCTGGATGAACGGGCGACGATCCTCATCATCGCGCACCGGCTGGCCACTGTTCGCACGGCGAAAAACGCGCTGGTGCTCGAAAACGGCCGCATCACCGAGGCAGGCACGCTGTCGGAACTGATGCAGACCCCCGATGGCTATCTGAATAAGCTGCTGACGGTTGAATGAGTCAGCAAAGAGAGAGAGGCAACAAGCATGAGCAAAAGCGGCGAGAAGCAAAACACCAGGGTGCGACTGTGGGAGGGCCTCTACCGCATCCTCCTGTGCGCGCTGATGGGCATCGCCATCAGCCACTGGCCGTTCCACCCGGCGGAGCAGATCGCCATCCTCGCGGCGTATTGGCTGCTGCTTGGCATCCTGCACAGGATCTATCTGGCCTGCAATGTGGGGCAATCCCGCGTGCTGGAGCTGCTCCTGTCCCAATCGCTGAGCAACCTGATTGCCCTGCTGGCCACGGCGGCTGCGCTGTCGCTCTACCTGCATGCATTGGTGCCGGTCAAGCCGCTGGTGTGGACGTTCCTGACCCAGGAGATCCTGAGCGTCGTGTGGAGCATCACCGCCAATCAGGCGTATTTCAGGCACTATGCGCCGCTGCGGACGATCATTGTCTATCAGGATGAAGCAACGCGCCGCCAGCTCTACGCCACCCCCTTCTTTGAGCGGAAATACAATGTGATCAAGGCGGTGCGTGCCGGCGGGATGGACGTGAATGCGCTGCTCAGTGAGCTGAATGGGTGCGAGGTCGTGTTCGTGGCGGATGTGTCCGCCAATATGGCCAACAGCATTGCTAAATACTGTGCGGAGACCGGCGTGAAGGGCTTCTTCATGCCGCGGCTGGGACATATCGTCCTGTCCGGCGCGGCCTATGAGCCGAATTTCTCCCTGCCCATGCTCTGCGTCCAGCGCGGCGGACGCACCACCGGCTATCTCTTCGTCAAGCGCGTCATGGATGTGACCGTCGCCCTTGCCGGTATCATCGTGACGCTGCCCGTCATGCTCCTGACCGCCCTGGCGATCTACCTGGATGACCACGGCCCGATCCTCTATCGACAGACGCGCCTGACCCGCGACGGACGCCCGTTTTCCATCCTGAAATTCCGCAGCATGCGGACGGATGCTGAACGGGATGGCGTCGCCCGCCTCGCTGGGCAGAATGACAGCCGCATCACCCGCGTGGGACGCTTCATCCGCGCCTGCCGCATCGATGAACTGCCCCAGCTCTTCAACATCCTCATGGGCGATATGAGCCTGGTCGGCCCGCGCCCGGAACGCCCGGAGATCATGCGCCAATACGAGCGCGAGATACCGGAATTCGGCCTGCGCCTGCAGGTCAAGGCCGGTCTGACCGGCATGGCCCAGGTCTATGGCCGCTACAACACCGAGCCCTATTGCAAGCTCCAGATGGATCTGATGTACATCAACGAGATGTCCTTCCTCAAGGACCTGTATCTCCTGCTCGCCACGGTAAAAACGGTCTTCATGAAGGACAGCACCCAGGGCGTGGCGGGGGAGGGCGAAACGCCCCTGCGGACGATGCCGTCCTCCACCCATTCACAGTCGGTCTCATGACATGATCAGCAAAGGAGAAAACGATGCGAGTCGCTTACTGCAGCGGATTCTGGTGTACAAATGTGGGCAATGGCTTTTTCAGCATGGGTGTGGAATATGCGCTGAAAAAGGTGCTCGGCGAGAAAAATGTCACGGTCGTGTCGGATCTGCAAACCTATACAACGAGCTGGGGAAAGCGCCTGTATGTGCATCCCCATCAATTGGTGTATCTGTCCGAACTGGATGTGGATCATATCGTTCTGGCCGGACCTGTTCTGTCACAGTATTTTCTCGATTTGTGGGAGAAAATCCTGCTAAAATTGCAAAATCGTGGCATTGGATATATTTTGCTGAGCGCAGGCACCATGAAGCTGAATGCAGCTGAGCGGGAGAAGATCCAGTGCTTTTTCCAAACCTGTCCGCCTTATGCGCTGTCCTCACGGGATGAAGACACATTCGCGTGGTTTGGACAATATGCAAAGCATGCCTATCAGGGCATCTGCTATTCCTTTTTCGTGCCGGATTGCTATTCGCCTGCAAAAATGCCAGAGCTTTCCCCCTATGTGGTCTACAATTTCGATAAGATCAACGAACCTGTGATCCAAAGAATAGAGGGTGAAACGCCTGCTTCCCAAAGACAATTCTGTTTCGAGGGGGATCACTACAGCATCGCGCCGCCGGACCGGCTCTCAGCGCTGGCGGCGAAAACGGATCGCTTTACGGATGCGCTGATCTATGCGGCAAGTGTTTTTCCTGCGCGTAAAACGGCAACGCACATGGGGGATCATCGCATCATCCGCACGGATCATCGCTTTCATCCGCATTTCAGACGGAAGATTTATCACAGGGCGGATACTTTTGCGGCTGATCTGCCGTATGGCTATCTGAACCTCTACGCTAATGCGGAACTGACGCTGTCTGACCGCGTCCATGCATGCGCGGTGACGCTGGCCTTTGGCCACAGTGCCATGCTCTTTGCGCGGACGGGCCGCTGTGGTCTGCTGACGCGTGTGGGGGCCGCGGGCATATGCGATGCCCCTGTGCGACTGGATATGGAGCGTCTTGCGCAGGAAAAGCAGGATCAGCTGAACTGGCTGAGGCAGACGATGCTGGAGGCGAATGCGTGATGCGTGTTTTGCTTTGGCTGAGTATTGGCCTTGACCGGCGGAGTCCATCGGAGCATCTGCTGACAGCGGTGGTGGAGGCCCTCTGTGCCCGTGGACACACGGTGCATATCCTGCAGAAGGATACTGGAGGCGATCGGTCTGAAATCCCCCCGCGCATGGCGGAACTCGGCGTGACAACAACAAGGATCAAGTGCCTTCCGCCGGCACGCAGCGATCTGACGGCGCGGTATATAGCGGATATCCGGTATGTGCTGGCCTGCCGGAAATGGCTGCGGAGGCATCACGCATTTGCGCGTGTGTTCCTGCAATCATCAAATGTGGCAGGGGTGCAGATGCTGGCGCTGCACCAGTGCTGCAGGGGCGTTCCGGTCGTCTTCAATGTGCAGGACATTTTCCCGGAAAACGCCGTCATCAGCGGCGCGATATCGGCGAAAGGGATGGCATATCGCGCACTGTCTGCAATGCAAAAGTACGCCTACCGTCATGCGGATCGGATCATCACCATATCGGAAGATATGCTCGATATGCTGACGGAATTGGGTGTGCGCGGCGAAAAAATCGAGGTCATCTACAACTGGAGCTATCAGGATGAACCGTATGATCCGCAGCAGCTGGATCTCCAGCGCGTGGCGTCATATTTCGACCGGACGAAATTCAACGTGGTCTATGCGGGGAATATCGGGCGGATGCAGAATGTGGAAGTGCTGATCCGCGCTGCAGCGAAGATGCAGGCGCAAAAGGACATCGCCTTCCATGTGTTCGGGGAAGGAGTCAGCCGGAAAAAGCTGATGGATCTGGCGCAGCAGCTGAAGGCAGAGAATGTGGCCTTCCATCCGATGCTGGACAGCCAGGAGGCCCCTGCGCTCTATTGCAGTGCGGATGTCAATGTGATCCCGCTGGCCAGGGGCATCTTCCGTACTGCGCTGCCCAGTAAAACCGCGACCTGCCTTGCGTGCGGAAAGCCGATCATCTTCGCGCTGGGGAAGGAATCGGCATTCGCAAAGTATATTTCTGAACAAACGGGCTGTCCGGTGGTGGATTGCGACGATGAGAATGAGCTGATCCGTGCGATCCACGCCATCCAGGCCAATGCCTGCCCGTGCAGCACACAGGCGGTGTTTCGCCAGGCCTTCGGGAAAGGGAAAAACGCCAGCCGCTACGCCCGCATGATCGAACGCGCACGGGCGGTGACGCAGGACGAAAAGATACAAGCGGAGGAATGAAATGAAGCGCATCTTGCTTCTGGGTTTCGGGAAGATACATCACATGCCGTATATCGACCTGTATCGGAGCACCTTCCGGCATGCGGAGGTCGACCTGGTGTGCTGGGAACGGGATGGCTGCATCCCGGAGGATATGCCGGATGGGATCGCCTATGTGTACGCCTTTTCTGAGCCGATGGAGAATGATATCCCCTTGCGCAGGAAGGTCGCGCACTTTTTGCATTACCGCGCCTTTGTCCGGCGCATCCTGCGCCAAAAGCGGTATGACCTGATCGTGTGCATGCAGGCGACGCCGGGCATTGTGCTGCTGGATCAGCTCCGTCTGCGGTATCGGAGGAAGTATCTGCTGGACTTCCGCGACCTGTCGTATGAGCATATCCCGGTCTACCGCATGCTGACGCATCAGCTGGCGAAGGGCGCACGGGCTGTCTTTGTCAGTTCGAATGCATTCCGGCCGTATCTGCCGGATGATCTGCCGGTGTACACGGTGCATAATTATGTGGAGGCCTCGCTGGCGCATCCGCCGCATGCGCTGGAAAAGGACCGGCGGCCGATCCGGATCTGCTTCTGGGGATTCATCCGGGGGCTGGAGACGAACAGGCGGCTGCTGGATGCGCTGGGGAATGATGATCGCTTCGAATTGCATTACTATGGCTGCAAGGGCGCGGATGGTAGCGAACTGGAGCGGGACGCAGCGGATAAGGGCTATCGGAATGTGGCATTCCACGGGCCATATGCCCCTGAGGAGCGGTATGGCTTTATCGCGCAGACGGATATCATTCACAATGCCTTTGATCTGGATCGCACGATGACGTGCGCGGTCTCCAATAAGTATTATGACGGTCTGATCTTCGGCCTGCCGCAGCTCTGCACAAAGGGATCCCACATGGGGAATATCGTGACAGCGCAGGAGGTCGGCCTGGCGCTGGATCTGAGCAGGGATGATGTCGCGGAGCAGATCATGACGTACTATCAGTCGGTCGATGCGGATGCATTCCGACAGCGCTGCAGTGAACGGATGGAACAGATACGCGCAGAACAGGTGCTCGCAAAGCAATTGCTGCGAACGCTCGAAGATGAAAGGTGAGTATGGCTGGATGCATCGTCATGACCAGAAAAGCAGGAATAGCGGCGCAAAAATGACCGTGAGCTATGTATCCGCTGCCATGGCAAAGGCGGACTTTGCTGCACTTTTTCCTGATCCGAAGCAGATGCCCGGCCAGCAGGGTGCAAAATTCAACCGGCTCCTGATGGAAGGCCTGGCGCAAACCGGCATTGAGATCCATGCCTACACGGGGCGTCCGGTGACGCGGCATAACTGCCGTCAGGTGTTTCTGCCGGGCATGACACGCACGCAAGCACCAGGCCTCAAATACCGCTATGGTGCGGTACTCAATCTCCCTGTGCTGAAGAACCTCTGGCAGATGGCGGATACATACTTCGCCGTTCGCAGGGATGCGCGTCAGGGCGCCTGCGCGGTCATCTGCGATGTGCTGAATGCGTCCATCGCGCTGGGCGCCGTCATGGCTGCGAAGCATGGGAGGATCCCCTGCATCGGCCTTGTGACCGATCTGCCGGAATTGATGGTCACCGGCGTGGATCAGCGCCATGTCCGCATGGTCAGGACGGTCATTGACAGCTGCGGGGGGTATGTGTTCCTGACCGAGGCCATGAATGACCGGCTGAATCCATCACATCGGCCCCATGTGATCATCGAAGGGCTTTGCGATCCTCAGATGCGCCACCGGGAGCGCATCCGCCGTGAAGGCGGAAAGCGCAAGTGCCTGTATGCAGGGCTGCTGGATGCACGTTACGGCGTGAAAATGCTGGTGGAGGGCTTCCTTCAGGCACATTTGCCGGATACGGAGCTCCACCTCTATGGCGATGGCCCGTACGCGGCGGAGACCGCTGCCATCGCGCGCACGGCTCCGCAGATCGTTTTCCACGGGACGGTCCTGAATGACGCTGTTGTGCAGGCCGAGCTGGAAGCGGATCTGCTGATCAATCCGCGCCCGACACAGGAGGAATTCACGCGCTATTCCTTTCCGTCCAAGAATATGGAGTACATGGCCACAGGCACGCCCGTGCTGACGACCTGCCTGCCCGGCATGCCGCCGGAGTACCGTCCCCATGTGTATCTGCTGGAGGACGAAACGCCCGATGGCGTCGCGGAGGCGCTGCAGCGGATCTTCGCGCAGCCTGCATCCGAACGTGCCGCAAAGGGACTGGCCGCCCGTCGATTTGTGCTGGAGGAGAAAAACAATACGAAGCAAGGGAGAAAAGTGCTTGACTTAGTCGACAAGCTCATAAAAGAGTTTTCTTGAAATGGAAAAGCGAGAGAATATGGCCAAGGGTGATGGAAAAATGCAACGGTGTGAAAAGATTTTCCCGCTCGAAAAACGAGCGATCCTACTCATACTGTTTCTGATGGCATTGAATGCATTTGGAAGGTTTTATTACATGGCTTTTTTTGCCGCAGCGTTGCTCGTAATCGTTCGGTATGAAGCAATCAAACTACCTCGTGCGATGTTGCCTGCATTGCTATTGTCCATATCGCTGTGTTTGTTTTCACCGAATGCCTCTGTGTCGTTGCTGGGGTTGCTCAAGCAGTTTACTTATCCGCTATGTGTGGTGATTGGATATAATCTGGTTGACGGTGAGAAACTGAAAAAGAGACAAAGCCAGACAACACATTTGACGCTCGCCTTGGCATTAGGGGCATATGGCCATTATCTGCTGAATTTGCTGCTGAATCGAGGTGTTGTTGCGGAACGAAACATGATTGACTTCTGGACAAGAACCACGCTTTCTGCCACCGGACAGGCGACAATGGCCTGCATGATTGTTGCGGTTTCGGTGGCGTTCCTATTTATGTCAAATGGGAAAACCGTCAAGGTGTTTATGGTTGCAATACTGGTAAGTGTTTTGTATTACAACCTGAAACTTGCGGGAAGAACGCTGCTGGTGCTGATGGCGGTTGCACTTTTAGTCGCATTCGTTATGAAATTAGCCGTATCAGAGAGTCGTGCAGCACGAATGCGGTTGATTGCAGGAATTGTTGCGGCTGCTTTGATCATTATGATCGTGTTTTTGACAAATGCATTCAACCTTCAAAATGTGATCGAAGAGTCTAACTTTTATGATCGTTTTTATGGCAAAAATGCTATGGGGATCAGCGAGGATGGAAGGTTCGACAAAAAGCTGCAGTACATTTCTGTCATGCTGGATCATCCATTCGGCGGTGGTAATATCCGCGCTCGGGTCGGAAGCTATGCACACGACATTATACTGGATACTTATGATGAGGGCGGTCTTTTCGCAATGATCGCGATTCTCCTGATGCTATTGGATATGATAATCAAGTGCGCTCGCATCATTCGGGGAAAACGGATCACAGGTGATTGCAAGATCCTCACTGCCACATTCTTGACAGTGATCATGCTTGAATTCATGGTCGAGCCGATATTGCAAGGTATGCCATGGCTGATGGCAAGCTACTGTGTATTATATGGCACTTATGGAGGTTTAGCAGAAAAAATTTGAAAGGAGGCTATTTGTGAAAGTCGCCTCAATCAATATGCTCCATGTGGGCAGCACGGGGAAGATCATGTTCGGGATCGCGGAACAGGCGAGACGGCGCGGCCATCAGGTGCGGACGTTTTCGCCGCGCGTCTATATGCGCGTTACGATCATGCCTGCACCGTTCTGCGAGGGTCACACCTATTTCGGCGATCGGCGGGAGAACATGCTCCATACGGCCGCTGACCGCCTTTTCGGCTTGAATGGCTGCCTCTCGTGCTTCGGCACGATGCAGCTCATCCGGCAGCTGAAGGCCTTCCGCCCGGATGTCGTCCACCTGCATAATCTGCACAATCAGACCATCAGCCTGCCGATGCTCTTTCGCTATCTCCGCAGGGCGAAAATACGGGTCGTGTGGACGTTTCACGACTGCTGGCCGATGACGGGGCGCTGTCCGTATTTTGCCATGGCCGGATGCCACAAATGGCAGACGGGCTGCGGGTCTTGTCCGCAGATCAAGCAGTATCCGCGTGCGTACATTGACCAGACGCATCTGATGTGGCGGATGAAGCAGAAGTGGTTCACCGGGGTGGAAAACATGGTCATCGTCACGCCGTCCCGATGGCTGGCGGACATCGTGCAGCGTTCCGGTTTGCGTCAGATCCCGGTTCGGGTGATTCATAATGGGATTGACCTGGCTGTGTTTCGGCCTGTGCAAAGCACTTTTCGTGCGCGATACGGCTGCGAACGCCGGACGATCGTGCTGGGGGTCGCGTTCGATTGGGATCGGCGCAAGGGGCTCGATGTGTTTTGCGCCCTGGCTGCGCGGCTTCCGGCGGACTACCAGATCGTCCTGGTTGGGGGCAACGACCAGACCGACCGCGAGCTTCCGGCGAATGTGATCCCGATCCACCGCACGCAGGATCAGCACGAGCTGGCGGAGATCTACTCGGCTGCGGATGTGTTTGTGAATCCGACGAGGGAGGACAATTTCCCCACGGTCAATTTGGAAGCGCTGGCCTGCGGGACGCCGGTGGTGACCTTCGATACCGGCGGCAGTCCGGAGTGCATCGACGAGACCTGCGGCATCGTTGTGCCCTGTGACGATGTGGACGCACTGCAACAGGCGATCATCCATGTGGTGGAGGATCAGCCGTTCACACAGGAGGCATGCGTCAAGCGGGCGCAAGGGTTTGATCAGACGGAGCGGTTCGCGGAGTATGTTGATTTGTATTGCGAACGGGTGAGGCACGCATGAGGAGGGATCGGCGTGAAAGTGACCTTCTATTCCAACTTCCTGAATCATCATCAGCTGCCGCTTTGTCAGGCGCTGGATCATCTGACAGGGCATGGTTTCACGTTCGTTGCCACGACGCCTGTCCCTGCCGAACGCCTGAACATGGGCTATCATGACATGAACAAGCAGTACCCCTTTGTCCTGACGACCTACGACAGCGCAGAAAATGCACGCATCGCGCAGGTGCTGGCACAGAAGAGCGATGTGGTCATCACGGGCTCTGCGCCCGAAATCTACACGCGCATGCGCATTGAACAGGGCAAGCTGACCTTCCGCTATTCCGAGCGGATCTACAAAAAAGGGATCTGGCATGCCTTTTCCCCTCGCGCGCTGCGCAGCATGCTCGTCAACCATCGCAGGTACCGCAATGCGCCGCTGTACATGCTGTGTGCCAGTGCGTATACGCCTTATGATTTCAGCCTGGCGGGCGCGTATATCGGGAAAACGTTCAAGTGGGGCTACTTCCCGGAGGTCAAGCAACAGGAGGGGGAGGCCCTGCTGACGTGCAAGCGGACGAATGAAAAGGTGCGTCTTCTCTGGACAGGCCGATTGATCGAATGGAAGCATCCCGAACTGGCGTTGAGGGTCGCCGAAAGGCTGCGCGCGAAGGGCTTTGATTTTGAGATGCAGCTGATCGGAAACGGAAAAATGGAGAACCAGCTCAAAGCGCGGATCCAGGAGGCCGGGCTGAGTCAGCATGTTCATATGCTGGGTGCTATGTCCCCCGAAGCGGTGCGCAGCCATATGGAACATGCGGATATCTTCCTGTTCACCAGCGATTTCCAGGAGGGATGGGGCGCGGTGCTCAATGAAGCCATGAACAGCGCGTGTGCTGTCGTGGCCAGCCATGCGATCGGATCCGTGCCCTTCCTGCTGGAGGACGGCGTGAACGGCTTCATATACCGGAATGGCGATGAGGATGATCTGTATGCGCGTGTTGTGAAGCTGATCGGGCAGCCTGCGCTGCGGGAACAAATGGGACGCAATGCCTATCAGACTCTTGCGGAAAAATGGAATGCCGATGTGGCAGCTGAGCGTTTCCTTGCATTGGCGCAGGCATTGCTCGACGGCGGTGAGGCGCCTTTGTACGCCGAAGGCCCTTGCAGCAGGGCGGAAATCTTGAAAAATGGGTGGTACAAAGGCTAATGAAGCTTTCTGCATATTTGAAAAACCGGGCTATCCAAAACGCTGGCTACCTTATCGCGGGGAAAATCGTCCAGATGGCGTTGGGGCTGGTCGTGTCCTTGTTGACAGCGCGGTATCTGGGCCCGTCGAATTACGGCCTGATCAACTATGCCAACGCATATACTGCCTTTTTTGCAGCGATCTGCACTCTCGGTATCAACAATGTGCTGGTAAAAGAATTCCTCGACCATCCAGGGCAGGAAGGGATGGTCATTGGAACGACCATGGGATTGAGAGCTGTTTCCAGCATCCTGTCTGCCATTGCAATCGTAATGATCTCATGTGTGCTGGATGCCGGCGAAGTAACGACCATTCTCATTGTGTCGCTGGCGAGTGTTGGTATGGTGTTTCAGGTCGTTGAAACCTTCAATTACTGGTTTCAATCGCGGCTGGAATCCAAGGTGACGGCGCAGGCTGCCCTGTATGCGTATTTGCTGTCAGCAGCATTCAAAGTATACCTGTTAGCAACGGGAAAGTCAGTTGCGTTCTTCGCATTGGTGACATCGCTGGACTATCTGTGCCTTGGTGTGATCCTGTATGCACAATATCGAAAGCATGGCGGAGGCCGTCTGTGCTTTTCCCGGGCGTATGGGAAGCAACTGCTTGGCAAGAGCCGCCACTTCATTTTGTCGGGTATGATGATCGCCGTCTATAGCCAGACGGACAAGCTGATGCTCAAGCAGATGATCAGCGAAACGGAGACCGGTTATTATGGCACGGCGGTGACGCTGTGCGGCATGTGGTGCTTCATTCTCAGCGCGATCATTGACTCGCTCTATCCGTCCATTATGGAGGCCGCCAAGGCAGGCGATGAGCAGGTCTTTAAGAAGCGGAATGTGCAGCTGTATGCCATCGTGTTTTATCTGTCCGTGGCGGCATCACTGTTATTTACTGTATTTGCCAAACCGGTGATCTCAATCATGTACGGCGCGAGCTACCTTCCGGCGGTCGCACCGCTTCGCATCATCACCTGGTATACCGCCTTTTCCTATTTGGGCGTGGCGCGCAATGCATGGGTGGTGGCGAAGAATCGGCAGAAATACCTGTTTGCGATCTATGCCGCTTCGGCAGCGGCCAATGTCCTGCTGAACTATTTGCTGATCCCGCCCCTTGGCGCATCGGGCGCAGCCATTGCGTCTCTGGCAGCACAGGTCTTCACCACGCTGATCGTGCCGTTCTTCATCCGCGGGATGCGGGAGAACGCAATGATGATGGTGGATGCGATCATGCTCAAGGGAATCCTGGGGCGATCTAACGATACGGAGGAATGAATATGTCCGCATTTTCCGGGGCGACCCTGATGATCACCGGGGGCACGGGCTCCTTTGGGGCGACGGTGCTCAAGCACTTTATGCATACTGACATCGGTCAGATCCGCATCTTCTCCCGGGATGAGAAGAAGCAGGATGACATGCGCCATGAGCTTCAGGCGACGATGCCCGATCTGGCGCGGAAGGTGGCCTTCTTCATCGGCGATGTGCGCGATCCGCAGTCCGTGCGGGACGCCATGACCGGTGTGGATTTCGTCTTCCATGCCGCCGCGCTCAAGCAGGTGCCGTCCTGCGAGTTCTTCCCCATGGAGGCCGTCCGCACCAATGTCCAGGGAACGGACAATGTCCTCCATGCCGCCGTGGCGGAGGGCGTCAAGCGGGTGGTGTGCCTGTCCACCGATAAGGCCGCCTATCCCATCAATGCTATGGGCATCTCGAAGGCCATGATGGAGCGCGTTATCTATGCCAATGCGCGCGTTGCAGCGGAACGCGGCGGCACTGTCATCTGCTGCACAAGGTATGGCAATGTCATGTGCAGCCGGGGCAGCGTCATACCGCTGTTCATCGAGCAGATCCGCGCCGGAAAGCCCATCACCATCACCGATCCCAACATGACGCGCTTCCTGATGAACCTCGATGAGGCGGTCGAGCTGGTGCAGTTCGCCTTTGAGCATGCCGAACCGGGGGATCTGTTCATCCAGAAGGCGGATGCATGCACCATCGGCGATCTGGCCAGGGCGGTGCAGCAGCTGTTTGGCGACACGGGGACGAACATCATCGGCACGCGGCATGGGGAGAAGCTCTACGAGACGCTCATGACCCGTGAGGAGCGGCTGCGCAGCGAGGACATGGGGAAATACTACCGCGTGTCGGCGGATAACCGCGACCTGAACTACGACAAGTTCGTGGTCAGGGGCGAGGTGCAGACGGAGGCGGACGAATCCTACACCAGCCACAACACCACCCGGCTGGATGTATCGGGGACAGTTGAAAAGCTGCTGACGACGGACTATGTCCGCCAGGCGCTGGAAGGAGCAAAGCGATGAAGATCCTGATCACGGGCGCGAAGGGCTTTGTGGGGAAGAATCTCGTCCAGGCGCTGCGTAATATCCAGACGGGGAAGGATCACAGCCATCCGGGGCTGACCATCGATGCGCTCTATGAGGCCGATGCGGACAGTACACCGGCGTTCCTGGCGGAAGCCTGCGCGAAGGCGGATTTCGTGTTCCACCTGGCCGGCGTGAACCGCCCTAAGGACAAGGCCGAATTCATGGCGGGGAATGCGGAGCTTTCGTTCACGCTGCTGGAGACGCTGCGGCGGCAGGGCAAAGCCTGTCCGGTGATGCTGGCCTCGTCTATCCAGGCGGCGCTGACCGGCCGGTATGCGCAGTCGGACTATGGCCGCTCGAAGCTTGCAGGGGAGGAAGGTTTCTTCTGCCATGCCCGGGAGACCGGCGCGAAGGTGCTCGTCTACCGCTTCCCGAATGTGTTCGGCAAATGGTGCCGTCCCAATTACAATAGCGCCGTGGCGACTTTCTGCCACAATATCGCGCGCGATCTGCCCGTCACCGTCGATGATCCGTCGGCGGAGCTGGAACTGCTCTACATCGACGATCTGGTGGAGGAGCTGCTGGAGGCGTTGCAGGGCAGGGAGCATCGCTGCGAACAGGATGGCCTGACGCCGGTGCCTTCCGCGCAGGGACGCTTCTGCTATGTGCCGACCACGCACAGGGTCACCCTGGGCGAGATCGTCCGCCTGCTGGAGGAATTCAGGGCGCAGCCGGGCACGCTCATGATGCCGCCGATCCCTGATGGCTCCTTCGCCAAGAAGCTTTATTCGACCTACCTGAGCGATCTGCCGGCGGAGGCCGTCCGCGTTCCGCTGCGGATGCATACCGATGCGCGCGGCAGCTTCACTGAGCTGATGCGGACGGCATCCTGCGGCCAGTTCTCCGTGAATGTTTCCAAACCGGGCGTCACCAAGGGGCAGCATTGGCACAATACCAAGTGGGAATTCTTCATCGTGGTGTCCGGGCATGGGCTGATCCGGCAGCGCCGCATCGGCTCGGATGAGGTGCTCGAATTCGACGTCACGGGCGAAAGGCTCGAGGCGATCCACATGCTGCCGGGCTACACGCACAGCATCATCAACCTGAGCGGCACACAGGATCTGGTGACGGTCATGTGGGCGAACGAGCCCTTTGATCCCCGGCATCCGGATACCTATGCTGAAAACGTCTGACGCAGGGAAGGAGCGATTCCGATGACCGCATTCCGCCATAACGGCAAGCTCAAGCTGCTGATCATCGTCGGCACGCGGCCGGAGATCATCCGGCTGGCGGCGGTGCTCAAGAAGTGCCGCATGTATTTCGACACCATCCTGGCGCACACCGGGCAGAATTATGATTACAGCCTCAATGGCGTGTTTTTTCACGATCTGGCGCTGGATGATCCCGATGTGTACCTGAATGTGGTCGGCGATGATCTGGGCGAAACGATGGGGAATATCATCGCCAAATCCTATGCGCTGATGGCTTCACTGCGGCCGGATGCCGTGCTGGTGCTGGGCGATACCAACAGCTGCCTGAGCGTCATTGGGGCGAAGCGGCTGCATATCCCGATCTTCCACATGGAGGCCGGCAACCGCTGCAAGGACGAATGTCTGCCGGAGGAAACGAACCGCCGCATCGTGGATATCATCAGCGATGTGAACCTGTGCTATTCCGAGCATGCGCGGCGCTATCTGGCGGAATGCGGCCTGCCCAGGGAGCGCACCTATGTCGTGGGATCGCCTATGGCGGAAGTGCTGCACAGCAATCTGGACAAGATCGTCAGCAGCGATATCCATGCCCGTTTGGGGCTGAAAAAGGGAAGGTACATCCTCCTGTCCGCCCATCGCGAGGAGAACATCGACACCCAGCAGAATTTCGCCGCCCTGTTCACTGCCATCAACCGCCTGGCCGAAAAGTATGATATGCCCATTTTGTATTCCTGCCATCCGCGCAGCCGCAAACGGCTTGAAAGCAGCGGCTTCCAGCTGGATGGGCGCGTCATCCGCCATGAGCCGTTGGGCTTCCATGATTATAACTGCCTGCAGATGCATGCCTTCGCGGTGGTGTCCGACAGCGGCACCCTGCCCGAGGAGAGCAGCTTCTTCACCAGCATCGGGCATCCCTTTCCGGCGGTGTGCATCCGCACCTCTACAGAGCGTCCCGAGGCGCTGGACAAGGGCTGCTTCGTGCTGGCGGGCATCGATGCGCAGGGCCTGCTGCAGGCGGTCGAAACCGCTGTTGGCCTGCACCAAAGCGGAGATCACGGGCGCCCTGTGCCGGACTATGCGGATGAAAACGTGTCTGAGAAGGTCGTGAAGATCATCCAGAGCTATACCGGCGTGGTGAAGAAAATGGTTTGGAGAGAAGGCTGACGATGACGAGGGAATTCCAGACGCTGATGCACCTGATGTGCGCCTGCAGCAGGGGCGAAAGGCCTGATGTGCCGGCGGATGCGATCGACTGGCACAGGGTGGCGCAGCTGGCGGAGGAGCAGATGGCTGCGGCGCTGCTGGGCTGTGCGCTCAAGTGTGCGCCGGAAATCGCCTGCCCGGAGGATATCCGCAGGCGGATGATCCAGTGCATGCGCCACACCGCAGCGGTGAACATCGCCCGTCAGCCGCAGATCGTGAAGCTACTGGAGCGCATGGGGCAGGCGGGCATCCCGGCGGTGATGCTCAAGGGCTTTGATGCCGCCGCGTGCTATCATGTGCCGGAATGCCGCGGATCGGGCGATACGGACATCCTCATCGCGCCGTCGGACGAAAAGAAAGCCTGCACATTCCTGCGGCGCGAAGGCTTCCAGGTCGAGCCGCGCTGGGCGCACGGGCATCATGCTGTGGCGGTGCATCCGCAGCTGGGCATCGTGGAGGTGCATATCCGCCTGTATGACGAGATCATCGAGAATATGTGGTTCGGCCGCAGGGGAGAGGCCGCCTTCGTGCAGGAGGAACGGCGCCTTGTCCGCACGGCGGATGGCACTTACGCCGCTTTGGGCGTCACCGATACGCTGATCTTCCTGGCACTGCACACTGTCAAACACTTCATCGAGTGCGGCATGAGCATCCGCATGATGCTGGATGTGGCACTGTGGATCGAGCGATACCGGGATGTGCTGGACATGGCGCGCTTCTGGACGCTCATGGAGGAGATGCGCTATGCGGCGCTGGTGCGCAGCATCCTGCACGCGCTGATCCGCTACGGCGGATTCCCGGCGGATGCATTTCCGGGGCTGGGTGTGGCGGATGAAGGCCAGATCGGCATGATCCTCACCGACCTGGAGCAAGGCGGCTGGATGGGGATGCTGGACAAGCGCGACCGGGATGCAGGCTGGCATGCATACAACCGCGCGCAGATGCTCCGGTGCATGAAACCCTGGCAATACCGGTGCTGCATGCTCAAATGGCAGGTGGACATGCTCATGGGGCAGCTTTTTCCGGCGCGGACGCAGCTGCAGGCGAAATACCCTGCGCTCGCGGAACATCCATGGCTGCTGCCTGCGGTGTGGATGCACCGGCTCGCCTTCCGCGGGACGCGTGCATTGCGCCGCGGTGCGCTGACGGCATGCATCCTGCGCGGCGAGGAAAGTCTGGCGCCAGCCGGGCAGGCCCGCGCGGACATGTTTAGAAAGCTGGGGATGATGTGAATGCTGCAGATCGCGATCATCACAGCCGTCATTGCGGCCTTCGCCTGCATGGTGCAGCCGCTGAAGTGCCGCATGCCGCCGCGGCTCTTCACGGGGCTGATGTGGTGCGCAGCGTCCGTCTATCTTGCGGGCTTCCTCTATTTCACGCTCCTGTCGCGCACGCCGGCGGGATCATCCATGCTGGAGTGGCGTCCACTGGCCTCCTATGTGCGCATGTTCACGGAGGTGCCTGCTGAATCGGGGAATGTGCTGAACGGCTGGCTCGCGCAGTATTTTCTGCATCCGCAGTTCCCCCTGCAGGGCATCATCCTGAATGTGCTTCTGTTCGTGCCGATGGGGTATCTGCTGCCGATGCTATTTCCGCGCTGGACGCGCCGCCGGGTGCTGCTGACTGCGCTGGCTGTCACCGTCGCGACGGAGCTGACGCAGCTTGTGACGCACCTGGGCTGGTGCGAGATGGATGATGTGCTGCACAACATGCTGGGCGCGGCGCTGGGGCAAATGCTGTATGCCCGGCAGAACAAATACGAAGGACGGGAGTGACCACCATGCAGGGCAGGGGATGCAGCAACGCCTTCCGGCAGATGATGGCGCTGGTTGCTATCGGGGCTTCCGGGCGAAAGGCGGATGCTCCCAAGGCGGACTGGCCGGAGGTACTGCGGTGTGCGGCCTCGCAGGATGTGCGGGAGCTGCTGGCATGCAGCCTGATCGTTCGGCCGGAACATGATTGTCCGCCGCAGATCAGCACGCCGCTGATGGAGATGCTGCGTGTCCGTTCGGGCAGCAACGAAGTCCGCATGGCGCGCGTCCTGCATTTGATCGACAGTATGACGGCCGCCGGGCTGGATGTGCAGTTGCTCAAGGGCGCTGCGCTGGCCGCGTGCTATCGCTTCCCGGAAAGCAGGCGCGCCGCTGATACGGATCTGCTCATTCCGCCGCAGCAGGAGAAAAAAGCCTGTGCCTTCCTGCGCGAAAAGGGCTTCCGCGTAGATATGCGCGGTCGTACCGGACATCATGATGTCGCCTGGCATGCGGATGTTGGCGTCGTGGAGGTGCATGTGCATCTCTACAGCGAATTGCGAAGGGAAAACTGGTTCCGCCTGGAAAGTGGCGAAAGTCTGCGCGCGAAAGTCGCCGCACAGGTCATCCTCTCCGGCAAGCCGTATGCCACCCTGGGTGCGACCGATCACCTGATCTTCCTCACGCTGCATCTGGCGGAACATTTCATCAGCGGCGGGATGGGGCTTCGCATGATGCTGGACATCGCGCTGTTTTTCGTCCGCCACAGGGAGGAGATCGATGCGGCGCGCTACTGGCGCGTGCTGGACGCGCTCCGGCTCGGAACGCTGGTGCGGTGCTGCCTGTGGACGATGATCGATACCGGCTGTTTTGCGCGTGGCGATTTTCCGGGACTGGCGGGGGAACGTCCGCCGGGCGTTGAGGCGCTGCTTTTCGACCTGGAGCAGGGCGGCCATATGGGCATCAGGGGTGGCGAAAGGGCGGACAGCGCGTATGAATACAACCGCCAGGTCCTTATGCGGACCAGATCGCCCATGGAATATCGCTTGTACATGCTGCGCCAGAAGATCCGGGATGCAGAAAAGCAGATGTTCCCCGACCGGGAACACCTGCTCCAATATGATCCATCGCTTGTGCGGGAAAAATGGCGGATCCCCTTTGTTCGGG
Organism: uncultured Faecalibacterium sp.; assembly: GCA_964542315.1. Lineage (GTDB taxonomy): Bacteria > Bacillota > Clostridia > Christensenellales > Aristaeellaceae > UBA11524. The sequence goes on along the minus strand of CAZIUA010000029.1, from coordinate 505 downwards.
TGCACCGCATGATCACCTATCCCCTCGGGAAGCTCCGCGCGGGCGCCTTGCGCAGGCAGCTCTGCACGGATGCAAAGTCCCTGCCGGAGGAAGCGCGCAGACGGGTCGAAATGTTTCGGGAACTGGACATGTTCTGATGCGCGCTGCGCTTCGGACATTCACAAAAAGAGGCCTCCGGCGAGCAAAGCGCCGGAGGCCTTGGTCATGATGGATAATTAGCGCTGCACGCGGCCATTGCCGGAGCCCTTCATCAGGCTCTCGACCTCGGAGACATTCACGCGGTTGTAGTCGCCGATGATGGTGTGCTTCAGGCAGGAAGCAGCCACAGCGAACTCCAGCGCGGTCTGCTCGTCCGCGTAGGTGTTCAGGCCGTAGATCAGGCCGCCGCCGAAGGAGTCGCCGCCGCCGACGCGGTCCACGATGTCGGTGATGGAGTACTTGCGGGAGAGGAAGAAGTCCTTGCCGTTGTACAGGCAGGCGCGCCAGTCGTTATGGTTGGCGGACT
>CAZIUA010000028.1:0-28593 GCA_964542315.1 uncultured Faecalibacterium sp. | reverse complement strand
ACTTCCTTCACCAGCTGGGCGCCCATGTTCTCAAAGGGGTCTTCCAGCTCGATCTCCTTGGCGATGGTCACGCCGTCATTGGTGATCAGGGGCGCGCCATACTTCTTGTCCAGCACCACATTGCGCCCCTTCGGACCCAGGGTGATCTTGACGGTATCCGCCAGGGCGTTGACGCCCTTTTCCAGGCTGCGGCGAGCCTGCTCGCCATACTGAATCTGCTTTGCCATAATCATACACTCCTTACTTCACATACACGACAGGGATGCCCTTGCTCACAGGGCATAAGCGGGATGAAGTCCCCTTACTCGACGATGGCCAGGATGTCGCTCTGGCGCACGATGATGATCTCTTCGCCGTCGATCTTCACTTCCGTGCCGGCATACTTGGAATAAATGACCTTCTGGCCGACAGCCACCTGCATGGTGACTTCCTTGCCGTCCACATTGCCGCCGGGACCCACAGCCAGCACCTCGGCCATCTGGGGCTTTTCCTTCGCGGCGCTGGTCAGGATCAGGCCGGACTTGGTGGTTTCTTCTGCTTCTACATTCTTGATGACAACGCGGTCACCCAAAGGTTTCACGGTCATGGTTGGTTCCTCCTGTTTGTTCGGTATTAGCACTCGTTCGAGGTGAGTGCTAACTGACAATGTCTATTATACGCTATTTCTTCCATATCGCAAGAGGAACGTTTGTTCTATTTGCGGATTTTTTTGATTTTTTCCTCTGCGGAGGCGCTCTTTTTCAGGATTGGTTGTGTTCGGGGCGCAAAACATGCTATAATAGCCTCAAGAAAGAACACGGAGGACACTATGCAGACCATTGCTCCCCTGCTGCTGACCTGGTATGACCGTCATGCGCGGACGCTGCCCTGGCGCGGCATCCACGACCCCTACCGCACCTGGATCTCGGAGACGATGCTCCAGCAGACCCGCGTGGAGACCGTTTTAGGGTACTATGCGCGCTTCCTGGAGTGCTTTCCGACGGTGGCTGATCTGGCGGATGCACCGGAGGATGACGTCCTGAAATTATGGGAGGGACTTGGCTACTACAGCCGGGCGCGGAATCTACACGCAGGCGCGAAGCAGGTGATGGACGAATTCGGCGGCGCGATCCCGAATACGGTCGAGGCGCTGCGGCAGATACGCGGCATCGGCCCGTACACCGCCGGAGCCATCGCAAGCATCGCGTTTGATCAACCTGTCCCTGCGGTGGACGGCAATGTGATCCGCGTGGTCAGCCGGTTGAAGGGCATCCGCGAGAACGTGGGCATCCCGTCCGTGCGGCGGGAGCTGGAAGGCGTGGCGGCCTCGCTGGTGCCGAAGGATCGCCCAGGGGACTTCAATCAGGCGATGATGGATCTCGGCGCGACTGTCTGCGTTCCCGGCACGCCGAATTGTGAGAAATGTCCGCTGCAGGGCATGTGTGATGCCTTCGCCGCTGGGGACGCAGACGAACTACCCATCCTGCCGCGGAAGAATCCGCCGAAGGTCATCGAATACGCCGTTTGCCTGATTTTCAGCGGAAACAAAGTGCTGATGCGTCAGCGGACGGAGGCACTGCTGCGGGGCCTGTGGGTCTTCCCCATGGCGGAGGGCGCATTCGCCACCCGGACGCTGCCGCGCGAGGTGAAGCGGCTGACGCATCTGGACGTCCGCCAGGTGAAGGACGCAGGCGAAGCGAAGCACATCTTCACCCATCAGGTATGGGAGATGCATCTGTACACCATGTCCGCCGATGAAGCGGCGCAGGCTCCGGCCGGATACGCCTTCGTGCCGCTGGACGGGCTGTCCGCATTGGCGATCCCCGCCGCGATGAAAGCCGCCGTACAGGTCGTGCGTGAACAATAATCATGTGCTGAATGTGTTTTTTGGTTGACAGTCGGACATTTATATGCTATGATGATGCTATCAAACCACCGTTTCCTGGCAATTTCATGATGTGAGGAGAGATCGTTATGGCCATCCGTCTTTTCGAGACCCGCACGAACAATTCCAACATCCCCTTCCGCGTTGCCATGGGGCATTTTGCCACCAGCCACAGCCACATCAACTATTACATCGATCTGACCATGACCAAGCACCGCCTGTCCGAGGCGCGCGAGGTGGCTGAGCAGCTTTGCGGCCACATCAACCCCATCACCGTCATCGATACCATCCTCTGCCTGGACGGCACGGAGGTCATCGGCGCATGCATGGCCAGCGAGCTCACCCGCCGCGGCTTTGCCAACTACAACGCGCACAACACCATCTATATCGTCACGCCGGAACACACCACCGGCTCCCAGCTGATCTTCCGCGACAACTCTGCGCCCATGATCGTCGGCAAGAACGTGCTGGTGCTGGCATCCTCCGTCACCACGGGCTACACCGTGCAGGCGGCTGTGGAGGCCATCCGCTATTACAGCGGCAAACCTGCAGGCATTTGTGCCATCTTCTCCTGTGTGGACAGCTGCGAGGGCTTCAACATCGATGCCATCTTCACCATGAAGAACGACCTGCCCGACTACCGCAGCACCCCCTCCCACGAATGCCCGATGTGCAAGGCGCAGCAGCGGCTGGACGCCATGGTCAACGCATTCGGCGTATCCAGCTTTGGCGGATAAGGGACACTTCGGCCTGCAGAATTAGCTCCGGATGGATTCAGGAACCTCAGGGTATCAAAAAAGTGGCGAAAGCCACTTTTTTGAGTTTTGTACTCCGTCACTGTCAGGGCTACAAGCAGCCCTGACGGCCGTTTCTCCATGTAAGGGAGCGATTTTTGCAAGCAAAATCGTACGAAAATCGCCGCACATGTCGCCGATTTTCGATTTGCAGTCTGCCGACGGCGAGTAACTGAAGCAACCGGCTTGTTTTTTCGACAGGCTGTGGCTCCGGATGGATTCCGGAGCCTTTTTCGTGCCAAAATGCAGGGACGAGTTGACTTCTCTGCCATTTTTTCTCCGTTTGTTCATCGTATCGTCATATTTAGCCGGTATAATCCTTTTGAAAGGTGTAGAATAGTTTCCGAATTGTAAAACTATTGTAAATCTTTCCGCGCGCTGGATAAATTTCTCCGCGCAGAACGTTTTATTGGTGAAGCGTTCCTCATACATTGTCCCATCCGGATCGCCGCAAGGGCCGCCTGTCGAAAGCGCGCTTCCTTTGGCGGAGGCAGGCGCACGCGGTATATCGCGTCCTCCTGCGCATACATTATGAGAGGATGGTGGCAGATGATGAGCAAGCTTCCCCCATTGACGCCGCGAGCCAGGCCGTCCATGAACTGGACGGCGAAACCCCGGCGACGTTTCCGCCCTGACACGCGCCTGATCGGTCTGAGCGCAGCGCTGGTGCTGCTGTGCGCGCTCTACCTCGGCCCGCTGCAGGCGGACGCGACCGCTGTGGTGGCCTCCAGGAAAGTGCTTCCCATCTACTCCGTGGATCGGGATGACAAGGTGATCTCCGTCACCTTCGATGCCTCCTGGGGCGGCGACAAGACCCGCAAGATCCTCGACCTGCTGGATGAATACGACGCTAAGGCGACCTTCTTCCTCGTGGGCATCTGGGTGGATCAATTCCCCGAATTGGTGCAGGAGATCGCCGCGCGCGGACACGAGATCGGCAACCACTCCGCCAGCCACGCGCATTTCACCCAGATCAGCGATGCGAAGATCCGCCAGGAGCTCGCCTCCTGCTCGGACAAGATCGAAGCGCTGACCGGCACCCGTCCGACGCTCTTCCGGCCGCCCTACGGGGACTACAACAGCAAGGTCATCACCATCGTGCGAGATGAAGGCTACGAGGCGGTGCAGTGGTCGGTGGATTCGCTGGACTGGAAAAACCGCGGCGTGGAGGATCTCATCCGGCGCGCAACAAGCAACGTGCAGAGCGGGGATATCATCCTCTTCCACAATGACTCACAGTACATCGTGGACGCACTGCCCGCCATTCTGAAATTCTATCAGGCAGAGGGGTTCAAGATCGTCTCCGCAAAGGACATCCTCCTGTCTGGTGCTACCACCATCGACGTCCAGGGCAAGCAGCATGCTGCCGCCCCGTGACGTCCCACCAAGAGGCCTGCATGCCCGCACATATGGCACGCAAGGCGACAAAGAAAGGTGAATCGCTATGGAAGAAACCGGGAACTACCTGCATTTGAGCGGCATCCTGACAGACACGCCCGCCTACGGTCACGAGGTCTTCGGCGAGAAATTCTACTATGCGACGCTCTCCGTTCCACGCCTGTCCGGGGCGGAGGATCTTCTGCCCGTCACCATCTCCGAACGGCTGATGGAGGGCGTCACCCTGGACGTGGGGGCTCCCCTGCGCTTCGAGGGGCAACTGCGCAGCTACAACAAGGTCATCGAAGGCGCCGGACGCCTACTGATCACCGGCTTTGCCCAGCGGCTGCTGGATCCGGAGACGGAGGAGAATCCCAACCAGGTGCAGCTCACCGGTGCGCTGTGCAAGCCGCCGAGTTACCGCACGACGCCCTTTGGCCGCGAGATCGCCGATCTGATGTTGGCCGTCAACCGCGCCTACGGCAAGAGCGACTATATCCCCTGCATCACCTGGGGGCGCACTGCGCGCTTCGCCAGCCACCTCAAGGTGGGCGACAAGGTGACCCTGCTGGGGCGCTTCCAGTCCCGCGCGTATCAGAAACAGCTGGCGGACGGCACCGTGCTGAACAAGACGGCCTACGAGGTGTCCGTGGGACGGCTGTCCATGGCGGAAAACGCCGTGCAGCCCAGTGCGCCGTATGTCATTCGTCCGGGGATGCATGAGGACGTCCCGGTGCGGTTCGAGCCGTCCAGCGATGCGGCCTTCCTGGGGAATCCGCAATAAATCACAGCAAGGCTGGTGCAGGAAAGTGCATCAGCTTTTTATGTGCGCAGACATCAAAAAAAGCCAGAAGCGCGGGGCCTCTGGCTCATTGGATATGCTTGTCAGGTTCAGCCGAGCTTCTGGCCGCAGTTGGCGCAGAACTTGGCACTGGGATTCAGCGGCTGGCCGCATCCGGGACAAACGGATGCACCGGCCTGCTTGGCGCCGCAGTTGGCGCAGAACTTCGCGCCGGGCGTCAGTGCGCTGCCGCATTCCGTGCAGAATCCGCCCTTGGCCACAGGCTGTGCGGCAGGCTGCTGCTGTTGCTGCTGCCCCAGGGCATTGGCGAACATCTGCCCCATGGCCACGCCTGCACCCATGCCCATACCGGCCCCGGCGGCGCTGTTGGGCGTCCGCGCTGCATCCTGCAGGGCTTCAGCGGCCTGATACTGGGTGTAGCGGTTCAGATCGCCCAACACGCCCATGGAAGTCCGCTTGTCCATGGACTTCTCGACTTCCTCGGGCAGGGAGATATTCTCGATGACGAAAGAGGTCAGCGTCAGACCCAGCTCGCGTACTTTCGGATCGATGGCCTTGCGCGCCGCATCGGACAATTCCTCATAATTCGCCGCCAGATCCAGCGCGGGGATCTTGCTCTCAGCGATGGCATCGGACAGGCCGCTGACCAGCATCCGCTTGATCTGGCCTTCCACATCCTCCACCGTGGTGATGGCACGCGTGCCGAACACCTCACGCAGGAAGGTCGCCGGCTCGCAGACCTTGAAGGCATATGCACCGAAGGCACGCAGGCGGATCATGCCGAATTCCGCATCGCGCATCATGACGGGATTGGTCGTCCCCCACTTGCGATCAAGGAACTGACGCGTGCTGATGAAATACACATCGGCCTTGAAGGGGCTGTTGAAGCCGAATCGCCAGGATTGCAGCTTGGTCATCACGGGCATGTTGGAGGTGGACAGCTCATACCGGCCGGGCCCATACACGTCCGCCAGCTCGCCCTCATTGACGAAGATGGCCACCTGGCTTTCCCGCACGGTGAGCTGCGCGCCCATCATGATCTCCTTGCCGCCCATGTTATACTTGTACACCATGGTATTGCCGGCGTTTTCCGTCCATTCGATCACATCGATGAACTGGCCCTTGACCAGGCCGCCGATCGCGTCAAAAATCCCCATACGGAAGCCTCCTTTTAAATTGGAAGATATGTTGGTACAGCCAGGCTTATTTCTGCTGGTCGCGCGCCATGGCGGTCAGCGCAGGCAGCACGCGCAGGGAGGTGATCTCCAGGTCGATACCCAGGAATTCCTCCACATGGTCGATGCAGTCCTGCACATGGGCGGACAGCACGCCGGTCATGGAGCGCTCCTCCGTGGCCATTGCCTGATGATACATCGGGCAGCCCAGGAGCATGATATGTTCATTCGGCAGCACACAGCTCAGGATGCGCATGCCACCCACTTCCACGCCGAAGATATTGCGCAGGGCCATCTCCAGGCGCTCCGGGCCGTAATGCCAGCGGCCCTTGAGGAAGTCGCTGTTCGCGGGCATCTGAAGCTCCGCCACCACACAGGGGCGATCCGGATCCATCTTGCTGCGCACCAGACGCAGCATTCGCTTGACGTCCTTCCCCGTGGGGACACGCCCATCCATCAGTGAGCGGAAATAGGCATGGCGGCAGCTCATCATTCGATCCGCCTGGGTATAGCTGTCATTGGAAATATCAGCATTGACACGGCTGAGGATCTTGCGGAGCTCCAGCGCGCGCAGCTCGACTTCGCCGCGCATATCCGGCGCTTCCATCACCGGCAGCTCGGGGTAATCCGCCATCAGCCGATCCATCAGGGCAGCATCCTCCGCCTGAGGAAGCGCAATAGCCACCGCATCGGCATGGAAGGCCTTCAGGCTCGTGATGGCCTCCTGCTCATTCTCCACCATGCGGGGCGTCTTATAGCCCATATTCTCCCAATCGACGGCAGAAAATGCATCCCGGACAGCCTGACTGTTGCTAACAAGAAGGAGTTTGTACATCTGTGCAGCCTCCACAATCAATAAATCGACAAGAATATTATACCGCTTCTGCGTCAAAATAGCAAGGGCGCAAGGTCATCACGCGCGAGAAAAAGACGCATCCCGCAGCAGGTTTTCCACCACCTGCTGAGAATGGCTCGCCGCCAGACGGGTGAAGGTCGGATAATCCATATCGCTATGGCCGTCCGCCTGGTCGGAAATCGAGCGCAGCACCGCGCAGGGCACACCATGGACATAGCAGGCATGCGCCACCGCGCCGCCTTCCATCTCCACCGCCTTGGCATGGAACTGCTGGTGGATGCGGCTGCGGACATCGCCCGAGCAGATGAACTGATCGCCCGTGGCGATGATGCCCTCATGCACCCGAAGCCCCTCGACCTTTTCCGCCGCCTTGACCAGCCGCGCACGAAGCGCCGCGTCGCAGGGGATCTCCACAACATTCAGCTTGCTGATCAGCCCCACGGGGTCACCGATGGGCGAAGTATCCATATCATGCTGCACGGCCGCCGTGGCCACCACCATATCGCCAATGCCCACGCCGCTCTCGCCTGCGCCGGCCACGCCCAGATTCAGCACCCATTCCGGCTGATACCGCAGAATCATGCTCTGCGCGCACAGGGCCGCGTTGACCTTGCCAGGCCCGCACACCGCCAGCACTGCGTCCTGGCCAAACAGCTTGCCGCTGACAAACACATCCATGCCGATCTTCTCTTCCCGGCGGTCTTCCACCTGCGCCATCAGCGCCTCGACCTCTACCGACATCGCTCCGATCAGTCCGTACATCGTGTTCCTCCTCCATATCAGATAGACATACAGACCTATTATATCTTTTTCCGCCCAATTCGTCAATCATCAGATGCTGGGAACTTTCGCCGCCGGTGGAAAAAATCAGCCTTGACGAAACCGGGCTTTTCCGCCATAATGGGGTGGACGCAGGGCACAGGCGGCGTTCCCGGACCAGGTAGGCCTGCTGTCATCAAAATGTCACAAAAACTTTTTCACTTGTTTAGAATTTCAGGGAAGATTTCGGGAGGAACATACGTTATATGGATGAACGCAAACAAACAAGAGAGGAGGGCGCGCAGGTGGAACAGGCCCTGGAGCGCGCAGAGACCCCGGCGCAGGATCTTTCGGCGTATTACAGCGAGCTGTATGAGCTGTATGCCACGGATGTGCTGCGGATGTGCTACTTTTATCTGGCAGACCGGCAGAAGGCCGAGGACGTGACGCAGGATGTGTTCGTCCGGCTGATGACGACCAATCCGCCGCTGCAGGCCGGGAAGGAAAAGGCCTGGCTGCTCAAGGTGGCGATGAACCGCTGCCGCGATCTGTGGCGCGGCGCATGGCTCAAGCGCGTCGTGCTGGGCAGCCCGACCTTCGAGCTGATCCCTGCACCGGATGAATTCAGCCGCATCGGCGATCAGCAGGAGATGATGTCCGCCATCAACAAGCTGCCCTCCATGTTCAAGGAGGTCATTCTGCTGTATTACTATCAGGGATATGGCATCAGCGACATTGCCGGGATGATGGATCTGCCCGAGGGGACGATCTCGTCGCGGCTTTCCCGGGCCCGCAAGAAACTCGAAGAGGTATTGACAAAAGGAGGCGAGGAGCCATGAAGCAGGAAAATCCCACGAACATCGATAAGGCGCTGCATGACCTTCCTCAACAGGCCGATGCAGCCCTTGGCGGACTGTATGCCACACCGTTTCTCAAGGCGAAGATCGACCGCGCTGCCGCTGAAAAGCAGTCCGGGTGGGTGCGTTTCGCCATGCCGCGCTGGGTGCCGGCACTCACCTGCGCCGCGCTAGTATTGGTGCTCGCGCTGACCTTCATCCCCATGGAGCAGCAGCCCGCGCAGCTCATCCAGACCAATGCGCTGGGACCTGCCACCGCCCCCACTGGCAATCTGACCAGCGACCTGAGCAAGGGCTCGCTCTTCATCACCAAGGGCACGTCCGCGCCCGGCTACCGCAGCATCTGGTCGGATGTGAAGGACGGCTCCTTCCCGCTCATCGGCATGAACGGCAAGTATTTCCGCATGCTGACCAGCCCCAACCAGGTGGATGCCTCCCTCCTGAGCGCGCAGGTGGCGTCCATCGCTGAATTCACCACGGAACCGTCCCTCTCCGGCACGGATGTGGTGCTCTCCAACGCAGCCGCCTCCGGTACGGCGGTGTACAGCATCAGCGGTGTGTCCGCCGATACGCTCGTGGCGGCGGAAGTCAACGGGCGCATGCGGCTGTTCCAGCGCGTCAGCTTCAACGGCAATGCCCTGCGCGGCAAGGAGACCCTCTCTGACACGCTGGACATTTCCGGCCGGGTCATCGCCATGGAGCTCAGTGGCGTCGGCACGGTGACCGATCCCGCAGCCTGCGTCACCCTCTTTGCCACCCTGACGGACAACGCCTCCTTCGAATCCCGCGGAAGCATCTCCTCCCGCCAGGCACTGCTGATCGAACTGGACAACGGCCTGGTCGTGCAGATGGCGGTCAAGGGGGACACCCTGGCGGCCTGCGGCGTGTGGAGCTGCCCGGAGTTCTTCGAGCAGTTCGAGGCGCACTGCAACTAACACATACATTTTCTCCGTCCTTGCCTGTGCAGGGGCGGATTTTTCCCTTTTCCGGGAAAAACTTTTCGTTCGGCTGAACCTTTCGCCCGCGTTTTGCGACTATATGAGTGAAATGCATTTCAGCCATGATTACTTCAAGGAAGGAGGATGCCCATGGACACCTTCGAGCAGGTCTACGCCGAATGCCGCGGCGCGGTGGAGCGCTTCATCCGCTTCCGCATTGCCGATCCGGCGGATGCCGAGGACGTGATGCAGGAAGTCTTCTGCGCCGCTGTGCGCGTTTACCCCACGCTGCGCGACAAAACCAACGCCCGCGCGTGGATGATCGGCATAGCGCGCAACAAATGCACTGACTGGATGCGCCGCAAATATCAGCGCAACGAGATCACACTGACGGATGAGATCCGCATCGCGGTCATTCCGCCGCGCTTTGGTTTGACCCGTGACAGCCTGGTGCGGACACCCTCGCGCGGCTTCGGCCGCAGGATCAGCAGATGCTGCACCTGTACTATTGGCAGGAACTTCCGCAGCAGGAGATCGCCCGTCGCCTTGGGCTGCCCCTCGGCACGGTCAAGAGCCGCCTGCACACCGCACGCGAGCACTTCCGCGCCGCCTTCCCCGTCCGAACGAAAGGAGATACGCCGATGAAAACGATCATGCCCCTTCACCTTTCCGATTACACCATCAAGCCCTCCGATATGCTGCCCTTCTCCTGCAAGTGGGAGGAGCTGATGGGCTGGTTCATCGTCCCCCGCGTGGGCGAAAAGCTCTCCTGGGCGATGTATGATCTCCCTGATCGCACACGCACAGAAGAGGATCACCTCTCCGTTGTGGGCCGCGCCCAGATCCACGGGCTGGAGGGCGTGGAGATCCAGGTGGAGACCAGCGATCCCATGCCCTGCAACCAGACCGGCGACGACGAGGGCTACATCCAGCGTTCCTTCATCGCACAGCTGACGGACGACCACTGCCGCATCCTGGCCGAAACGCACACGCAGGGCGGCGTCAAGCAGACCTTCACCTACCTGGACGGGGATGAATTCCTGCGCAACTGGGGCTTTGGCGAGGACAACTGCGGCAACGAGACCGACCTGCACGCCAAGGGCATCATCACCCGTGAAGGCAATGCGCTGACCGTCCGCGAGGGGGTGACGGAGGCCATGGATGTGGTAGGCCGCTACACCGTCAGCATCGGCGGAAAAACCTACGACACCATCTGCGTGGTGATGCATGAAGCCTACGCAGGCGGCACGGTGTCCGAGCAGTTCATCGACCAGAACGGCCGCACCGTGCTCTGGCGGCGCTTCAATGCGGATGACTGGCAGCAGGAGCACTATGGCCGCACCTGGTCGGAGATGCTGCCGGACGCCGAGACCCTCACCGTCAACGGAAAGACCTACGTCCACTGGTACGACTGCATCACCAGCTATATCCTGTAATGCAATGGGCGTTTCTGACCGCGGCTTGCGCCGAAAGTGTTGCTGGCTTATTGACAAATCCGCCGGATTATGCAAGAATTGAGCCATGCCGTCCGTTATATGGACAGAAGAAACACGCAAGGATGTGACCGCATCATGAAACGCCCCTTCGCAGGGATCATCGCACTGATCCTGCTCATATCTGCCCCCTTCGCCCTGGCGGACAGCACGTCCTTCGCCACATCCGCCCCCCTTCCCGGCTATACGCTGCGCCCCCTGCAGGCAGAGCAGATCGTTTTCACCACCATGAGCGTAAAGGGCAACATCGCCGGGTATCTCCAGCCCGGCACCGCACAGACGGTCGATGTGCTCCAGGTCAGCGACGAATGGTGCTTCATCCGCTTCAGCACGGACGAGGGCATGAAGCACGGCTATGTGCCGCTTTCCTGCTTCGATGTGCTCACGGCGACCCCGACGCCTTCCCCCGCGGCGGACACGGATGAATACGCCGCAGGCACGGTCGGATGGATCCAGAACAGCGGCGAGGGCTACCGCGTCAGCCTGCGCAAGGAGCCCGCTTATTCCGCCGCATCGCTGGGCAAGTTCTACACCGGAACGCCCGTCATGCTCACCGGGCGCACGCAGGACGGCTACGCAGAGGTGCTGTTGGCCGGCACCGTGCAGGGCTGGATCGACACGCGCTTCATCACCCTGGATGCTTCCGCTCTCGTGCCTGAAACGCCGATGGTGACGGTCAAAAATCCCGGCAGCGGCGCTACGCTGCGTTCCGGCGCATCGAGCAGCACCGACCGGCTGGGCTGGTTCGCCCATGGGACGGCCGTCACGGTGCTGGGTGTCCGTGCAGACGGATGGTATCTCGTCACTGCGGACGGCCTGGCCGGCTACATGTCCGAGGGGCTGCTGTCCGGCACCTTCCCCTATGCCTACGGCACGGACAGCGACAATCCCAACCTGACCGATGCGCAGGGCGTTTTCTACATCAACACGCGCACATCCGGCGGACAGCTGAATCTGCGCAAGTCCGCGTCTTCCTCCGCCAAGTCGCTGGGACGCTTCTACACCGGCACACCGCTGACCGTCCTCAGCTACACCCGGACCGGCTGGGCGTATGTGCGTATCGGCTGCGTGGAGGGATATGTGGATGCGGATTACCTGACGGAGGTCTCCCCCACCCTCTGCGGCGACACACGCACCGTCCGCAACAGCCGCGCCACAGGCGTCAACCTGCGCGCCATGCCCTCCACCGGCGGCGAACTGCTCGGCTTTGCGGAGAATGGCGAATCGGTCGTCGTTTGGGGCGATCTGGCGGACGGCTGGTGCTATGTCAGCTACGGCGGACAGACGGGGTATATGCTCTCGTCCGCGCTGCCGGGGAAATAATGCACAAAACAGTCTGCCGACGGCGAGCAACTGGCGCAAGCGGCTTATTCGGCATTCTGAGCAGCCTTTCGGGGCTGCTTTTTTTGTTGCCGTCCATGGAACGGCAAAGCGCCCTCCGCTTTCAGCCTGTGCGGAGGGCGCCTTATGTCATACTGCGACCTTGTAGCCTGCCTTTTCGATTTTCGCCCTGATCACTTCGTCCGGAACGTCTTCCGCGTAGGACACCGTGACTTCCCCCGTTTTGAGGCTGACCTTCGCAGCCACGCCCGGGAGATCGTCCACGGCTTCCTGCACGCGGTTCCGGCAATGCTCGCAATGCATGCCTTCCACCTTGAAGGTCTTCTTATACAGAACGGTCGGGAGCTTCTTCTTCCGCGGCTTGTAGCTTCCGCCGCCGCAGCAGCCGCCTTCCCCCTTGAAGTGCTTCACCGTATTCACGATGCCGATGACAACGGCCAGGACGATGAGTCCGATGATGATGATATTTTCCATATCGCGAACCTGCCTTTCTTACGCCTGCTTTTTGATCGTCTTGACGCCGAAGCAGAAGTAGAGGATGTGGAACAGCCACACCGCGCCCAGCACCGTACAGCCGACCCAGACGCCCTTGATCCCCATCATGATGAAGCCGATGCTCATCAGCAGCGTCACGGTGATCATGATGCGGACTTTCGTCCTTCGGGTCATGCCGCGGCCGGCGACATAATCCGCCAGATTGTCCTTATACAGCTTGGTATTGATGAACCAGGTATGCAGCCGCTCACTGCTGCGGGCAAAGCAGAACGCCGCCAGCAGCAGGAACGGGAATGCCGGCAGCATGGGCACCACCGCGCCGACCGCGCCCAGCCCTACGCCAATGCAGCCCAGGATGATGTACAGCACTTTCTTCATTGTATCTTCTCCAATCGTTTCTTTTCGCGCTTTGATTCGATCACATGGCGGATGGCCATGACCGGGTGGTGGAAGAGCATCCGCGGCCCGGAGAACCGCATGACCTCGCGGATCTTCTGCCGCATATCCGCCTTGTAGCAATGCACCCGGCAGTTGGAGCAGAAGGTCTTCGTGTCCATGAAAGGGCATTTGTCCGCGCGCATTTCCGCATAGGCATTCAGCGCCGCACAATCATCGCAGATGCAGCCTTTTGTGCCATGGTTTTTGTGGCAGTACAGCGCGATCATTTCGCTGACGATGCACTTTTCGCGGTCGCGCTTGCTTTCGGTATCCATCAGCTGACCCTCCCGTGTTCGACCGAATACATCCGGTCGCAGATGCCCATGGTGGACTTGCGGTGGGACACCAGCACCACAGTCTTGTCCGCCCGTTCCTCCCGGAGCGAACGCAGGATGACGGCTTCGTTCAGGCTGTCCAGATTGCTGGTGGGTTCGTCGAGCAGGAGCAGCGGCGCATCATGCAGGAAGGCGCGTGCCAGGCCGATTCGCTGCCGTTCGCCGCCGGAAAGGCTGTCACCCAGTTCAGCGATGGAGGTCTCGTATCCGCAGGGCAGGCGCATGATGAAGTCATGCACGGAGGCCTTGCGGCAGGCCATTTCGAGCTCCTCCTGGGTGGCATCGGGCTTGGCGATGCGCAGGTTTTCCGCGATGCTGGAGTGGAACAAATGGGTCTCCTGGGTGACAAAGGCTTCCATATCGCGCAGATCGGCGGTGTTGATATCCTCGACATTGCGTCCGGACAGGCGGATCTCGCCCTGCTGCACCTGCCAGAAGCGCATCATCAGGCGCAGGAGGGTGGATTTTCCGCTGCCACTGCGGCCATTTATGCCCACGATCGCGCCCCGTGGGATGTCCATGGACACATCGGAGAGGATCTGCTCATCCGCATAGGCGAAGGACACATGATCGACCGCAGCGCCGGTGAAAGCAGGCGCAGGGCGGCCGGTCACATCCTCCACCACGGGGGATTCGTCCAGAATGTCCAACACGCGGTTGCCCGCAGCGAAGGTGTTTTGCAGCGTGGAGCCCAGATTCGCCAAGGCGACCACCGGCCCGAAGGAGCTCATCAGCGCCAGCGTCGCGATCACGGTGCCGTCAAAGCCGCTTTTCCCCTGCTGGCACAGGAGCGCCGAAAGCAGCAGCATCGTCAGGTCAAACAGGAGGATGATGCTGCCCGTGACGGCGTTATTGCGCCCGGCCACATGCTTCATGCGCGCCTCGTCGGCAGAAAGGTCCGCCGTGCGCTGCTGCATCTGCCGGAAGCGGCTTTCCCCCTGGCCATACTGGATGGTTTCGTTCAGGCCGCGCAGGCTGCACAGCACAAAGCTGCTAAGTTCGCCGGACTTGCGGCGGAAGCGCGCGCCATCCTCGCCGCTCATCCGCGAGATGACCAGCGGCACGGCAATGCCCACCACGGCATACGCCAGTGCAGCGACCATGCCCAGCAGTGCATGGACATGCCCGATGAAGCCCGTCATGATGACGCAGAACAGCGCCGCAATAGCAATGGGCGAAATGGTGTGGGCGTAGAAGACCTCCAGCAGCTCAATATCGCTGGTGATGACGGAGATCAGGTCGCCGCGGTCCTTGCCTTCCAGCTTGGCCGGACAGAGCCTGCGCAGTGCACCGAAGACATGGTCGCGGATCAGCGCCAGGAGCTTGAAGGCGATGAAATGGTTACAGGCCTGCTCCCCATAGCGGAAGCCCGCACGGACGGCCGCGAAGGCGATCATGCATGCGAAGGCCGCGCCGGTGCCGGTCAGCCCCGAATAGCCCAGCACATCCAGCAGCGCATAGCCGCCGAAAATGGTGATGAACGCTGCGCACAGATGCCCGATCAGCCCCATGGTGATGGCAAGGAGCATATAGCCTGTCAGCGGCTTCACCAGCCCGATCAGCCGGGCCATGACGCGAAAATGACTGCGCTTCATGCCATCACCTCCTTAGCGGTATACTGTTCCAGCGCCTGCTGCGCGTTCCACAGGCGGTCATACACGCCGCCCTTTGGGAGCGTCATGTGCGTGCCGGATTCCACCACGGAACCGTCCTGCATCACATAGATATTGTCCGCATGGGTCACATTGGCCAGTCGATGGGAGATCAGGATGACGCTCTTCGTCCTGGCGAGGAGGTGGATCTGCGCCATGATTTCGTTTTCGCTCTCCACGTCGATGTTGGAGGTTGCTTCGTCAAAAATGTACACCGGGCTGTCATGCAGGAGCGCGCGCGCCAGTGCCAGACGCTGACGCTGTCCGCCGGAAAGGTTCGAGGCCTGCTCCGTCAGCAGGGTATCCAGCCCACTTTCGCCGCGCAGGAAGTCCGCCAGGTTCACCCGTTCCAGCACAGCCCAGAGCGCCGTATCCGCAGCATCCGGCTTGCCCATCAGCAGATTCTCCCGCACACTGCCCTTGAACAGGTAGCTCGCATGGCCGATGTAGGTCACCGTGCGCATGAGGGCTTCCTCGCTGACATCCGCCAGCGGAATGCCGCCAATGCTGACCTGCCCGGTGAAATGGCGGTTCTTGCCGGTCAGGATCGACGCGATGGTGGACTTTCCGCAGCCGCTCTCCCCGACCAGCGCCGTGAAGGAACCCGCCGGGAAGACCATGTCGATCCCATGGAGGATCTCGCGCGTGCCATCGTACGAGAAGTGCAGATTGTGCACGGCGATGTCATGCTTGTCCGGCACCTTCGCGCCGGTATGGGCTTCCGGCAGATCCAGCAGGCGGAAGATCTTGTCGCTGGCCGCCATGCCGTTCATGGCGATATGGAAGAAGCTGCCCAACTGGCGCATGGGGATAAAGAAATCCGCCGAAAGGAGGATGATCAGCAGCGCGCCGCCCAGTTCCACATGCCCGGAACGGAACTGCGTCACGGCCATGATCATGCCCAGGGCTGCGCCGCCATAGGCGATCAGATCCATGATGGTGATGGAATTGAGCTGCATGGTGAGCACCTTCATCGTGATGTGGCGGAAACGCTCGCTTTCCTCGTTCATGCGCGCATGCTGGCGGCCATCGGTCTGGTAGATCTTCATGGTCGTCAGGCCCTGCAGGTTCTCCAGGAACGTATCGCCCAGCTGGGTATACTGGCTCCAGTACTTCGACAGCAGCTTCTTCGCCCAGGTCTGCATCGCCGCGATGGCCACGGGGATCATCGGCACGCAGATGAGCAGAACGACCGCAGCCGGCACATTGACGAAGCACATGACGATGAAGAGCGTCAGCGGCGCAAGCATGGCATAGAAGAACTGCGGCAGATACGCGCCGAAGTAGGTCTCCAGCTGGTCAACGCCCTCCACCGCCACCTGGACGACCTCGGACGTGCGCACCTGCTCACTATAGGACGCACCCAGCCGCAGCAGCTTGCGGTAGATCGCCTCGCGCAGGGTGGATTTGACCGCCCTGGAGGACAGGTAGCCCATCCGGCTGGCCGCCATAGCACACACGAACCGCACCACCAGTGCGATCAACCCCACGGCAATGGTGCTCAGGATGCGCCCGGTCGTCGCCTGGCCCGCGCAGAGCCGCTCAAGCAGCCCGGCGATGCTCGCCATCATGCAAATATTCGCGGTCAGCGAGATCCACTGCACCGCCACATTCCCTGCGATGTATTTCCGGCTCTGCGGTACTGCGCCGATCAGCCGTTTGTTGATCATCATTCAATTCAACCCCTTCGTCGATTGTTAGTCGTCGCTAACCCATCCGCAAAAGAAAATCTGCACAGGGATCCTGGCAGATCGCACGGTTAAACGTGACTAACAAAGACAGTATATCATCTGCTCCGCATAAAATCAAGCCATCCGGATGACTTTTTGCTGCTTTTCGTTCAAGAAGGGCGAAGATAGGCACACTTGTGGCTGAATGATTCAACATGGCGGATGAATTCATTGTATACAAGCAATGATTTCACGCGCGTCAGATCGCCGAATATCATGAAAAAACAAAAAAGCCAGTTTCTTGCGAAACTGACTTTCTGGCAGGGGCACTAGGACTCGAACCCAGAACAAAGGTTTTGGAGACCCACGTGTTACCATTACACCATACCCCTACGTTCGTCGTGCGAACGAATATGATTATAAGGCATTTCGCGGATTTTGTCAATACCTTTGTGAAAAATAATTTAGAACAATTCCAAATTCAATAAAACGAACGTGCTGAGCGCGAAGCAACATCCGCAGAAAACGCTGAAAATGTGCTCCGTCCGCAGCGGTGTGCAAGGGGCTGTCGGGCCGGAGTGTCATCCCGTGATTCATCCGGATCATGAAACAGGCTGCGGCGTGTCATCGTTGTCCGGATGGTCATGCTCCTTTTTCTCGACGATCTGTTTCACCTTTTTCAAGCGCCCAACGGGGTAGGGCGCTGCACTGCACAGGTATTGGCCGACGCACACGACATCAGCATGCACCTCGTGTGTCCCGGCCGGGACGATCACGGTGTCGCCGATCTTCAGCGGCAGATCATTGGTCAGGTAGTGATACGTCGCGCCGCTGCCGGGAAAGTTCACGCCGCAGATATCGTAGATGTTCTTATCCTCAGGCGGAACGAGAATGATCGGCGGCGGGAGCTTCTCGACCTGCATCTGCTGGGGCGGCTGTGCGGGGCGTACGGGACGTTCAGGGGGCGTGGGACGTGAATGGACGATCGCTCTGGCGTCTTCCAGCGCAGCATCGAATTCCTCTTCGGTCTCATAGCGATCCGGGTCAACGCCGTAGTTAAAGCCCTCGTAATAGCAGTAATTCCGCCATTCGTACTTTGCCTCGTGCAATGCTTCTTCGTATTCCTCGCGCGTTTCGTAATCCTCCGGATCGACGTCGTATTCGCTGCCGTCCTCGCAGTCGTCGCGCCAGGCATAGCGTGCCTTCTCCAGCGCGGATTCATATTCGTCCTCGGTCTCATAATCCTCCGGATCGATGCCGAATTCGCTGCCGTCCACACAAAAGATACGCCAGGCGTACTTTTTCTCATCCAGCGCGTCCTGGTATTCATCTTCGTATTCGTAGTCCGCCGGATCGATGCCGTATTGGCTGCCATCTTCGCAGGTGTCGCGCCAGGCATAGCGCGCCTTTTCCAGCGCAGCGTCGTATTCCTCCTCGGTCTCGTAGTTCTCCGGATCAAGGCCGTATTCGCTGCCATCTTCGCAGTGCTTGCGCCAGGCGTAGCGCGCCTCCTGCAGGGCCGCCTCATAGTCGCACAGGTGCAGGAAATCCGCCGGATCCACACCTAACGCGCTGCCGTCTTCGCAATCCTCGCGCCAGGAGAACCGCTCCATCTCATCCTCCAGCGCTTCTTCGTATTCCTCTTCGGTCTCGTAATCCTCCGGGTCAACGTCGTATTTGCTGCCGTCTTTGCAGGTGTCGCGCCAGGCGTAGCGCGCCTTGTTCAGTGCTTCGTCGTATTCCTCCTCGGTCTCATAGTTCGCCGGATCGACGCCGAATTCGCTGCCGTCCTCGCAGTCCTCTCGCCAGCCGTACTTAGCATCCAGCAGCTCTTCTTCATATTCTTCCCTAGTCTCATAAAATTCCGGGTAGATGCCGTATTCGCTGCCGTCCTCGCAGTTCTCGCGCCAGCCGTACTTAGCATCCAGCAGCTCTTCTTCATATTCTTCCCTGGTCTCATAAAATTCCGGGTAGATGCCGTATTCGCTGCCGTCCTCGCAGTCCTCGCGCCAGGCATACGGGTCGACATCCGTCTGCCAAGGGTCGCTGTGTTCAGTGGTGAACCAGGGGACCGCGGTCATATTCACTTGCACAGGCTCGGGATCTTTCTTTTTCTTTCTGCCCAGCAAATTGTGAACCATCCCGATGCCGACAGACTGCTCAAACAGGTCTTCTTTTCCATCGCCGTTGAAGTCGAAAATTCCGCCGAAGGGTTTGTCCAGCCAGCTGTCGCGGGATTTGTCCTTGGCCATGTGAGATCACCCCCATCTTCTGCATTCGTTGGATCCATTATAGCACAGATCGGGTGTTTTTCAACGCGGCACGGAAGAAAAGGAGGATGAAAGCACAAAAAAAGCCGGGAATCAGATAATTCCCGACCCATTCGTGCGGTCGACGGGACTTGAACCCGTACTCCTTTCAGAACACGCCCCTCAAACGTGCGCGTATGCCGATTCCGCCACGACCGCATGCCATGACAGCAATGAAGATTATAGCAAACATTCCTGCGCTTGTCAAGGGTGAATCGCACGATTTCATGCAAATTTCACCGCGAATGACCCTTGCATAATTGAATAATATTTGATATACTGAATTATCCCAATGTTTCCATTGACTATTCATCCAGAAAGAGGAATTTCATGGTCTATCTTTTTCAATTGACGCCACATGCAAATATCCGCTATCGCGATGCACAGACGAAACTCGGCCGGGCTGAACTGTCCTGCCTGCTTCAGCGTATCGGCCTCACAACGGACGTCGAGCCTTGCACGGTCGGCGGCGTTTCTTTCCTGCGTTTTGAGGCGGACGAGCTGTCCCCTGCGCAGATCTCCGCGCTGTCGATGCATTCCGCCGCGCTGATGCTCTGCCAGCAGGAGGGCGAGCTGCTGCGCCCGCTGGAGAAGGTCAGCCACGACTATCTGCCGGCTGATCTGGCGGAGGTGCTCAAATACAAGGGCAAGACCAGCGCGGTCTTCACCCACATGATGCTCAACTGCGCCCTGTCCGCGACGGATTTCATGTCCGCCGCAGAACCGCTGACCGTCCTAGACCCGATGTGCGGCCGCGGCACGACCTGCTTCGTCGCCCTGCAGCAGGGCATGAACGCCATCGGCGTGGACATCGACAACCGCGACCTGAAGGAATGCGCCGATTATTTCGAGCGCTACATGCAGTATCACCGGATGAAGCACAAGCTGGATCAGAACAGCCGCACCATCGGCAAGAAGGCGATCCCGGCGGCGATCTACACCACCGCGGCCACGCGCGATGCCTTCCGCGCGGGCGACACGCGCACGCTGAGCCTGTATCTGGCTGACACCAGCCTGACGGGCGACCTGTGCCGCAAGACCCCTGCGCACCTCCTGGTGTCCGACCTGCCCTACGGCGTGCAGCATGCGCCCTCCGGGCACGGGCGCGCAGGTTCCTTCCGCTCAGTGCTGGAGCGCGCGCTGCCCCAGTGGCATGCAGCCCTCCGCAAGGGCGGTGCGGCGGCGCTGTCCTTCAACACGCTGACGCTCAAGAAGGCCGATCTGGTGCAGATGCTTGCCGATGCAGGCTTCACGCCCCTGACAGATGCGCCGTATGACGATTTCGAACATTATGTGGAACAGGCCGTCAACCGCGACTTTGTCGTGGCGCGACGCGATTGATCAAGGAGGACGCCATGGCAGAATACGATCTGAATAGCAAAACCGTGATTGAACTGCGCAAAATCGCCAAGGAGCTACATGTGCCGCTGAGCGCAGGCATTTCCAAGCAGGGCATCATCGAGAAGCTGAGCCAGGCCATCGCCTCCAGCGAAGCCGCGCAGGCCCCTGAAGCGCCTGCTGCAGCGCCCGAACAGCCCAGCGCAGGATCCGCCCCTGAACAGGAAGCGCCTGCCGCACCGGCTGAAACCCCTGCCCCTGCCACGGAGGCCGCCCAGCCCCAGTTCAAGCAGGCCTATCAGGCGCCGCGCTTCAACAGCAAGCCCGCGTATCAGGCGCCGGCCTATGGACGCCCGGCTGCACAGCGCTCCCCTGCCCCGTCGGATGCCGCGCGCACATCGGCCACCCGTGCGACCAGCTTCCACTCCCGTTTCGGCCCGGCGGCATCGACTGATCTCCCTCATGAGGAAGAGCGTCCGATGCGCAGCGAGGCCCCCCGTGGCAATTTCAACCAGAACCGCAACAACTACGGCGACGGCGGGCGCTTCCAGAGCCGTGGCTTTGAGCAGCGTCAGCCCGCGTACGAGCAGCGTCAGCCTGTGTATGAGCAGCGTCAGCCTGCATACGAGCAACACCAGCCCGCGTACGAGCAGCGTCAGCCTGCATATGAGCAGCGCCAGAACACCTATGAACAGCGCAGCAGCTATCAGCCCCGTCAGAATTACGGGCATGAGGCCGCGCCGTTCACCGTGAATCCGACGGCGAGCGAAATCTCCCAGGCGGTGGATTATCCCGAGACCACCGGCGTGCTGGAAATCCTGCCGGAAGGCTACGGCTTCCTGCGGAATGAGAACATGGTCGCCTCCGCGCGCGATATTTATGTGTCCGCCGCACAGGTGCGCCGCTTCAGCCTGCGCACAGGCGATCTGATCTGCGGCAAGGTGCGTCCCCAGCGCGACGGCGACAAGTATCCCGCGCTGCTGGTGGTCAGCCAGGTCAACGGGCAGTCCCCCGAGGCCGCCGCGACCCGTCCCAGCTTCGACAGCATGACGCCCATCTACCCCACGCGCCGTATCCAGCTCGAATGCACGGACGCGCCCCAGTCCGCTGATCTGCGCCTGATGGATCTGATCACGCCCATCGGCTTTGGCCAGCGCGGACTGATCCAGTGCGGCCCCGGCACCGGCAAGACCCGTCTGCTGACCCGTCTGGCCAATGCCATCACCCAGAATCACCCCGAGGCGGAGGTCATCCTCCTGCTCTTCAACGAAACGCCTGAGAACGTCACCCTCGTGCGCGAGGCCGTGCAGTGCCATGTGGTGGCTTCCACCTTCGACATGGCGCCCGAAAGCCACCTGCGCATGGCTGATCTGGTCAGCGAACGCGCCCAGCGCCTGGCCGAGATGAAGCAGGATGTCATCATCCTGGTGGACAGCCTGACCACGCTCATCCGCACCATCTCCACTGCCGCGATGCAGGCCGGACGCGCTGTGCCGGGCATGATCAGCCCCCAGAGCCTGCAGAAGGCCAAGCGTCTCTTTGGTGCGGCGCGCTGCCTGCGCGAAGGCGGCTCCCTGACGGTGATCGCCACCATGAACACCGACAGCGGCGTCAAGGCCGATGACAGCGTGGTGGGCGATTTCCGCGGCGCGGCGAACATGGAGCTCGTGCTGGACACCAATCTGGCCCGTGCCGGTGTGTATCCGCCCTACGACCTGGCCCGCTGCGGCACCCGCCGCGCTGAAGCCATCCTCTCCCCTGCGCACACCGAAGGGCTGAAGCTCCTGCGCGAGATGCTCGGCCACCTGCCGGCGGAAAATGCCGTGAAGGAGTTGACCTCCATGCTGGAGAAGGCCGCCACCAATGAGGATCTGCTGGCCCGCATCAAGGTGTGGGCGGAGTCCATGAAGGGGTAAACCCCTTTTGAGCCGCCGGACGGATCGGAAATGCAAGGTTTTTCGCCTGATTTTCGGTCCGTCCGACTTTTTTGAGATTTTTTCAAAATTATTTTGAAAAAGTGCTTGACATTTTCGTGGAAAGATGATATTATAAATGAGCTGTCAGGGAAAGATAGCATGTGGTCTCGTAGCTCAGCTGGATAGAGCGTTTGACTACGAATCAAAAGGTCGCAGGTTCGAGTCCTGCCGGGATCACTTTCCTTTCCGCTTTGATTCTTCCCCTGACACATACATGGTCTCGTAGCTCAGCTGGATAGAGCGTTTGACTACGAATCAAAAGGTCGCAGGTTCGAGTCCTGCCGGGATCACCATGAATCGGATGCAATGTTGATTGCGTCCGATTTTTTATTTCTCCGCATTTTCCGGTTTTCTCCCCTGCCCTGCCAGCATCCGCCATGCATGCCGCGCGCCGCTTCGGCCACACTATCCCCTCAAAGGGGGAATTGTCATGGCCACCTACCGCATCAGGCATTGCGAGCGGCTGTCCGGCGAGGTCTGCATCCATTCGGCGAAAAACGCCGTTTTGCCGCTGATGTGCGCCAGCCTGCTGACCAGCGAACCGCTGACCCTTCAGGCGGTGCCTGACCTGACGGATGTTCACACCCTGCGGAGTATTCTCTGCGATTGCGGCGCGGATATCCATCTTGCGGACGATCAGATGACGCTCTGCGCGCGGGAGCCGCATTCGCCCGATGCGGCCGATCTGCTCAGCCGGATGCGCGCCTCCGTGCTGGTGATGGGGCCGCTCCTGGCGCGGACAGGATACGCACGGGTGGCTTTGCCGGGCGGATGCGCCATCGGCCAGCGCCCCATCGACCTGCACCTCAAGGGCATGGAAGCCCTGGGCGCACGCGTGCAGCTCACGCCGGGCTCCGTCACGCTGGAAGGCACCCTCACCGGCGGCAATGTGTATCTGGATTTCCCGTCCGTGGGGGCTACGGAGAACATCCTCCTCGCCGCTGTGACCGCAAAGGGCCGCAGCCGCATCGAAAACGCCGCCAAGGAGCCGGAGATCATCGACCTGTGCGATTGCCTGACGCGCATGGGCGCGCACATCAGCGGCGCCGGGACCGGCACCATCACCGTGGAGGGCTGCAGGCAGCTGCACGGCTGCGCGTACCAGCCCATTCCTGATCGCATCGAGGCCGGGACGATCCTCTGTGCGGCGGCGATGACGGAGGGTAGCGTCCTGCTGCGCGGCGTGCGGCCGGAGCACATGCGCGCCGTGCTTTTCAAGCTGTCAGAGACCGGCGTGACACTGCGCGAGACCCCTGCAGGGCTGCGGCTCCTGGGGCGCGCCAGTCAGCCGATCCAGGTGCGGACGCTGGCGTATCCCGGCTTCCCCACGGACATGCAGGCCCCCATGATGGCCCTTGCGCTGAAGCTGCGCGGCACCTCGGTCTTCCTGGAGACGGTCTTCGAGAACCGCTTCATGCATGCGTGGGAAATGGTGCGCCTGGGGGCAAACATTCGTATCGAGGACCGCATTGCCCTGGTGGGCGGCGGACGCCTCCTGGCTGGCACGACGGTCAGCAGCACGGATCTTCGCGGCGGCGCGGCGATGATGCTCGCCGGGATGGCAGCCGAGGGCGAAACGATATTGCGTGATCCCCATGGGTATATCGCCCGAGGATATGAGGATCTGCCGGGCATGCTTTGCAGCCTTGGCGCGCACATCCGCATCGAGGCGGACGAAAAAGGCTGAACCGCATCGCGATCCAGCCGGTCGGGAGGGACTTCCTCCCCTTTTTTATTGCGTTGTTCAGCCCTTCTGCGCCTGGATCTGTTCCCACTTTTCCTGCAGGTAGAGCCAACGCTCCGTCGCCTCATCCAGCTTATGCTGCGTTTCCTCCTGCTCGGCCATCAGCGCGCTGACCTTGACATAATCCGCCGCGTTGGCAGCGATCTCGTCCTCGAGCGCTTCGATGCGCTCTTCCAGCTGCATAACGGTGTCCTCGATGGTCTCGAAATCCCTCTGCTCACGGAAGGTGAACTTCACCGCCGTGCTGTGGCGGCGCGGCTGTTCGGCAGGCTTGGGAGCTTCCTTCACGGGGGAAAGCGCCTCCATCTTGGCCTCCTGCGCATCCAGATAGCTCTGGTAGCCGCCGATGTACGGCACCATCCGCCCATCCTCCACCGCAAAAAGCCGCTGGGTGATGCGGTCCAGGAAATAACGGTCATGGCTGACGGTGATGATCGCGCCCTGGAAGGAGTCCAGGTAGTCCTCCAGCACGTTCAGCGTGTCCAGGTCGAGGTCGTTTGTCGGCTCGTCCAGGATGAGGACATTTGGCGCGGCCATGAGGATGCGCAGCAGATAGAGCCTGCGCATTTCGCCGCCGGAGAGGCTCGCGACCTTCTGATACTGCATCTGGCTGGGGAACAGGAAGGTCTCCGCCATCTGGGAGGCGGTCAGGTCGCCTTCGGGGGTATAGACCTTCACGGCGACGTCCTTCACCGCATCGATGACGCGGGTCTCCGGGTCCAGCGGCGGACAGTGCTGCGCAAAGTAGCCGATCTTGACCGTGTCGCCCTTTTCGATCACGCCGGATGCAGGCGGAAGCTCCCCGCAGAGCGTGCGCAGCAGGGTCGTCTTGCCTGCGCCGTTTCCGCCGATGATACCCACGCGGTCATCCCGCAGGAGGGTGTAGGAGAAATCGCGGATGAGCGTGCTGCCACCGATGGCCACGTCCAGATGATCCCACGCGACGATCTTCTTGCCCAGGCGGCTGGCCACGGATTTCATGGTCAGCTCGGCTTCCGGCGGTGCTTCCTTGATGGCCTCGGCCACCGCGTCAAAGCGCTGGATGCGCCCCTTGGCCTTGGTGGAACGGGCAGGTGCGCCGCGGCGGATCCACGCCAGTTCCTTGCGGTAGAGGGACTTGTTCTTGCGCAGCGTGGCGGCCTGCATCTCTTCACGCTGGGCGCGCTCCTCCAGATAGCCGGAATAAGGGCAGTTGTACACGCCCACATCGCCGCCGCCCACGTTGAAGATGCGGCTGAACGCACGCTCCAGCAAATAGCGGTCATGGGTGACGACGATCAGCGTCTTGCGCCACTTCAGCAGGCGATCCTCCAGCCACTGCGCCATGTCCAGGTCGATGTGGTTGGTCGGCTCGTCCAGGAGGAGCACATCGCTGTCGCGGCAGAGGACGCCAGCCAGCGCGACGCGCATACGCTGTCCGCCGGAAAGCTGACGAACGGGCTGCTGCAGATCCACAAAGCCCAACTGCGTCAGGATGGTCTGCGCCTCATAGGCGGCAGAGGCCGGATCCTCCCCGGGACGCGCCGGCAGATACTGCAGCGCTGCCTCGGTGATGGTGGCGTCCTCCCGCAATTGCGGCGTCTGGGGCAGATACGCCACGGACATGTTCCGCTGCACGGAGATGCTGCCGTCGTCCGGCTTTTCAAGCCCGGCCAGCAATTTCAGGAAGGTCGATTTGCCGCTGCCGTTCTTGCCGACAACGCCAATGCGGTCGCCGTCGGAAATGGTCAGGGACACATGGTTCATCAGCTGCTTCTCAGAGAAGAAGATGGT
Source organism: uncultured Faecalibacterium sp. (assembly GCA_964542315.1). GTDB lineage: Bacteria > Bacillota > Clostridia > Christensenellales > Aristaeellaceae > UBA11524. The sequence continues at coordinate 2,607 of CAZIUA010000028.1, read as the reverse complement.
CACGTCGTTGAAGGAAAATGCGCTTGCCATTGGGATACCCCTTTCTTATCGGATGTATTCTAACACATTTCCATCCCCGGCGCAAGATGCATGAAAAACGCAAAATCCATATTGACAAACGATAAATGCAGTGCTAAGATACATATCGTAAAACGATAATCATGCATCGTTATGCGGCACATCCGCTTTTTCGATATGATTGGAGGCATGCTGATGTATGTCAAGCTCATCCTGCCCCGGATGCGTCCGCGTCCCATGGATACGGGGCTGAAAACGCATATGTCCCCGCCGCTGGGGCTGCTGACCATCATGAATTTGCTGCGGAACGAGCATCGCGTCCGCCTGGAAAACGAGAATATCCGCCCGGTGGAATTCCTGGACGGACCGGACATCGTGGGCATTTCCGTCACGGTGGACACCCTGCCTCGCGCCATGGAGATCGCGTCGGAATTCCGCAAGCGCGGCATTCCTGTGGTGGCCGGGGGCATTCACATCACCACCGCAACTGCGACCATCCCGGACGGCGCGTTCGATGCGCTTTGCATCGGCCCGGCTGAAGGCACCTGGCCGCGCATCATGGCGGACTATGCACGCGGCGAATTGCAGAAGATCTACCGCTGCGAGGGCGGCTTCACTGGCGCAGACATCGTTTCGCCTGCCTATGACCTGATCGACCGGCGGGAGTATCTGTATTGCAACGTCGTCCATACCAGCAGGGGCTGCCCGTTCCGGTGCGATTTCTGCTACAATTCCAGCGGCGAACACCCCTATCTGCGTCGCCCCGTGGCGGATGTTCTGCGTGACATCCACATGGTCGGCCGGAAGCACATCATGTTCATCGACGATAACTTCGCCGGTGATCCTGCCTGGACGCGCCAGCTGCTCCATGCCATCACGCCGCTGCGCATCCGCTGGAATGCGGCTGTGTCGCTCAATGCCGCGCTGGATACTGAGCTCCTCGACCTGATGAAACGCAGCGGCTGCGAGGGGCTCTTCATCGGCTTTGAGTCCGTCAATGCAGTTTCCCTACGCGGCGTCCACAAGGGGCAGAATCAGCTGGACAAATACGAGCAGGCGGTACGCAACATCCACGACCGGGGCATGATGGTCAATGCGTCCTTCGTGTTCGGGCTGGACGGCGATACGCCCGAGACCTTCCGCCGCACGCTGGACTGGATCGTCCGCAACCGCATCGAAACGGTCACATCCCACATCATGACGCCCTATCCCGGCACGGTGCTCTATGACCGGCTGAAGGCGGAGGGGCGCATCACCACCGACGACCTCTCCCTGTACAACACGGCGAATGTGGTCTTCCGCCCCAGGCAGATGACCGCGGACGAGCTGCAAAGCGGCTATCTGTGGATGTACCGGCAGATCTACTCCTTCCGTAATATCATCCGCCGCATGCCGGAAAAACGTGACCAGCGCGCGGCCTACCTCATGTTCAACCTGCTGTACCGCAAATTCGGCAAGTTTTCCGATGGACTTTGCCGCCTGGTCGGGTATGAGCGCATCGGCTGGCTGGGCGAAAAGCTCTCACGGTATCTGAACCGTCCGCTGTGACCTCATGTACTGGCATAGGCCGGCGCCGGATTGTAAAAGCAGTGGTTGCCGATGCGGATCTGGAAATACCCCACGCTGGACGGGAAATTGTTGCGGCAGGTGGGCGAATAGGGGTTGTAGAACCACAGCGCCTCCCACAGATTGGCCAGGCGGTTGCCCGCAATGGCCCAGTTGGCGATGTCATAATGGATCTGCTGCGGATTCATGTTGTAGACGTTCTGCAAATTCTGCTGTCCGCCAAGCTCAGTTCGCGCGCAGTTGAACTGCCCCGTCTGGAAGATCACCTCGCGCAGGGTGTTGTATCGGCCGTATTCGCCTTCACGCGTGCGGACGCGGTTCATCACCACCGAGGCCACCGCGCGCATGCCGTTATCACCCTCGCCGCCCGCCTCGCATTGGATCAGCCTCGCGAATAGCTCAAGCTCCGTCATATGCATCCACCTCCATGCCATGGGATATGCACCTCTGCCGCCGTATAGAAGCCCCCTCGCCCTGCGGCACGGCGAAAAAAATCAGCGTGCCGGGCTTGCTTTCCTGTGCGGGATATGCTATAATATCCCGTGCATGCCGGTGTGTTGGAATTGGCAGACGAGGCGGACTCAAAATCCGTTGGGCTAACACCCGTGCGGGTTCGACCCCCGCCACCGGCACCAAAGCAATATAATCCGAACCAGATCTTCCCTGCGGGAGACGGGTTCGGATTATTTGTTTATTTCAAGAAGTTTGAGGTAACGCACTTCAAAAACGGCATTATCAAGCGTTCGAACTCCAAACCAAGAGGTCCACAGAAGAAGAAACGGACTTGAATATTTGAAAGCGGCCCAGGGACGATTGCCCTCTGCGCCGCTTTCGTTCATATTGCGTACAAATGATGGTCAGAACTTATGTTTTCGTCAGTTTCATTTGACATCGGGCGGCGTTCGAGCGCGGCCAGTTTGCCTCCACATCATACCCACGAGCGGAAAGATCATCTGCAATCGTCTGCCATGCGGTATTGTACTGGCGCATGGTGGGGTCATCATCGCGCACAGTACCGAAAAC
>CAZIUA010000027.1:0-28757 GCA_964542315.1 uncultured Faecalibacterium sp. | reverse complement strand
AAGGAGGCGTGATGCAATGTCCTTCTACAGCTACAAGAATGCGAATGCGTCCTGCTGCCCCGGGACGATCTCTGGCGATGCGACCAGCGGCCTGCAGGAGAAGGTCTGCGTGCAGGTGAAGCGCGTCTATGACAGCGCCATGTGGCAGGAGCAGATCGACAACGCGGTGGTCACCATCACCAGCTATGCGCAGGTGCTCACTTCCGGCAGCTGCTGCAATGACTGCGGCGGATGGAACAACACCTGCAATGCCTGCAACACCTGCAACACCTGCAATGCATGCAATGCCTGCGGCTGCAACAATGCGGACACCTGCTATGAGACCAGCGACCCCGTGTCCTCGCCGGAAGCGCCCATTACGTTCGAGAGCTGCCGCTCTTCCTCGACCGAGGCCACCATCCGCAACCTGAGCGTCGAGCGCCTGTGCGACCGTCCCTGCTTTGCGCGGGTGCGCTGCACGGTGGATGTCCCCATCGACATTCTCTTTGTGGACAGCCGCTGTGTGGAGTACATCGGCAAGGGCGTTGTCAGTGTGGATCGCGATGTGCTGTTGTCCATCCCGGATGAATCCATCGTGCCCTATACCCTGGAGGCCATGGCCAGCGCCATCTGCGTGTCGGGTTGCTTCGTGGGGAACAACCAGTTCAAGATGACGGTCTGCGTCACCATCGTGCTGAAGGTGCTGGCGGATGTGGAGATCCTCGTGCCGAGCTACGGCTTCTGCACCATTCCCCCGGCGGAGGAGTTTGCGGATTCCGTCTGCGAGGAATTCTTCTCCCTGCCGCTCTTCCCCTCGGCGTCTGCGTGTAATAACGGCACCGCCACCGCCGCCAATGTGAACTGCATCTGCCGCAATGGCTGCGGGAACAACTGCAGATAAGGAAAGCGCCGCTTCCATGGGCCATGACTCATGGAGGCGGCGCGAACGCTATTTATGAGGATGCTGCCTCGTCCACCGGGCGGACGGAGCGCAGGCTGTCCTGCTTTTCGGGGAGATCAACATAGAAGGTGGAGCCGGTGCCGACCTTGCTGCGGACGCGGAGCTTTCCGCTGTGCGCCATGACGATGATGCGCGCGATGGACAGGCCCAGGCCGTGTCCGCCGCCTTCGGAGCGGCGCGCTGCATCCGCACGGTAGAAGCGGTCGAAGATCTTCGGCAGATCCTCCGCCGAAATGCCCGGCCCGTTGTCCGCCACAAAGAGCGTCACATGCCCCGGCTTGCGCTCGATGCCCATGCGGATGACGCCGCCCTTGGGGGTGTACTTCACCGCGTTGTCGCAGAGGATGCGCATGACCTGCTTGACCATGCTGCGGTCGCCCTCCATGGGACAGGACAGGGCAGGGTCGAGCACGAAGGTGTCCTCCGGCGTGACCATGGCGGCCTCTCGGTGCAGTTCCGTCAGCACATCCAGCGCATCGAAGGCTTCCATTTCCATCATCAGCGTCTTTTTGTCATGCCGCGCCAGGAAAAGCAGGCTCTCCACAAGCTCCTTCATGCTCTCCGTCTCCTGCGCGATGGCGCTGATGCCTTCCTCCAGCACCTCCGGGTCGCTCTTGCCCCAGCGGTTGAGCATGTTGATGTAGCCCTGCAGCACGGCGATGGGGGTGCGCAGCTCATGGCTGGCATCGGACACGAATTGCTTCTGACTGTTGTAGCTGCGCTCGATGCGGTCGAGCATGCTGTTGATGACCACCGCCAGGTCTTTCAGCTCGTTCTTGGTGCCGGCGATGTTGATGCGGTTGGAGAGATTCGATGCGGAAAGGGTGGACGCCAATTCCGTGATGTCGCGGATGGGCGCCAGGACTGCCTTGTGCAGCCGGTCGCTGTGGCGGATGAAGTAGGCGATGCGGATCAGGTCGCCCAGGATGAACGCGGCCATGAGCCAGAGCCATGCGGTGAGCGCATCCTCCAGGACGTAGCGCATTTCAAATGCGCAGCCGCTATGGTGGCGCGCCTGGATGATCAGCGTGGAAGGGCTCAGGTGGGTCACATGATAATCCACCGGGGAATGGGCAGGCCGTTCATAGGCAAAGGGCAGGCAGGTGGCCGAAACGCCCGCATGCATGATGACTTCCTGCGAAAAGGTGCCGTCCGCATCGGGAACGCCCATGGAGATGCGGCCGATGGTGTGCTCGGCATCCGCCAGGACGAGCCCGGCACAGACGATGCTCAGCAGGCATGCGGCCAGGAGGAACGTGCGGATCAGTTGCCAGGAATAGTGCAGGGCGATGCGGAAGGTCAGCGACAGGCGGAAGCTGCTCATCACATGCTGGATGCGCCCGTGCAGGCCGCGGATCTTCTGCTTATCCGCCTTGCGGAGGCGGCGCTTCTCGCGCGCTTGCTTACTCATAGCTGAACATGTATCCGACGGCGCGGATGGTGTGCAGGGTCTTCACGCCGAAGGGCTCGTCGATCTTGTGGCGCAGATAGCGGATGTAGACATCCACCACGTTGGTGTCGCCGGCATAGTCATAGCCCCAGACGTCGGAGAGCAGGGCATCGCGGGTGACGGCCTGGCCCTTGTGCTGCATGAGGTACTTGAGCAGGTCGAATTCCTTCTTTGTCAGGGCGATGGGCGTGCCATCCCAGGTGACGGCGTATTTCGCCGGATCGAGGGTGAGCTTGCCAGCGGTGAGGACGGCTGAAGCGGGGCTCGCGGTGCGGTGCTTTTTCAGCCCGACGCGGATGCGCGCCAGCAGCTCCTCAATGGCGAAGGGCTTGGTCATGTAGTCGTCCGCACCCATGTCCAACCCCATCACCTTGTCGGATACATCGTCCTTGGCGGTGAGCATGATGATGGGCAGGTCGCTCTCATGGCGGAGGCGGAGGCAGACCTCGATGCCGCTGAGCTCGGGCAGCATCAGGTCGAGGATCATCAGGTCGGGCTTCCAGCTCAGTGCTTTGTCCAGGCCTGTGCGGCCGTCAACGGCGGTCTCGACCTCGTAGCCCTCGTGCTGCAGCTCGAGTTCCAGAAAACGGGCGATCTTGCGTTCGTCCTCAACAATCAGGATGCGGCTCATGGCGTGATTCCTTTCTTTCATGACAAAATTGGGGAACAAGAGGCGTGTGATCGCCTCCTGAAACCCCACGGCTTGGTTGCGTTATCAAGGGGGCTTTCCGGTCGCCCCCTTAGACCCCTTCGGCGCCCCCTCAGCCCACTTCGGGCTTATTCCACCGTTGCGCTGGCATAGCCCTCGCTGTCGGACTCGATGGTGACGCTGCCATCCTGGCTTTCCACCTGGACAGGTACGTTCATCGTGGGATAGCTGGGGCGGTAGGTGGGTTCGGGGCGCTTGGCGCTGTAGTAGCTGCGCTCAGCGTCGGAGGCCTCCGCCTTGCCGGCCTTGTCGGCCTTGTCCTCGCCGGACTGGAAGCTGCGCGCGAAATCGCTGACGGAGTTCTTGGCGTTCTCCGCGGCATGGCGGACGGTGCGCTCCAGATTTTCGCCGTCGAAGGCGTGATCGTGCTTATCCAGGGTGAACTTGTACCCCAGAATGATGGCGAGGATCACGCCGAGGATGACCAGGTGGGGGCTGATGAGCAGCGCCACCACGGCGAAAAGGGAACTGATGTTGAGGATGGCGGTATCCTGGCGATGCACCTTCAGGCGTGCACGGTAGCCCTTGTGGATCAGCTCCATCATGGTGGACTTCTTGACGGGTTCGCCCTTGTATTCGGCGTAGAAATGCCCCTTGTTGGGGGCCTTTTCCGCTGCGTCCTCCTTGATGCGGCCGTTGCGCTCCAGATCCACCAGCGCACGGGCGACATTGCCGTTGTGGTAGTCCAGCAGCGCGACCGCCTCCTGGTAGGAAATGCCGCTCTTGCGGCGGATCAGCTCGATATCCTCGATGGTATAAGCAGCCATAGTGTGAATTCCCCTTTCGAAATCGGTTGGATGACTTCTGACACTCATAGCATAGCACGATCGGCGCAATTCTGCTTGAGAATCAGGCGAAGGAATCATGAGAAATGCATGAGAAAATCAGGGCTTGGATTCAGAAAAGCCCCCGCGCGGCGGCACGGAGGCAGGGGATGGCTCACAGTTCGTAATCCTCATAGCAGTTCAGCAGCACTTCGCAGTCGCAGTAGCCGCCCATATCCTCCATTTCGCTGAGGATGCGCTCATGCAGCATGAAGTCCACATGCTGATCCAGCCATTCCTGGGTGAAGCGGTGGGTATGGTTGCAGCCGCAGTCGTGCAGGCGGATGTCCACATACTCAAAGAGGGACGCGACCTGGTCAGCGGTCAGGATGTGCTCCTGCTTCTGCTGGGCTTTGTATTCCATTTTCATCATTCGGCTCTGGTCGTTCATCGGGGGATGCTCCTTACTTCACATAGCGGTTCTTGTTGCGCGGCAGACGGGCATAGCGCCGCTTATGGCTGCGGACGATGGCGCGGATGAGCACGATCAGCACCGCAACGATGAGCAGCGGGGACAGCACGATCAGCACGATCTCCACCGTCAGGGGCGGGAAGGGATTGGGATCCGCCTCGGTGGCGGCGATGATCTCCGCCAGAGTGGGAGGCGCGTTCTTGCGCGCGATGACCGAGCGCGACGCCAGCAGATTGTAATCGACCGTTTCGCCCGCATCGGTCACATAGGTCATCGTGCCGATGATTTCACCGGCGGCGATGGGCGCCTTCAGCTCGCGGGTGTACTGTACCAGCACCAGATTGCGCAGGTTGTCGGTCATCTGGGCGATCTCGTCATGCGTGCCGGCGATGGTGATGACATTCGACGGATCCACAGGGGAGGCAGTCAGCTCCAGCACGCCCAGGCCGATGTCATCCTTGTCATACCCGGTGGTGTAGACCTTCAGCGGGTTGGCCTGATACATCTGCGTCAGCGTGGTGCTGGTGTACTGGCTGAAGCCGTATTCCATCAGCCGCTTTGTGTCGCGCCAGACATTATAGCGGTCGGAATGCAGCACGACGGAGATGAGCTTGACGCCGTCCTTTTCGCCAGCGCCGACATAACAGCTGCCGGCGGCGTCCGTCGTACCGGACTTGATGCCGTGGACGTATTCGTAGTAGTAGCTGTTGGCATCGCCGTTCCAGTTCTTGAGCATGATGCGGTGGCCGGTGGAGATGGTGCGCGCCTTCTGCATGTTCGTGGCGGCCATGTTGTGGGTCACGGAACCTGCGATGGCGGCGAAATCGGCATCCTGCATAGCCTCGTAGGCGAGGGTGGCCAGGTCGCGTGCGGTGGTGTAGTGATAATCGTCATGCAGGCCGTGGGCGTTGACGAAGTGCGTGCCCGTCAAGCCGTATTGCTCGGCGGCCTGGTTCATCAGATCCACAAAGGCGGATTCCGAACCGGAGACGGCCTCAGCAATGGCGATGGCGCCGTCGTTACCGGAGCGCAGGATCGTGCCGTAGAGCAGGTCGCGCATGGTGATCTCCTCTCCCTCGATCAGCCCCAGGACGGAGGAATCCGGGTCGAGCATGGTGCGCACGCCCGTTTTCGATCCGGCGTAGCTGACCCGGACAACCTGATCCAGATCGCCATTGCAGGCCTGGATGCCCAGCAGCACGGTCATGATCTTCGTGGTGGAGGCGGGGTACATCAGGGTGTCGGCGTTCTTTTCATAAATGACCTTGCCGGTGGTCTGCTCGATGAGGATGCAGGCCTCACCTGTGAGGTCTTCGTCCTCGAGCAGGTCGGGATGGTTTGCGTCATATTCCGCATAGGCAATGAAGGTAGGCGAGAGCAAAAGCACGGCGAACACCGCGCAGATCAGCCGCAGGATGGGGCGTATGGATCGCTGCAATCGACCGGCCTCCTTTCAGACATAATGATACAAAATACATTATAGCATTTTCGGGCGGATTTGTACAGCCGAAAACTGTGACGGGGGTGTAAAAGTTCCGCCAGGGCGCAAAAGGGCTGTCCGTACAAAACGGACAGCCAGTCATTACAGCGTCAGCATGGTCGCGATGGTCTGCGCGCTCGCAGGCGGCGCGAAGGGCGTCACGCCGGGGACGCCGAAGAGCTGCATCGCCAGGATCAGCACGCCCAGGATGGCCACATACAGCGCGAACCAGTTCAGGCTCACACGCGTGACGAGCCTGAGCATGAAGCGGATAGCCAGATAGCCCGTCAGGGCAGCCACCGCCACGCCCACCAGCGTCGGCACCAGCGCCAGGTCGGCAAACCAGCCGTTTTCGAGGGCTTCCTTGCCCTCCAGCAGCAGCGCACCTGCGATCGCCGGGGCACTCATCATGAAGGAGAACTTCGCGGCGCTCTTGCGGTCCAGCCCGGAGAAGAGTCCGCCGGCCATGGTGGAGCCGCTGCGGCTCACGCCCGGGAGCAGCGCGATGCCCTGCATGCAGCCCATGACAATCGCCTGCAGGAAGCTGGGGTGATCCTGCTTTTTGACTTTCCGGCTGCTGATGTATTCCGCCAGGAGCAGGAAGACCGCCGTCATGAGGAAGCTGACGCCCAGGAACCAGCCCGTGTCGCAGCCATCGATGAAATCGTCAAAGATGACCTTGACCACCAGCGTCGGCAGGGACGCGATAAAGAGCAGCAGCAGCGTCTTGGACTTGAAGGGATTCTTGAGGATTGACCACCAGTCCTTCCAGAAGACGATGAGCACCGGCAGCAGCGTGCCGACATGTAGCAGGATATCCAGCATTTTGTACGCAGGGGTCTCGTCAATGGTCAGCCCCATGACCATCCGCCCCAGGAGCAGATGTCCGGAGGAGGAGATGGGCAGGAACTCGCCCAGCCCCTGCAAAAGGCCAAGCAATGCGGCCTGAATGACTGTCATCAGGAAGTCTCCTTTCGAAATCCAGCATGGGAATACATCGTAGTATACCATATTCAGGCGGAATTGTCATCATGAAAATCGGAAAACAAAGGGGGATGCATTGCAAGTCGCTGCGAAATATGATAAAATGACATGAACGATCGAAACGGGGCGAAAGGGGCGCTGCTGTTTGCTGTGTGCAAAAGCGGTGCGGCCCCTTCTGATGAGGTGCTTGAAATGACGCAAGATAAGAAGCATGCATGGCGGCGCATGCCCACCACGGCGCTGCTGATGCTGATGGATGCGGCGCTGGCCTGCCTGTCGCTGGTGCTGGCGCTGCAGATCTACTATGATATGCAGCCGCCGGAAACGCTGGAGAAGATCTGGCGGACGATGCCGCTCCTGGCGGTGATGACGGTGGGCAGCTACTCGGCGCTGGGGCTGTATCGCAGTCTGCTGCGCTATGCCAGTGTGGATACCATGGTGCAGATCGGCACGGGCACGGTCATCGCGTCCGGGCTGACGTATCTGCTCTCCCTGCTGACCTTCACGGCCTATCGGGCGGAGAATCTGCTGCTCATGCCGCGCCCGATCTACCTGGTGCAATGCCTGATCATGGTGCTGATGGTTGGTGCGAGCCGCTTCAGCATCCGCATGATCGGCCAGACCGGCCATACCGGCCTGATCTTCCGCAGGAAGCATGCGCGCCGGCTGATGGTCGTGGGCGCCGGCTGGGCGGGTGCGCAGGTGATCCGCGATGTGCAGGCAGGCCGATACGGCGATGTGCAGGCCATCATCGCGGTGGATGATGCGCCGGAGAAGCGCAACACGCGCATCGGCCGTGTGCCGGTCGTCCTGGGGACGGATCGCGTCGGCGAATACGCCAAGCAATACGACATTGAGGAGATCATCATCGCCATCGCCACCCCGCAGGAGGATCTGGCGCCGCTGATCCAGGGCTGCGTGGCGACCTCCTGCCGTGTGCGGATGTACGCCGCACCCCAGGAGATGAACGGCACTGCGCCGGGCCGCGTGCGCGATGTGAACATCGCCGATCTGCTGGGCCGTGCGGAAAATCATCTGGACATGACGGATGTGCAGACCTTCTTCGCCGGAAAGCGCGTGCTGGTCACGGGCGGCGGCGGCTCCATCGGCAGCGAACTGTGCCGCCAGATCATGCACTTCGTCCCTGCACAGCTGGTCATCTATGACATCAACGAGAACTATATGTACGACCTGCAGTCCGAACTGCACAACCGCTATGGCGAAATGGTGCGCAATACGCTGCAGCTGCGGGTCGGTTCGGTGCGCGATGTGGATACGCTCGACCGCGTCTTTGCTGAGGTCAAGCCGGATATCGTCATCCATGCCGCGGCGCATAAGCATGTCCCCCTGATGGAGGACGCCCCCGAGCAAGCCATCAAGAACAATGTCTTCGGCACGCTGAACACCGCCGAATGCGCCATCCGCCACAAGGTGAAGCGCTTCGTCATGATCTCCACGGACAAGGCGGTCAACCCCACCAATGTGATGGGCGCGTCCAAGCGCATGGCGGAGATCGTCATCGAGGCGCTGCAGAAAAAGCAGCAGGTCACCCAGTTCACCGCGGTGCGCTTCGGCAATGTGCTGGGCAGCCATGGCAGCGTCGTGCCGAAATTCGAGATGCAGATCCGCTCCGGCGGCCCCGTGACGCTGACCCACCCGGACATCATCCGCTATTTCATGACCATCCCCGAGGCCGCGAGCCTGGTGCTTCAGGCTGCGTCCATCGCCAAGGGCGGCGAGCTCTTCGTGCTGGACATGGGCCAGCCGGTGAAGATCAAGGAACTGGCCGAGCGCATGATCCAGCTCTATTCCGACCCGGCCCTGCCGCCGGTGGAGATCGTCTATACCGGCCTTCGCCCCGGCGAAAAGCTCTATGAGGAGCTGCTGCGCACGGAGGAGAACTCCACCGCCACCAGCCGTGAGCGCATCTTCGTCGCCCGGCCGGAACAGGTGGACTGGGCGCAGGTGGAGGACATGCTGGACAAGCTCAACCGCTGCCTGGACACCCATGGCGACATGAAGGCCTGCATGCATGAGCTGCTGCCGTCCTTCTATGAGCCGGATGCCATCAATGGCGACAAGGGCGCCCTGCCTGATGATGTGAAACCTGCGTAAATCCCAACGCACAAAAGCCCTCCTTCCTGCATTATCTGAAAGCGGAAGGAGGGTTTCTTGATGAAGATCATCGGTATTTTGCTGCTGGCTGTGGGCATCGTCGGCATCGTCCTGACGTTCCTCCTGACCGATGCGATCGGCTGGGGCGGACTCATCGCGGGCATCACCGCGCTGCTGACCGGCGTGGTGTTCGTTGCGGCGGCCTGGCGGAACGAGTGTCGTCCGCCCTGCTGCTGCAACAATAACTGACACAGTTTGATAGACGCCAAAGATGCATGTGCTCCCCGGATGCCGCGAAGGTATCCGGGGAGCATTCTTTATTCGAGCCTGGCCGCGATGGCCTCCAGGAAGGCGCGGCTGTTCACCGCCTGGCATTCGCTGCCCTCCCAGAGCAGCGCCAGATCCTTGGTCATCACGCCGGATTCGATGGTGTCGATGGTCGCCTTTTCCAGCTTGTCCGCAAAGGCCATCAGATCGGGCAGCGCGTCCAGTTCGCCGCGCTTGCGCAGGGCGCCCGTCCACGCGAAAATGGTCGCCACAGGGTTGGTGGAGGTCTCCTCGCCCTTCAGATGGCGGTAATAGTGGCGCGTAACGGTGCCGTGGGCGGCCTCGTATTCAAACTTGCCATCCGGCGAGACCAGCACGGACGTCATCATCGCCAGCGAACCAAAGGCCGTGGCGACCATGTCGCTCATCACATCCCCGTCGTAATTCTTGCACGCCCAGATGAATCCGCCCTTGGAGCGGATGACGCGCGCCACGGCGTCGTCGATCAGCGTGTAGAAATAGGTGATGCCCGCGGCCTCGAACTGCGCCTTGTAGGTGCTGTCGTAGATCACCTGGAAAATGTCCTTGAAGGTGTGGTCGTAGGTCTTGCTGATGGTGTCCTTGGTGGAGAACCACAGATCCTGCTTCACGCTCAGCGCATACTGGAAGCACGCATGGGCGAAGGATGCAATGGATGCATCCAGGTTGTGCATGCCCTGCAAAACGCCCGGCCCGTCGAACTGCCAGATGGTCTTGCGCTGCTCCTGACCGTCTGCACCCGTGAAGACGAGCTCCGCCGTACCAGCGCCGGGGACGTCCATTTCCACGCTGCGGTAGACATCGCCATAGGCATGGCGCGCGATGGTGATGGGCTGCTGCCAGGTGCGGACGGTGGGCTTCACGCCGCTGACGAGGATGGGCGCACGGAACACCGTGCCGTCCAGCATGGCGCGGATGGTGCCGTTGGGGGATTTCCACATTTCGTGCAGGTCGTATTCCGTCATGCGCTGGGCATTGGGGGTGATGGTCGCGCACTTCACGCCCACGCCGTATTTCTTAATGGCGTTCGCGCTGTCCGCCGTGACCTGATCCCGCGTTTCATCCCGATGGGGAAGCCCCAGGTCGTAGTATTCCGTCTTCAGGTCCACATAGGGCTCGATCAGCAGCGCTTTGATGTCCGCCCAGAGGATCCGCGTCATTTCGTCGCCGTCCATCTCCACCAGCGGCGTCGTCATCTTGATCTTTTCCATGGGATGCACACTCCTTTGCGGCTTTTTCGTTTGCCTCCTATTGTAATGGACAAACCCCGCCTCGGCAAGCCCTGAACAGCGAAAGAACAAGGACGGGATGCAGCACAGAAAAAAATAGTTTCTGAGATACCTTGACAGGCGAGGTACTAGGGTGTATCATATGAGCATAAGATACATCACCACATGAAGTATCTTGACGCGGTGAAGGCGCGCGGTCTGCAATGGATCCGGCAGGGCGTCCGTCCGCATGCACCCGATTTCCCCGTGAATGCACGATGATCAATTGGAGGTGAAACCATGGCTCTGTCTGCTGATATCCTGCGCGGATATACTGATGACATTATCCTGCGTCAGCTGGCGAAGGGGGACAGCTATGGCTACCAGATCAACAAGAATGTCGCGGCCCTGTCCGGCGGCGCGTTCGAGATGAAGGAAGCCACGCTGTACACAGCCTTCCGCCGGCTGGAAAACGCAGGGTTCATCCGCTCCTACTGGGGGGATGAAATGTCCGGCGCGCGCAGGCGTTATTACGCCATCACCGAGACCGGTCTGGAAAAGCTGACCGCCGATCAGACCGCCTGGAAGGAAACCAAGGCACAAATCGATCTGCTTCTGCTGGAGGAATGAGAAGATGAAGATGAATGATACGGTGGCCCGCATCGTTGAGATCATGTTTCAGGATGTGGACATGAATGAAGAGACCTCCGCCATCCGCGATGAGGTGATGAACAACTGCCAGGAGCGCTACAATGATCTGGTGGCTTCCGGCCTATCGGAGGATGACGCCATTTCCGCCGTGGTGGAGAGCCTGAGCGGCATGGACGACGTGCTCCGCCCCTATAAGCGCCGCAAGCGCCACACCGTTTATGAGGATCGGAAGGTCAGGGTCGAGGTTGGCAATGTGGATGAAGGCGAGGACGAAGATGAAGATCTCGATGGCTTCGCTGATGAAGAAGATCTGGATGACCTCGATGATGACGAGGATGAGGATGAAGATCTCGATGGCTTCGATGATGAGGAGGAACTCGCTGATGAGGATGAAGATCCTGAGCGCTTCGTGACCATCCCTGCGGCGACGGTCCGCAAGATCGACCTGCAGCTCACCGCGGAGGACGTGATCGTCGAGCCTTCTGCGGACGGCGACTACCATGTCCTCTGGAATGACGAGGATTCGCTCCATATCAGCGTGTCGGTGAACGATGGCGTGCTCTGCGTCTGGCATGACGAGGATGAGTCGGAAGCGAATGAACGCGCCCGTCAGATGGAGCAGTCTGCCCGCGATGAGGCAAAGCGCCTCAAGATCGACATGGGGGACTTCGTTCGGTCGTCGAATGGCCGTCTGGAGGTGGATTTCTCCAAGCTCAGCGGCATGCTGAAGTCGCTCAATGGCACGCTCAAGGTCGCGTTCCGGAAGGGCGTCAACTTTGGCGAAGGTGAAGTGACCATCCAAGTGCCGGAAAATGCCCTGCCGTCTGTCCAGCTGACGACAACCTCCGGCGAGATCCGCATGGAGGTGGTGACAGTGGCGGACTTGTCCATCCGCACGACCTCCGGCGATGTGGCGATCAAGCAGCGCGAGGATCAGCACATGAAGGCCGCGAACATCGTGACCACTTCCGGCACGGTGGATGATGTGACCCTCTATGCGGACGAGGTAAACATCCGCACGACCTCCGGCGATGTGAGCGATGTGAACATCCATGCCAGCGGAGTCAATCTGGGGACGGTGTCCGGCGATGTGGAGGCGGACATCCATGCGGACAATGTCGGCGCGCGCACGACTTCCGGCGATATGACGATCAACGGCTGCATGCAGACCCTGAATGCCAGCACCGTCAGCGGTGAACTGGAAGTGGAAGCCAATGTGGAGTCGCTGACGTTCAAGACGGTCAGCGGCGATGTGGACTTGTCCTGCGGCGAGAAGATCCGAAGCATCACGGGCAACACGGTGTCCGGCGAAGTGGAGGTGGAACTGCCCGACAACCTCGGTGAGATCGCTATCGTGGCTACCAGCCGTATGGGTGAGGTTCATGTGAGCCACCCCACGGAGGAGGAAGGCCCTGCAGTCACCGGCAGGATCAGCAGCAATACCGGCGACATCACCATCGAATAAGAACGCTCGGCCGTCCGGACATGCTCCGGACGGCCTTTTGCAGTTCCGGCGCAGCTTGCCGCCGCGACCGCTTGCCTTTTCGACAAAAAAGGCGTATACTGCATCAGAGAGATATTCAAGGGAGGCATTTTTCCCATGTATCGTTACGAAATGCATATGCACACCTGTCAGGGCAGCGCCTGCGGCACCTCCACCGGCGCGGAGCATGCACGATTCTACAAGGCCATGGGCTATCAGGGCATCTTCATCACCGATCATTTCTTCGGCGGCAATACCGCTGCGCCGCGCACCGGCCAGTGGAAGGATCGCATCGACCATTTCTGCTCCGGCTTTGAGGACGCCTGGAACGAGGGGCAGAAGATCGGCCTGGATGTCTTCTTCGGCTGGGAGGAAAATTTCGAGGGTGACGAATACCTCATCTACGGGCTGGATAAGCAGTTCCTGCTCGATCATCCGGAGATGGAGCGCTGGACGCGCCGCGAACAGTACGAAAACATCCGCGCCGCTGGCGGATGCGTCATCCAGGCGCATCCCTTCCGCATGCGGGATTATCTGCGCGATATCCGCGTCTGCACGCGCTTCACCGACGGCATCGAGGTCGCCAATGCCGGCAATACCCCCGCGCAGGATGCCTACGCCGCGCGCTACGCCAGGGCGAAGGGGCTGTACTGCATTTCCGGGTCGGATAATCACCGCTCCCGGGAAGGGGCGCCGCTCTTTGGTGTTGGGCTGGCGGAAAAGCTGGATTCCTCGGCGGATTGGGTGCGCCATGTGCTGTCGCGTCAGCCGCATACGCTGCTCTGCCCGGAGGATCGCTTCGACGCCGATCCCACCATCGAGCCCCTGATGCCGGCCTATGTCCTGGGCGAGGACGAGACATTCTCCGCCCTGCCCATGGATTGGATGGAGTGAATCCGCCGAAAATACAAACAGAAAACTTTCCTTTGCAGCGCGGCTGTGCTATGATAGAGATGATTCTTCGCCAAGGAGGATACAGCTATGAACCGCACCCACATTCCCGCAGGCTACGAGCCGAAGCTCTCCCTGTATGAAACGCAGGCGGCCATCAGCCTGATCAAGCGCACCTTTCAGGATCGTCTGGCGCAGGCGCTGAACCTCAAGCGTGTGTCCGCGCCGCTTTTTGTGGAGCCCTCCAGCGGCCTGAATGATGACCTCAACGGCGTGGAGCGCCCTGTCACCTTCGACATTCCCGCGGCGAACGTCGATGCGGCGGTGGTGCATTCCCTGGCCAAGTGGAAGCGCATGGCGCTGTACCGCTACGACATCTGGCCGGGCAAGGGTATCTACACCGACATGAACGCCATCCGCCGTGATGAAGAGCTGGACAACCTCCACTCCATCTATGTGGACCAGTGGGACTGGGAGAAGGTCATCACCCGCGAAATGCGCAATCTCCATACCCTGAAGGACACCGTGCAGGAGATCGTCCAGTGCATTTATGATGCCTCACTCATGGTCAACGGGCGCTATCCCAAGCTGCGCACCCAGCTGAGCAAGGATGTGACCTTCATCACCACGGAGGAGCTGCTCCAGCTTTATCCGGACAAAACGCCCAAGGAGCGCGAGAACCTCTTTGTGCGCGAGCATCCCGTGACCTTCCTCATCGGCATCGGGCATAAGCTCTCCAATGGCGAACGCCATGACGGCCGCGCCCCCGACTATGACGACTGGAACCTCAACGGCGATCTGCTCTACTGGTGTCCGACGCTGGAATGCGCGCTGGAGCTGTCCAGCATGGGCATCCGTGTGGATTCCGAATCCCTGGACAGCCAGCTGAGCCTGTCCGGCTGCGACGAACGGCGGAAGCTGCCCTATCACCGCATGCTGCTGGAGGGCGAGCTGCCCCTGACCATCGGCGGCGGCATCGGACAGAGCCGCATGTGTATGCTCCTGCTGGGCAAGGCGCATATCGGCGAAGTGCAGTCCTCCATCTGGGATGCGGACACAAAGCGCAAATGCCGCGAAGCAGGCGTGATCCTGCTGTGAGCGGATAGAGTGGCGTAAGGCCGCTCTTTTTTTGTGTTCCGGCGAAAATTCCGCATACGATCCTCGATGCTGCTGTCCGCCGCCAAGGCGCGTCGAAGCCTCCACGCGAAAAGGGGAGAAGTTCCCTGTCAGCGAGGGGGAAATGTCGAAAATGCGACGCACAGGTGAAGGAATACGTCGTTATATAGGAGCTTTCATCGCATTCCCCACAAAGCGCGGACAAAGTGCTATAATGCCATCGAATGGTAAATCCGCCTCGCACTTCCTGTCGGGGAAGGCCGAGGTTTCATGCAGAGAGGAGTTTTTGAGCGATGGACGAAATGCGGATCATGCTGGTGGATGACAATGCGGAGCTGCGCAGGAGCATGCGCGAGCACCTGCAGCATCAGGAGAAAATGCGCGTGGTGGCGGAATGCGGCAATGGCCTGGAGGCGCTGGAGGCCCTCACCAAATCCCCCGTGGATGTTATCATCCTGGATATCATCATGCCCCAGATGGATGGGTATTCCTTCCTGGAGGAGATGAACCGGCAGCAGCTGGAGAATCCGCCGCAGGTGATCGTTGTCAGCGCGCTTGGCCGGGATGATTTCATCATGCGCGCGGTGGAAAACGGCGCACGATTCTGTCGGGGAAGGCCGAGGTTTCATGCAGAGAGGAGTTTTTGAGCGATGGACGAAATGCGGATCATGCTGGTGGATGACAATGCGGAGCTGCGCAGGAGCATGCGCGAGCACCTGCAGCATCAGGAGAAAATGCGCGTGGTGGCGGAATGCGGCAATGGCCTGGAGGCGCTGGAGGCCCTCACCAAATCCCCCGTGGATGTTATCATCCTGGATATCATCATGCCCCAGATGGATGGGTATTCCTTCCTGGAGGAGATGAACCGGCAGCAGCTGGAGAATCCGCCGCAGGTGATCGTTGTCAGCGCGCTTGGCCGGGATGATTTCATCATGCGCGCGGTGGAAAACGGCGCACGATTCTATATGATCAAGCCGGTGGACATGAATGTGCTGACCAGCCGCATCCGGGAGGTCTGCGGCCAGGGGACGGAAACGCCCGCGGCATCCAGCCGCATCTCCCTGCCCGGACGCGCCCCGACCATCGATGAGAAGCTCGCCAGCCTCTTCCTCACCATCGGCATCCCGGCGCATATCAAGGGCTATGCCTTCCTCCGCGAGGCCGTGAAGATGGTCATCGAGAATCCGGATGTGATCAACCGCATCACCAAGGAGCTCTATCCGGGCATCGGCAAGCGCTTCAACACCAGTGCCAGCAAGGTGGAACGCGCCATCCGCCATGCCATCGAGGTCGCCTGGAGCCGCGGACGCATCGACACGCTGAACAAGGCGTTCGGCTGCCGCGTCGCCACCAAGGAGGACAAGCCTACCAACGGTGAATTCATCGCGATGATCGCCGACAAGCTCGCTCTGGAACAGCGCAGCGCGTGAGGCTGCGGGGGATCCGAGCAGCAAAAAAGTCCCCTTCCATGCATCGAGTGCGGAAGGGGACTTTTGTGTGCGGTCATTTCGCGGAAGGGTAGGGCGCGCGCAGGAACTGGCGGTAGAAGATGCATCCGGCGAGGGTCGTGAAGGTCTCCGTCACGGGGAAGGTCAGCCAGAACCATTCCAGGCCGAAGCGCGAGAACAGCCATCCCAGCGGCACAAAGAGGCAGACCGTGCGGATGATGGTCAGCAGTGAGCTCTTTAGCCCGAATCCGACCGCCTGGAAGAAAACGGGGAAGATCAGCGACGTGACCAGCGGAATGAAGCTCACGCCGATGAAGTGGAAGCCGTTGGTGCCGATGGCGATGACCTGCTCATCCGAGGAGAAGACGCGCAGCATCGGTCCGGCGATGGTCTCGAAGCAGAGAGTGCCGACGGCCATCAGCGCCATGCCGAAGAGAATCGCCACGCGCAGCGTCATCCGGCAGCGATCCACATTCCGCGCGGCGTAGTTGAAGCTGATCACCGGCACGATGCAGGTCTGCATGGCGCCCAGTGGGATAAAGAAGAAGGTCTGCCACTTGTAATACAGCCCCAGTGCCGTCACCGCCTGATCGGAAAAGGTCGCGAGGATCAGGTTCAGGCCGAAAATGTAGAAGGTGTAGGCCGACTGCATCAGCATATTCGGCACACCCAGGCGGAAAATGGTGCGGATGTGCGCGGCGTATTTCGCCAAGGCCGGTGAGCGGCGGAATCCGCGCGGCATGACCACCAGCGCGGCGACGATCTGTCCGGCGACGGTCGCGATGGCTGCACCGGCGATGCCCAGTTCCGGCAGACCTACCAGGCCGAAGATCAGCAGGGGATCCAGCACGATATTGGTCAGCGCACCGAGAATCTGCGCGACCATGGGCGTCTTCATGTCGCCATCGGCCTGGAGCACCTTCGTCCAGATGCTCTCCAGGAAGAGCCCGAAGCTGAACACGCAGACGATCCGCCCGTAGACGGTCACTTCCTGCGCCACCTGGGCGGAATCGGTGGACAGATGCGCATACGCAGGCATGAGGAAGTAGCAAACCGCAGCGAAAAGCAGCCACATCGCGGCAGCCAGGGGCGTGCCGACACCGGCGTATTCATCCGCGGCCTTGCGTTCGCCCGTGCCAAGGCGCGCCGCCATCACCGTATTGATGCCAACGCCCGTGCCGACCGCCAGGGCGATCATCAGCAGCTGGATGGGGTAGATGATGGACAGTGCCGTCAGGCCGGTCTCGGCATAGCGGCCGACGAAAAGGCTGTCCACGATGTTGTACAGCGCCTGGATCAGCTGTGCCAGCATCACCGGCGGCGCGATCTTCAGCAGGATGCGGCTGATCTTCTCCGTCGCGAACATCTGCGATGTTTCCATGCCGTTCACCTCATCTGTGTGCAGCCCGTATGCCGGCTGCTCAGATGGATTATACTGCATTTCCGCCCTTTGTCAATCCCCGGCGCGGTTTTTGTTGACGCGCATGGCCGGACGTGCTACAATGCACTCAACTGAACCCCGATCAATATGCGGAAAGGATGGATCGTCCATGCTCAATACCCGGCTGAACCTCCCCACGGGCGTGCCGATGGAGATCTACGCGGCCCCGTCCTGCCTGGATCCGGAGCGTCCGCTGCCGGCCATCGTCATCTGTCCCGGCGGCGGATATTCCCATCTGTCCGTCCGTGAAAGCGAACCCGTTGCCCTGCGCTTTGCCGGAATGGGCTTTGTCACGGCAGTGGTATCCTACCATGTGGCTCCGGCGCGATTCCCGTCCGCCGTGCAGGATGTGGGTGCTGCGGTGGCGCATCTGCGCGACCATGCGGCGCAATACCATGTCGATCCGGCTCGCGTGGCGGTGATGGGCTTTTCTGCTGGTGCGCATGCGGCAGGCTCCTTGGGCGTGATGTGGATGCGCGAGGCCTTGTGGACGCCCATCGGCCTGACGCCACATCAGGTGCGCCCCAATGCGCTGGTGCTGAGCTATCCGGTCATCACCAGCGGCGAATTCGCCCACCGCAGATCCTTCGTGTGCATCACCGGCAGCGAGGACACGGCGGATCATGCCGCATATTCGCTGGAAGACCTCGTCACGCCGCAGACGCCGCCCACCTTCCTCTGGCACACCTGGGAGGATCAGGCCGTCCCGGTGGAGAACACGCTGCTCTTCGCCATGGCCCTGCATCGTAACGGCGTGGCGGCGCAGGTGCATCTGTATCCGCATGGAGGACACGGCGGCGCCCTGTGCGACGAAAGCACCGCAACTTCGCCTGCGATCCTCATCCCGGAAGCGCAGGAATGGCCGCAGAAGGCCGCGAGTTTCCTGCGCGATGTGATGGCGGGAGCTGCGCAGGACAAAGACGAATGAAAAGGAGCAGATGCTATGAAACCGCTTGATTATGCCCGTGCTGCGTGCGACACGATGATGCGCCGCTATGCCGCCGCGGATCTCCCGCCCAAACGCCATTTCCACTACCATCAGGGAGTGTTTCTCTCCGGTGTCAACGAAACGTGGAAGCTCTGCGGGGAGGAAAAGTACTTCCGGTATATGAAGGACTGGGTGGACTCGGTCTTCGATGCGGACGGTCATATCATTGAATACGCCCATGGCGATCTGGATGATATCCAGCCGGGCATCCTGCTCTTCCCCCTGTGGGACAGGACACAGGATCCGTACTACCTGCGCTGTCTGGATGCTGTCTGGCAGCAAGTTCGCGATATTCCCCGCAACAGCGAAGGCGGCTTCTGGCATAAGGTCAGCATGGAGGATTAGATGTGGCTGGATGGATTATATATGTCCGGCCCGTTCATCGCGGAGTACGCCGCACGTCATGGCAGGACCGATATGTCGGAACTGGTGGTGCGTCAGGCGCTGATGATGCAGGATAAGACCCTCGATGAGAAAACCGGTTTGCTCTACCACGCATGGGATGGGGCAAAGAAGGAACCCTGGGCGGATCCGGTGACGGGACGTGCCAGTGAATTCTGGGGTCGGGCGATGGGGTGGGTACCTGTGGCACTGCTGAACGACCTGGACTTCCTGCCGGAAGATGTGCAGGGCAGGAAAGAACTGATCGCCATGTGTACGGATCTGCTGAAGGCGCTGTGCCGCTACCAGAGCGTGGACGGCCGCTGGTATCAGGTGGTGGACAAGGGCGATCAGCCGGGTAACTGGCTGGAGAATTCCTGCTCCTGCCTGTATGTGGCGGGACTGTGCAAGGCGATGCGCAAGGACTATCTGCCTGCGGACTATGCCGATGCGGCCAAGCGGGGCTATGAGGGCGTGATCCGCTCCATCGGCTGGGCAGGCGAGGAAATTCAGATCGGTCATGTCTGCATCGGAACTGGCGTGGGGGATTATGAGCATTATTGCGCGCGTCCCGTCAGCACGAATGATCTGCATGGCGTGGGGGCCTTCCTGCTGATGTGCACCGAAATGCAGCAGTGGCTGAACGCAGAACGGCCCGAACCACAGCATGCGTGACAAACCAAAATGAATGCATTGCCGCCGGAGATGCCCTGTCTCCGGCGGTGATTGTGCATAATGGTGGATAAACGGTGGATAACTCCATCCGCTGAGGCGGCGATGTTGGCGTAGACCGGGAAAATCGTGCATGTCCCCGGGGGTGAAAGGCGGGTGAACACCGGCTGAAGGGCAGGTGAGGCGCCGCAGCGCGAAAAATCACCCGAAAATCACCCGAAAATCACCCGAAATTCACCGGAACGCCCAAAAAAATTGATTTTTGTTTTGTATACTCCTTCCGTACCTGGAAAATGGGTGCGGAAGGAGTGTTCTGTTTGAGCAAAGATCCGGTCAAGAAGAAAAAAGGCAGGATGAAAAAGCTCCTGTGCGCATTGGCGGCGGTGGTGCTGCTGGCGGCGGGGACAATCGTGCTGCGCGGACGCGTGTCCGGCAAGGTGAATGTGACCTATGCCAGCTATACTGCGGCCACGGGCACGATCTCCAATTCGCTGAGCTTCAGCGGGAGCCTGCAGCTGCTGCACAGCGAGACCATCACGGCGAATGCCAGATCCACCGTGCGCGAGGTGTATGTGCGCGAAGGGCAGGACGTCTGCAAGGGCGAGAAGCTGCTGCGGATGAGCAATGGGCAGATCGCCGAAGCGTCCTTTGATGGACGCGTGAATCAGCTCTATGTGGCTGCAGGCGATGAAGCCGCAGCGGGCGACAGCCTCATCCAGCTGGCGGATTTCACCCATATGAAGGTGGCTGTCAACGTGGATGAATACGACATCGGCGATGTCAGCACGGGGACGGAGTGCCGCATCACCACCACCGCGACGGAGCAGACCTTCGCCTCGGAGATCGCGTCCATCAACTATATTTCCTCCGCAGGCGGATCGGTGGCCTACTATACCGCGACCGCCTATGTGGATGTGACCGACGGCGTGTATCCCGGCATGCAGGTGACCATGACCATCCCCCAGGAGGAAGCGGAAAATGTGGTCGTGCTCAATATGGATGCGCTGTCCTTTGATGCGGCGAATCAGGCGTATGTCCTCATGCAGGGGGCGGATGGCACGATGCAGACAGTGTATGTCACAACGGGCGTAAGCAACGGCAGCTATGTGGAGATTACGGGCGGACTGCAAAGCGGCGATGTGGTCTATGCGGTCAGCAAGAGCAGCGAGAGCTCCTTCGGGCTGAACAGCTTGGGGGCGCTGTTCAACACCAGTCAGCCGAATGAGCAGCGCAGGCAGCAGAATCAGCAGCGGATGAACAGCGCTCCCGGCGGAGGCAGCCGGAATCCCGGCAGCGGAAGTGGCGGTGGCAGGCCATGAGTGCAGATGCGTTCTTCCGCATGGAGAAGATCAACAAATACTACCCCATGGGCGGGGAAATGTCCCATGTGCTAAAAGATGTTGACCTGTCGATCGCGCCGGGGGAATACCTCTCCATCCTGGGGCCGTCCGGATCGGGCAAATCGACGCTGATGAACATCATCGGCTGCCTGGACACGGCCACATCAGGCCAGTACATCCTGCATGGCGCATCGGTGGAGGCGCTGGATGAAAGCGAACTGGCCCGGATCCGCAGCCGCGAGATCGGTTTCGTGTTCCAGAATCATCAGCTGCTGCCGAGGCTGACTGCACGCAAAAATGTGGAGCTGCCGCTGATCTATGCGGGCGTACCGAAACGCGAACGCCGCAAACGGGCGGAGGAGATCCTGATGCGCGTCGGCCTGGCGGACAGGATGGAGCACTATCCGAACCAGCTTTCAGGCGGACAGCAGCAGCGCGTGGCCATTGCGCGCGCCCTGGTGACGGATCCCTCCATCCTCCTGGCGGATGAACCCACCGGCGCGCTGGATCAAAGCACGGGACGCCAGGTCATGGCGCTCTTTCAGGGGCTGAACGAGGAGGGACGCACCGTCATCATGATCACCCATGACATGCATATCGCCAAATACGCCCGCCGGGTGGTGCATATCATCGACGGCGTGCTCACGGAGGGAGGCGGCGTGGACGATGCTTAAACGCGTATCTCAGAGGCTACGCAGCACCTTCGTCATGCTGTGGGAATGCGTGTCGATGTCCATGAGCAACATCCTGGGCAGCCGGATGCGCTCCTTCCTGACGGTGCTGGGCATCCTCATCGGCGTCATGGCCGTCATTGCGCTGATCACCACGGTGGAGGGCTTCTCCGGCGCGCTGACGGATTCGTTTTCCTCCATGGGCGCTGGCACCCTGACCGTATCCGTCACGGGCAGCGACCTGAAATCCGGCCTGACTTCGGCTGATCTGGATGAAGTGTCCGCCCTGCGCGTGGTGGATGGCGTGACGCCGACGGTGTCCGTGCGCACACGCGTCAGCCGCGGCGGCGAATACGAAACGAATGTGAGCATCTCGGGCAAAAACAGCTACTACTTCACGCGGAATCCGGAATTGGTCGCGCGCGGACGCACCATCAACCGCGTGGATGAGGAGAACAGCTCCTATGTGTGCCTGATCGATCAGGATACGCAGGAGGCCTTCTTCTTCGGTGTCGATCCCATTGGCGAGACCATGTATATCAGCGGCATTCCGTTCCTGGTGGTCGGCGTGCTGAGCGATGCGGAAACGGAAAGCATCACCAGCCTCATCAGCGGCAGCGCATCCATCCTCATCCCGTATACCACGGCGATGAAGATGAATTCCACCAGCGTGGTCACGTCCTTCACCGTGTACCTGGCGGAGGGCGCCGAATCGGAGCAGGCATCCGATAACATCGAGGAAGCGCTGGACGCCATGTTCTCCTTTGAGGAGGACTGCTTCACCATCACCAGCATGTCCAGCATCGAGGAGACCATGGAGTCCATGCTCTCCATGGTCAGCATGCTGCTGGCCGGCATTGCGTCCATCGCGCTGCTGGTGGGCGGCATCGGCATCATGAACATGATGCTCACCACCGTCAGCGAGCGCACGGCAGAGATCGGCCTGAAGAAGGCGCTGGGCGCGCTGCCCTGGCAGATCCAGGCGCAGTTCCTGATCGAATCCTTCCTGTTGTCCCTCATCGGCGGCCTGCTGGGCATTGTGCTGGGCATGATGATCTCCTGTGCCATGTGCCAGGTAATGGAGATCGCCTTCGCCGTGTCCGGCAATGCCATTGCGCTGGGCGTTGGCTTCTCAGCCGCGGTGGGTATCATCTTCGGCTGGGCGCCTGCGCGCAAGGCCAGCAAACTCAACCCCATTGATGCGCTGCGCTCGGTGTGAGCGCGCATCCGACGAACCCACAAGGAGGTCATTTTGATGAAGAAAACCCTGTCCATTTTGCTGGCGGGTCTGCTGCTGTGCGGCACGGCGCTGGCGGAGACCATCACCATGACGGGCAGCGTCGTCGCGACGGACACGCAGACCGTTTCTGCACCCGTGGGCGGCAAGGTCGCGGCGGTGTATGTCAGCGCGGGCGATCATGTGAAGGCCGGCGACATCCTGGCGACCATCGCCACCACCAAGGTCCATGCCAAAGAGGATGGCACGGCCTATGTCTTCGGCGAGGCAGGCGACGCGGCGGACACCGTCATCAGCCGATATGGCGCGGTGGCGTATATCGAGCCTGCAACCCCCTACACCATTTCCGCATCGACCCAGTATGCCTATGATGCGGAGGCAAACCGCTTCGTCCATCCGGGCGAACAGGTCTATCTGCGTGCGTATGAAAATCAGAAGCGCACAGGCACGGGCCGCGTCACGGTGGTGAACGGCACCAGCTTCACGGTGGAGGTGACCAGCGGCAACTTCACCACGGGCGAATTGATCCTCGTCTATCGCGCGGAAGGCATGACGGCGTCGTCCCGCATTGGCCGCGGCAGCCTCGCCCGTGCTTCGCTCATCGCCTATGAAGGCACGGGCAGCATCGTGTCCTATGCGGTGGAGAATGGTCAGGCGGTGCAGAAGGGCGACCTGCTCTTCGAAACGGTGGAGGGTGAACTCATCCCCGGCGAAACGGCCTCCTGCGATGTGATCGCCCCGTCGGACGGCGTGGTGACGGAGGTCAGCGTCACGGTGGGTACGAATGCCGCGTCGGACGCGGCTGTGGCGAGCATCCACGCGGACAGCGGCATGCGTGTGGAGGCCATCGTCTACGAAAGCGACCTGGACAGGCTGACCATCGGCGGCCGGGTGGAGGTGGCGTTCATCTATGTGGACAATGGCGAAAAGACCGTGACGGGCCGGGTGGAAAAGATCTCCCTGCTGGCGGCGGAAACCTCCTCCGACACCGAGGAGACCGGTTACACCGTGACCATCCTGCTGGATGACACATCGGACGTCCGCTACGGCATGAATGTGGTGGTCACCACCATCGAAGACGCCGCCCGCCCGGAATGAGCGTCCTGCGCTGAACGAAAAGCTCCCCCTCCTGAGGCGTATCCTCGGGAGGGGGCGTGTTGATTGTCCCAAAGGCTTTCCGGATGGATCCGTATCGCCCGGGAGCCGTCGAGGTCCCCAATGCCTCGAAAAGAGCGCGTTCACGGCGTGACGCCGGTCAGCGCACGGACGATCTCCGGGAAGACCCATGTGCCGCTGTACCGGTCGTAGAGCGCCAGACCGGTGTAGGAACCCTGCACGGGATCGGGCTCGATCTTTCCGCCGGTGTCCCACCAGAAGCACTTCACCCCGCGCTGGGCTGCGTTTTGCACGATGTAGGCAGCGTAATCCGCCCGGTCAGCGGCATTATCCTTGTTGGCGGCGCCGAATTCACCGATGATGACCGGGATGCCCTGACAGGTGAAATGCGTGTACAGGTTGTCCAGCATGGCGTCCACCTGCGCCTGACCGCCGTTGTCCGTCCAGACGCGCTGGGTGTTGTATGCGCCGGATACCGCGGAGCAGTAGGCGCCGGGATCGTAATAATGCACGCCGACGATGAGGGCGGTGTCCGCTGGATCGGCAGGGAGGACGAAATCCGCCAGGGAGGACGGATGCGTGCCGCAGGCGTAGGTGTTGACCAGCAGTACACGGCTGGCGTTGTTGCCGCCGGTGGCGCGGATGGTGTCCACGAAGAGCTGGTTCAGCGCATTCACCGCCGCAGTGGCCGCCGGACCGGGATACGTCCAGGTGCTGCGCTCATCGAGGATCTCGTTGAAGCCCTCGAAGATCAGATGCCCGTCATAAGCGGCGAAATGATCCGCAATCTGCGTCCATACGGCGCGGAATTTCTCGCCGTCCGCGCGGACGCTGCGTTCGCTGGCATGGAGCCAGCTGTCGCCGCCCACGTCATGGTGCAGGTTGATGATGCAGTACATGTCGTTGCCGATGACCCAGTCGACGACCTCCTGCACGCGCACCATCCAGTCCGGATCGATGCGGAAGCCATTGGCGTCGTCGATGTGCTGCGTCCAGGTGACGGGGATGCGCACGGCGTTGAAGCCTGCCGCGCGGAGATCGTCGATGACCTGACGGGTCGCGGGTGGATTGCCCCAGGCGGTCTCGAAGCTGCGTGGCGTGCCGTCGGTGTATTGCAGGATCCACTCGCCGAAGGAATCCAGCGTGTTGCCCAGATTCCACCCGGCGGTGATGTCCTGGACGATCTCGCCCGCCGCACCGGAATAGTGTACGGGCAGCATGTCCTCAGCGGCCGCGCAGGTGGTCAGCAGCATGGCCAGGCTCAGGAGGATGCAGCGTTTCATGTCAGTGCTCCTTTATTGGGTCAGGCGGAAGGATGCGCCGTTCTCCGTCAGGCTGTCATGGCCGATCCACAGGGTGAAATCGCCCGCCTCGCTGACAAAATCCATGTCGATGTTGTAGAAGCGGAGCATGTCCTCCGTGATGGTGAAGGAAACGGTCTTGCGTTCGCCGGGCGCGAGGGTGACCTTCTGCAAGCCCTTGAGTTCGCGCATCGGGCGGACGACGCTGCCCCTCATGTCGCGAAGGTAGAGCTGAACGGCTTCCTTGACGGGCAGATCACCCTTGTTTTCCACCGTCACGCTGGCGGTGAGTACGCCATCTGCCGTCAGGACGGTCTTGTCCAGCGTCACGGGGGAGTACGCCACCTCGCCATAGGACAGCCCGTAGCCGAAGGGATACAGCGGCACATTGGGCACGTCCATATAGTTGGACGCGAAGGGCGTGAAGGCTACCGTCGGAGGCTTGGGGCGACCGGTCTGGAAGGCCGAGTACGCAATGGGCAGCTGACCTGTGCAGTAGGGCATGCTCATGGACAGGCGGCCGGAGGGATTCACGCGGCCAAAGAGGATGTCCGCCAGGGCATAGCAGCCGCATGAGCCGGGCAGCCACGCCTCGATGAGGGCGTTGGTCTTTTCTGCCAGCGCCGGCAGGGCCAGCGGCCTTCCGCCGAAGAGCACCGTCACCGTGTTCGCGTTGACCGCCTGCACCGCGTCAAAGAGTGCCGCATGCGCCTTGCACAGCGAGATGTCCGCCTTGCTCATGGATTCGCCGGTCTGCGTCTGGTCTTCGCCCAGCGCCAGGATCACCGCATCGGCGGCGCGCGCAGCGTTCAGCATGGCCTCGGTCACATTGTCCGCAGGGAAGAAGGTCACATCCGCCTGGGGATAGAGCGCTTCGATGGCCTCGCGCAGGGTGACGGTCTGCGCCTTATCCACAAACAGCGCCCACGAGCCGGTGATCGCCCTGGAATCCGCCAGCGCGCCGACAACAACGAGCTTCTGCTTGTCCGACAGGGGCAGCGCACCGCCGTTTTTCAGCAGCACGATGCTCTCCTCCGCCGCCTCGCGGGACAGCGCCTGATGCTCCGCGCAGAACAGCAGCTTCGCTTCATCTTCCACAGAGGCATCCTTGTAGGGATTCTCAAACAGGCCGAGTTTGTTCTTCAGCTGCAGCACGCGCATCACGGCCTCATCGATGAGCGCCTCATCCACTTCGCCGTCCTGCACCAGCTTTTCCAGCTGATGCAGATAGCACTGGCTCATCATGTCGATATCGCAGCCGGCGATGATCGCCTTTTTCGCGGCGTCGCGGTCATCCAGCGAGCTGCCGTGGCTGACGCTTTCGCTCACCGCGCCGTAGTCGGAGATCACCACGCCGTCAAAGCCCATGTCCTCGCGCAGAATGTCGCGCAGCAGGCGCCTGTTGGTCGTGCAGGGCTGACGGTCGATGGTGTTGAAGGCCGTCATCACCATGCTGACGCCTGCCTTGACTGCCGCGCGGTAGGACGGCAGGTAGTCCTCGAACAGCGTGTGCTCGGACAATTCCGTCACGTTGTAATCCCGGCCGGCCTGCACCGCGCCATACGCCGCGAAATGCTTCGCGCAAGCCGCCACACGGCCCTTCTCGCCGTAGTCGCTGCCCTGGAAGCCGCGCACCTCGCTTTCCGCCATGCGCGCATTCAGCCACGGGTCTTCGCCGGTGGACTCCATGCAGCGTCCCCAGCGGCTGTCGCGGGACAGATCCATCATGGGGGAGAAGGTCACATGCAGACCGGCCGCGGCGGCTTCCTTCGCGGCGGCAGCGGTGATGCGTTCCGCCAGGGCAGGGTTGAAGGTGGAGCCGATGGCGATCGGCACGGGGAAGGCCGTCCGGTAGCCGTGGATCACGTCCGCCATGAACAGCGCCGGAATGTGGTGGGGCTGCCGGGCCATCATGCGGTCCTGCAGATCGATCAAGTACGCCGCGCCATGCACGCCCAGCACCGTTCCCGTGCGGTAGGGCTGATCCGGGGTCATGCGGAATTCCGACACAGGGCCGGTGGCCTGCTCATCCGAGCCGAAAAATCCGCCGTTGAGCTGCACGAGCTGCTCGACCTTCTCGCTCAGGGTCATGTCTGCCAGCAGAGCCTGCAATTTTTTCTCGTCCATATGTATTCCTCACTTTGCCTGATAAGGATGGCTTTTCTTCTATTATAACGGGGTCGGGCGGAAATGAAAAGGGGCGAGTTTCGTTTTTTCGGCTGGAAATTCATCGGGTGGCGGATTTTTCGCCGCGATCGTGCTGGAAACCCTTGCAAATGCTGAATACATGGGCTATAATAGACGCTGCATATCCAAAGGAGGATCGCTATGCTGCTGCACGAATTCGACCCGAACGACACGCCTATGATGACACCGGAGATGGTCGTATCTCCTGTGGACGGCATGCCGAAGGTGGCGGTGAGCTGCTTTTCCTCCGTGACCTTCGGGCGGATGCTGGCGCTCTTCCCGGATGCGGTGCAGATCGGCCAAATGAACAGCGCCTGTCAGTCCCACCCGGTGTACAAGGTGCGCTATGCGGATGTGGAACTGGCGCTGATGCCCATGGCCGTGGGTGCGCCCTTGTGCGTGGCCTTGCAGGAGGAGCTCTACGCCATGGGTGCGGAAACGCTGGTGCTCTTTGGCACCTGCGGCGTGCTGGACGCCGCCATCGGCGATTGCGCGGTCATCCTGCCCACAAGCGCCATGCGCGACGAAGGAACGAGCTATCACTACGCACCGCCGTCGGATGAGATCGCCGCAAACACGCACTATGCGCCGCTGTTCCGCCAGATGATGGCGGACATGAACGTTCCCTTCGTGGAGGGCAAGTGCTGGACGACTGATTCCATGTACCGCGAAACGCGGGAGAAGATCGCCCGGCGCAAGGCCGCAGGATGCATCTGTGTGGATATGGAGTGTGCGTCCGTGGCGGCGGTGGCGCAGTTCCGCCAAAGGGAAGTGCTGCAGTTCTTCTATGCCGCGGATAATCTGGACGCGGCGGAATGGGATGTGCGCAGCCTGTCCAACCACGCCAACCTGGACGCAAAAGACCGGATCGCTGCCATTGCTCTGGAGGCCGCAAGGCGCATCACCCTGGAAAAAGCAATGGCCTGACATACAAGGAGGAAAACCATGCCTTTCATCAAGACAACAGCCAATGTGCAGATCTCAGCCCGCAAGGCGGCCGCCATCAAGGCGCGCATGGGCGAAGCGATCGAACTGATTCCCGGCAAATCCGAGAACTGGCTGATGCTGCAATTTGTTGATGACGCCACCATGTTCTTCAAGGGCGAGGATGAGCCCTGCGCGGTGTGCGAGGTGAAGCTCTTTGGCTCTGCGGATGAGGAGAGCTATACCGCGCTGACGGGCGCGCTGACGGACGTCCTGCGCGAAGAGCTGGACATTGACCCGGATCGCATCTACGTCACCTTTGAGGAGATCGGTGTGTGGGGCTGGAACGGCGGACTGCTGTAATTGCCCCGGAGAATTCCCAGTGCCTTCCCTTGGGGGAGGGCTCAGGGTGTCGAAAAGTGGCAATGCCACTTTTTCGAGGCTTTGCGCTTCGTCACTGTCAGGCCTACAAGCAGGCCTGA